>JAYVEF010000061.1:0-5699 GCA_043748965.1 Burkholderiales bacterium
GCAGCCAGTTCAGGCTGCACCGCGACCCGAACAAATGCAGCAGTTACGTGCCCGCCTGGCGGCAGCGCAGCGTCCAGTGGTGCTGCTCGGCGGTGGCAGCTGGAGCGACCGGGCCTGCGCTGACATGCAGCTTTTTATCGAGCGCAATCGGCTGCCGGTGGCATGTGCATTCCGGTTTCAGGATCTGTTCGACAACGCCCACCAGAACTATATCGGCGACGTCGGCATCGGCATCAATCCGCAACTGGCATTGCAGGTCCAGGAAGCTGATCTGGTCATCGCGATCGGCCCGCGACTGGGCGAAATGACCACGGGCGGATATACCCTGCTCGAAGCACCGCGACCACGCCAGCAGTTGATCCACGTGCATGCCGGTGTCGAGGAGCTGGGACGGGTGTATCAGGCCGATCTGATGATCAATAGCGGAATGGCGCAGTGCGCCGCCGCGTTAGTTGCGCTCGATCCGGTCGACAGCAGCGCCTGGCAGGGCGCGGTGGCAGGGGCGCGCGCGGCTTACCTGCATTGGCAGGCGCAGCCGGCGTTGTTTGCCGAACCCTCCATCAAGCTGAATTTATGGCAGGTGATGCAAACCCTGCGCAGCGCCTTGCCGCCCGATACGATACTCACCAACGGCGCCGGGAATTTTGCCTCATGGGGGCACCGATTCTGGCGATATGGCGACCGGCGAGTTGGATTGCGCACGCAGTTGGCGCCCACCTCGGGTGCGATGGGCTACGGCGTGCCGGCAGGGATTGCCGCGTCACTGCTCGGCAACCTGCAAGGCGTACCACGCACCGTACTGACCATTGCCGGCGACGGTGATTTCATGATGAATGGCCAGGAGCTGGCGACTGCAGTGCAATACGGTGCCGGCGTGCTGTTCATTGTTTTCAACAACAGCATGTTCGGTACGATCCGCATGCACCAGGAACGCCATTACCCGGCGCGGGTGTCGGGTACGGAACTACATAATCCGGATTTTGCGGCACTGGCCCGTGCCTATGGCGCGTCGGGTGAAATGGTCGACAGCACGGAACAGTTTGCCGGTGCGCTGCAGCGCGCGGTGGCACACATCGCTGCAAGTGGCGGCCCGGCGTTGATCGAATTGCGCTATGACGGCAACCTGATCACGCCATCGGCAACGCTGACATCCATCCGGCACGGCGCACAGCAGGCGTTGCAGGACGCCAGTCGCCCGCATTGACTACCGGGCGGCGTCGTGCGGGGGCTTGCGTCAGGTACACGCTGCCCGCCGTCAGTCGACGGTATTGCGTACTTCGATTTCAAAGCCGCCAAAGCTTGCTCCGCCGTCTTGCGAGGACTGTTCGGCTTCTGCGAGAGAGGCAAACCGGCGAGCACTGGCGGGACTAGTAACCAGCGCAGGGACAGCATTGGCGTCGACGCCAAGGTAGGCACCGTCGCCCTGCGCCGAAGTTTTGACGCGTAACACGTAGTAGGTTGTGCTCATATTGTCGTATCAGCAAAGTGCGTAGGCGTCGGCGCGTCGATAGCGGGCCTGCTCACGCGTGTCTTCGGCGCTGCGGCGGTGGCCGATACGTTCACGAAGAATCAATGCGTGGCGCTCTGCTGACATCGCCGGAACCGTCATGATTTCTTTCAGGCGCGCGGCGCTTTCTTCTTTGTTATGCATGGGTCTTGTCATTGTACGGTCCATTTTGATTGCAGGAAAGTGCCAGGTCGGCACCCTTGATACAGAGTCTGGCGTAGCGTGCCACCGCGTTCTGTACGGTTACGAACATAGCTATCAGAATTTTGTAGGGCTAGCGCGTTCTGATCCAGCGCAAGTCGGCGCTGGCGCCGTTTGTCAACGACCGGCATGGATCAGGCGTTTGTGCCTGAGTGCTTGCAGTCCTGAGGCAAAATAGCACTTGTCACCGTGCTATGATCGCGCCCAGCAATCGCATCAGTAGCTCGGTTGCACAATCTTCACACCTGTGGGATCAGCAGCGAACTACGCATCACCGTTTGTCATATTGAAATTTCATAACCGGAGAATCACGATGAAGAAAGCCTTACTGCTGTTAGCCTTGGTCCAAGGTGTCGCCCTGTCAGCCTTCGCACAAACGCCTGCCGACGCACCGAAAACCCGCGCTGAAGTCAAAGCCGACACCAAAGCAGCTGCCAAAGCCGGCGAGATCAAACGCGGCGACGTTGCAGTCACCGCACCGACCGCGCCACCTGCCAGCACCGAGACGCGCGCTGAAGTCAAAGCTGAAACCAAGGCCGCTGCCAAAGCGGGTGAAATCAAGACTGGCGATGTCTCACCAGGCCCAGCGTCGACGGCGCCTGCCGTGACTGACACCAAGACCCGTGCAGAGGTCAAGGCCGCTGCCAAAGCCGCCAACAAGGCCGGCGAGCTGCACAAAAACGGCGATATCGGTGTGCAGCCGGCACCCGTCGTCAAAAAGCGCACGAAAAAAATGAAGAAGATGGCCAAGCCTGCCATGTCGACCGACGCCGACGCAGCTGCTCCAGCCAAGTAATCACTGAATCGACGCTCGCGCCGCGGACGTCAACCCAGTCAATTAGCCCGTCCTCGCGTCCTGACGCAAGGATGGGCTTTTTTATATATGCTGATTTCAGCATCGAACTGGGCTGATTGACGACAGCGTCCGTTTGCGGCTGAAGAAGGGCAATCCTTTCTTTAATTTGCCGACACCACCACGTAATTGTCTGGTCTCAATTTTCAATTGCCGATGCGTTGATGGTCTTGCGTGCGTGCACGAGGGCCGTTCTTCCGGTCACTGAAGTAGTCGCTCATGGCTGCTGCGCCCCTTTTGCAGTAAGTGCAGCCATTCCAGTACCGTTGACCATCCGCTCGAACCGTTCTGCGCTATGCAGTACGGCAACGTGTCGTGGGACTTCGCCGAACACCATGCCCACCACAGCCTCGTAGTCCCGTGCAAGCGCGCCTCGCATGGCGGCGCTTGGCGTTTGTGCAACGGTACCGGGTGTGCAGTATCAAGTCCCCGATCGGCGCTACCGAAAGACAGCCTCGCATGGCGCACGCTTCTTCTCGCTCAGCGCATTCAGGTCGCTGCGGGTGCAACTCGGCGCCCCGTACCATCCGCTGCCGGCCTTTTCGATGGCATCACGGCTGTCCTGCTGTGCGACGTCGATTGGTATCCAAATCCGACCGAGTACGATCGCTTAAAACAAGGTAACGATGCGAGATTTGAATGCATGCGTTACCTCTCTTGTCGGATATTTAGAGATTTTTTCTGCGCACTGACCATGCATTTTTCCGAAAAATGCAGTTTTATTTCGGACAATTTCGGCATTAATTCCGTCTTGAGAATTCCGCGTAGTGGCCGCCGGAAATAGCCTGTCGCTGTGCATGATCTGAAACTGCATCGTCACGACAACAAAACCGAAAGAAATACCAATTATTACCATTAGTAGTTGCTAATGTGATAATTTACGCCCTCATTAACCCCCCCCGCGCACCAGACCTCCTCGACCTGATGGCTGTGCACACATTCAGGCGCTGCTGCTGGCAGGCATCCATGATCCATACAGGTACTCATGCAATCAATTTTTGTCAAAACTGCCGTGCTATTCGCGGTTGGGTTCAGTGCTGTTTTTCTGGCGCCACGCCCGCAGGCAGCGCCGAACGCCGATACAACGGCGGTGGCGCTGCGCCTGCGCGCTACCGAATTCGAACACCGCCAATCCTGGCTGGAGGCCGCTGCGACCTGGCAACGCCTGCAGGAGCTGCAGCCTGAAGACGCCGAAGCCTTTCGACAGCGCGTGCTGGCGCTTGGTCAGACTGGCGCCGCGCATCTGGCATACCAGCTGTCGCAGCAACGCCCGGCATTATTCAGCACCGATCAGCGATTTCAGCTGGCCCATGCGGCAGCGGCGCTGACAGTGGTTTTCGGGGTGGCGCAGCAGGCCTCGCAAAGTGGTGCGCAACGGTATGCCACGCTGGACTTGGCGCTGGACGAAGAACGCCAGATTACGGCGCAATTCGGATCGCGTCGTTCAACCAGTTTTGACGCCATCCTGGCGCTACGCGAACGCGACCGCATGCGCGCTACCGTCGCGTTATACCAAACCCTGCAACAGCAGCAGGTCGTCCTGCCCCCCTACGCCGCGGCTGCAGCGGCCGAGGCCTACCTCGTGCTGCAGCAGCCTGAACAGGCCGTCAGGTTGTTGCGACCATTGCTGACAGCACGTGCCGCCGAGCATGGCGAGCTAAAGCTCGACGCTGCCATCACATTGGCGTATGCCTTACTCGAATCGAGCCAGCCCGACGAAGCCATCGCGCTGATCGATCAGCTACTCGCGGCGACGCCACAACGCGCGCATCTCGGTCTGGCCGGGATAGAACACGCTAATCCCGATTACCTGCGCCTGGCCGTGCAAGCTATCTTGTTCAGGATCTATACGCAGCGCCTAGACGACGCCCAACAGCGTCTCCACGCTCTACAGGCGCTGGCTCCGTTCAGTTCCGACGTCCGTCTGGCCAATGCAAGTCTGCAGAATGCGCGCGATCATCGTCACGCGGCGCTGGATGAATACCGCTTGATGCTGGTCGATCATCCTGATTCAGTCGATGCCGCGATCGGTAGTGCCGAAGTGTCACTCGCCCTGAACGCCACCCACGCAGCCGCTCTGGCATTGAAAGATTTGCAAGCCGCAGAACCGGATCAGCGCAACATCCGGCGCCTGGCAGGCTCGATGCAACGGCGCAGGCAGCCAGTGCTGCACGCTGACTTGCTGATTGGCCGTGGGGCTGCGGCTGCGGGTGCGGAATCGGTATTCGATGCGACCTTCCATTCAATGCAATTAGGTTGGACCGACGCTGCCGATCTGCGTGCTTTCAGTCACTGGTCGCGCGCCAGCGGCAGCCTGCGTCAAGGCACCGGGTCCGACACAGCTGCGCGCAACCGTGTCGGTATCGGTCTGGCAGCGGCGTCACCGCTACTGTCCCTGCAGATCGAATTGCATCACGCCGACGGTACCGCGCGTCAGAGCGGTATCGCGCTGACGCTGGCCTCGTCCGGGTCGGACCAGTGGCAACTCGCCAGCAGTTTCGACAGCAATCTGAATACGCTGTCGGCTACGGCTTACCGCGTCGGCGTAACCGCCCGGCAGTGGCAGTCGGCAGCCATGTGGAGCGACAACGAAGCGCGCAAGGCAGGTCTGGAACTGGTCACGATCGATTTTTCCGATACCAATCGACGTCGTGCCGCGCGCCTATGGTGGCAGCAGCGCTGGTTAAGCGGTCCGCGGGTGCAGCTCGACACCACGCTGAGTCTGACTGCCGCACGCAGCAGCCCCCTGTCGACGCCGTACTTCAACCCGGCCAGTGAACGCGAAATAGCGGTCGCTGCAAGGCTTGAATGGCGCACCTGGCAGCGCTACCAACGCAGCTTCCGGCAGCGTCTGGTGGCGCAAGGGGCGCAGTACCGGCAGCGTGGATTCGGCAGCGGCACTGCGGTCGACATCCATACCGAACACGAATGGCAAATCGACGAGGATTTGGCCGTGGCGCTCGGACTGGGCGCTGGCTTTCATCCGTATGACGGCGTGCGTGAGCAGCGTCGCTATGGCTACTTGAATCTGAACTGGATCATTCAATGAATCGTTGCAATAAGGTAGGTCAGCTTTTTTGGTCTCTGATAATCGTGCTGGCACTCGAACTGCTGGCTGGTGCAGGTCAGGCAGGGGCG
>JAYVEF010000062.1:0-5665 GCA_043748965.1 Burkholderiales bacterium
CGGTACAGCACGTCATTATTTGATTGCCGGCACGCTAGGCGATGATCCCGAAGGCAGCTTGGCCAAACAGTTTGGTGATGCACTGGTCAAAGTACCGAATGCGCCTGCTGACGGATTGGTATCGGAAGCGCAGCGGCGTGTATTCCCGGGCGTGCATCATATGCAATTGGCGCACGACCGCACAGGGTATGCGCAAATCAAAACCTGGTGTCTTACCGATTGAAAGGCAAAAAATATGGTTTCGAAAGAGGCGTATGGCCAGATCAGGGGGATCAAGCAATTGCTTGATGACGCTTTTTCTGCAGCGTTGGATACGACCGAAAAACTGCATCAGAACATCGCGACCAAGCCCTATCGACTGCTTGAAAAAGTTGACCCAATCGCTGCGCCCGCGCGCGCTGTCGAGCAGGTGCAGTCAGGAATCACACACGGAGTGTATGCGGCGATTCGGGGCGTCCATCAGGTCAGCAGTGGGTTGCTAGACAAGGTGATTGCGCTAGCGGATCCTGAGCGGGATAAAAAAATCAGTAGCGGTTTGCGGTTGCATTTGACGGCGGCATTTGCGAATCCGATTGGCTATTTGTCCGCGTCGACCGCCAAAATCTGGCGGATCACCAAATCCTGGACCTCAGGATTCAACGCCATCGCAACATGCCCGATACCGCGTAGTTCAATGTTGACGGCTCCGTCCAGGTGCGATGATATCTGTGGTGCAACGATATTGTCATGATGCGAATAGATCGATACAAACAGGCCGCGGGTGACGGCATTTTCGGTCTGCGCGAGTTTTAGAATCCATCCACTGGCGCTGCCGCCATGAGCAAATTCACGCCGCATCTGACGCGAGCTTTCACCCGCGCCATGGTTCGCAAGGCTAGTACCATTGTGCGGCGTGCCCAACGTGATAACTTTGGCAATCCGGCTGTTGCCGTAATCGCGCAGGTAGGCACGGGCAGCCAGCCCACCCATGCTGTGCGCTACGATGATGATTTTGGCGTGGCCGCTGTCGTGCAGCAGCGTATCGACTGCCCGGGCGATGATCGGCACATAGTTGTCGATGTCGGTTAGTACCGGTTCCAGATTTACCGCGTGATGGCTGATGCGCGCATCTGCCAGTCGCTGACTCATCCAGTACCAGTAACCGCTGTTGCAACCGTATCCGTGAATTAGCAGCACGGGCAGACCACGTGGCTTTTTGGCCGGGCGTTTTTCAAAGCTGCGAAACGCCATGCTCCAGCTCGAGCTGATCATCGTGGCATTGAATTCGCTGCGAAATAACTGCGAGGCCTGGCGCCAGTTGATCTGAAACTGCGCGGGTGTTTCGCTGCGGTACAGCCGGGCCAGCAGAAAACTGTTGGCCGTAATCGAGAGTCGGCCCACCAGAATGACGGCGATCCCGAGCGCGCCTGCCAGCCAGTAATTTTGAACATGCAGTAATTTGATGGCGACAAAAGATATCGCCAGGCCGAACAGGCATTGCAGCAGGATCAGGAGACGCGTTATTCTCGCGACCATTTCAACGCGATGACATCACAGTGTCACCAGCGCTGAGGATGGTTTGCCGGTCAGGCTTTGCGCCAAACCACTCGCCAGCATCGCGGTGATGCCGTACACCGATAACTGCGGGTTGGCGCCGATCGATGTGGGAAACACCGAGCCGTCGTGCACCGACGGGTTCCGCACCCCATGATAGCGACCATCGGGCCCGACTACGCCGCGGCTGACATCGTCGGACATGCCGCAGCCGCCCATCACATGAGCCGACACCATGCGTGTCAGCAGCGGCTTCAGAGGCAATGTCGCAATGGCTTTTTTTGCGCTGGCCCAAGTTGTATACCCGATGGCGTTTTCGTGCACCGGATAGACGCTGAGGGCGCCGCCGGCAAACTGAATTTCGGCCATCGACAGCAAAGCTCGGCGCACGCCTTCCCACAAAAAATCGGTGGTCGGATAGTCCAGCACCGGTGCGCCATCTGCTGCCAGATGCACGCTGCCGCCCATCGATTCTTGATGGAAACCATCGCGCAGTAGCGCCAGAAGCGCATGCGTATGGGCGAACTGCCGCATCATCGCAGCATGCTGCGCGCCGAAGCCCTGCATGGTGGTCGAGAACAGCAGCGGGTGGAGGGGCGGCGCTTCCAGCTTGTAGCCGATCGGGCCATCGATTGCCTGCGTATCCATGAAATGATCGGAATAAATCGTCTGCGGTGCGCCGTCGAATCCGTTCACGCTCTGCGAAAACAGCGCCGCCGAAATGACCGTCGGATGCAAAAAGGTGCGCTTGCCAAGCAATCCATTCGGATTCGGCGCACGCGATCGAAGCAGGAGTGCCGGCGAATTGATCGCCCCACCCGCCACGACATAATGGCGCGCACGAATCACAATCCGCCGTCCAGTGGTTTGTAACCCGGTCGTATCGATCGCGCTACAAGTCAAGCTGTCGACCCGATCGCCGACCAGCAGCAGCTTGTCGGCGCGGGTTCGGGTCAGGAGTGTCGCGCCTTTGGATAGCGCTGATGGAATCGTCGTGACCAGCATCGATTGCTTGGCGTTGGTCGGACATCCCATGCCGCAGTAGCCCAGATTCCAGCAGTCTTTGACATTGCGCATGATCGCCGCTGCGGGAATCCCGAGTTGCGCAGCACCGCGTTTGAGCAGATCGTTGTTCTCGTTGGGGGGCATCATCCACACCCCGATATTCAAGCGTTGTTCCATCATCGAAAACCAGGGCGCCAGATTCGCCGCGGTGTAATTCGCTAAACCATAATGTGCGCGCCAGTACTCCAGAGTACCCGTCGGTGTACGAAAACTTGATGTCCAGTTGACAGTGGTGGAGCCACCGACAGTCCGCCCCTGTAAAATATTGATGGCTTTGTCTTTGGTTTTGCGGGCAGCTGATTCCTGGTACAGATCTGGATAAGCATCGGCTTCGCGCATTTTAAAATCACGCGACGATTTTAGTGCGCCTTCTTCGACGAGCACGACTTTCAGCCCCGCCAATGTCAAGACTTCGGCGGTGACACCGCCGCCGGCACCCGTGCCGATAATTACCACGTCGGCTTCGAGAATACGGTCGCTGGTGAGCGTCGACGCATCAATCACATTCCAGCCGCCGGCCAGGCCTGCGGCGATCGGATCGGGAATGATCCCGGCAGATTGAATCGGTATCGCCATGTTTAGCGCAATCCTTTGATTGGGCCTGGATAGCCAATGCCGGCCCAGGTGTCCTCATTGGAGTACCACGATCCGATGATAAGATCGTGTAGCGCGGCATAAGCACTTTGCAGCATGCCAATGCGATGCACGCGCCAGCTTTGCAAGAAAGTTGCGATGTCGTCGGCCTTGGCGTCTTGCCATTGGTCCGACATGCCGGCCAGAAGGCGTCTGCTGGGACCGAAAGATAGCAGGCCGAACAGATCCTGCACTTCTTTCTGGGTTGCCAGTGGCAAGCCGGCTATCGCACCGATCACCCGCTCCAAGGCTTGCGAGATGGCTACGGGACCGGGTTCGATGGCGTCTCTCAGCATCGCCGGAATAATTCGCGTCAGTGCCGCTGCGGCGGCGCCATCAAGAATGAACTTTCCATCTGGCGCGGTCGGACGCATCAGCCGGTATATGCCGCCAGCGCTGCCCAGCATCAAAGTGCCGATAAGCCCGACTTTTAAAAACGATCGGCGGGATCTGAAAAACGCCATGGACTCACGGTTGTCGTTGTTTTTTTTAGTGTACCGCACCAGCACGCCGGCCGGTGCGGAGCAAAGTAGACGTCAGGCTCTACCTGACGGCTTCGTAGCGATTTTTAGCGCGTCTTCGACACGGACCAGCCGGGTGCCCGCCAGGCGGTCGTGCACATACTGTCGGGCCGGGTCGGCAAGCGCCAGCGCGACCCAGCCTGCAATATTAGCAACCGGTATGAGCACCAGCCACCAGCCTCTTGCGCCTACCAATCCAGCAACCAGCAGACCAGGTACTACCCATAGCCAGCATAGCGCGTAACGTACGGCAGCACGTAGCGGCGGGACCGGTTGGCCAGTGGCAGTCAGTAATCGCATGCGCCAGGTTTTCATAGCCAGCGTCTGGCCGCCGTGACTCCAGAACCAGACAAAATACAGGCCCATCACAAAAATCACGACGGCTTGCAATTCGCGCCGCAAAAACAACGCATGACGCTGCTGCAGCAGCGTGCCAAAAATCAGCCCGGTAACAAATAGCAAGCCAAACAGCAACAAGGCTTCGTACACGGTGGCAGCGAGGCGGCGCCGGAACGAGGGCGACAAAAGGATCTCCGGCATGGGATGGGATGTCAGTTCTGTGTCAACGAGGTTCTAGATCAAAAGCAAAAACCGCCGTTCAGTTAATCATCGGAATCGGTTGCGGTGCTGGCGGCGCTACTGGTACAGGTTCTGCAGGTAGCGGGGCGATAACAGCCGGTGCCGCTGGCGGCAGTACCAACATCGGTTTTGCCAACGCAGGAATTTCTGACGGCTTGACGGCTGCTGGAGGTTTCAAGACTGCTGGCGAAGTTGGCAAATTGGCGACACGTTTTTTTGCAGCAAGATCACTCGCGAGACGGTGTTTTTCAGCTTCGGGCAACTGTTGGTATTCAAGCCACTGCGCCGATTTTTCACTTGACCCGAGCGTTTTGGTGCGGGTGTAGATTTCGCGCGCGACGCGTCGTTCGTCAGGACTTAATTTGGCCCACACACGCATGCGTTCCTGCAGTCGATGCTGCTCGGCGGGTTTCATGGACGGAAATCGCGAAGCGATTTCAATCCATTTCTTTTTTCGGAAAACATCGATGCCGGGCCAGTCGGCGGCGAGCGGTGCCAAGGCGGCTTTTTGAGTTTCGGTCAGGTCCGACCAAAATGGTTTGGTACCAAACTTGGCTGATACCGGTTTAACGACGGCTGGAGCGGCGACTGGCACCGTTGATGGGGTTGCCGGCTGCATGGCGGCCGGTGCTGCGCTAACCGCTCGCGCAACGACCGGCACTTGCGCGGTCACCTGCGGCACCGCCGTGGCCGCGATCGCGATCGCGGACAGAAGCAACGTGCCTAGTGCGACCCAATGCCAGCCGCTGATCTTGGCAAATCGGGCCGACATCGTCACTCCGCTTGGCGTGCCAGATAAGCGCTGAAACCGTGGTCTAGGTAAGCTGAGAGCGGTAACTCGTCTGACAGCACAGCGGCGTCGATGTCCGCCGTATCGCTAATGTGCTTTTGCTGTTCGTATTTGAACATGCCGCCTAGTCCCAGCACCAGCGCGATTAGCGGCACTGCCAGTCCAGCGCGTCCAAGCCATGGATTGACATTGCCAAAGTAACTACCTGTCTGGCCAGCAAACATCGGGATCGTGGCGAAGGTACGCACTGGGGCGAGATCGCCGCGCCGCGCTGCCAACGCTTGTTTTCGGGCATCGGCCAATCGCGCGACGGTTGCTGCGGGCAAGTGATCGAGATTTTCGTTCAGTGCGTGCCGCACTTTGTAGGCAAAGTTAATTTCTCGAGCGTTCATAGTGTAATTCCTTTGGCTTTTAACGCTTGGGCCAAGGTGTGCGTCGCACGCGAACAGTGTGTTTTCACGCTGCCCTCGGAGCACCCCATTGCTGCAGCCGTTTCGGCTACGTCCAGGTCCTGCCAGTAACGCATCAGGAATGCCTCGCGTTG
>JAYVEF010000063.1:0-16623 GCA_043748965.1 Burkholderiales bacterium
TTCGCTACCAGCATTGGTACTGGCCGCTGGTTGCCGCGCTATCGCTGCCGTATCTATGCTGGTACTCGGATTGGGCCGATCATTTTGGCAAGACGCGCCTGACCGCGCGCATCGGACCCCGCCGCTGGGGCGGATTCGGGTTGACCAAGTCGGCGCATCTTTGCCTAGTGCTGGTGCTGCCAGCCTGGATGCTGCGCCACGCTGGCATCGGGTGGACCGATGTGCTCGGGGGTTATCTGCTCGGTCAGATGCTGGCGTCCTGCGTACTGGTGGCGATGATTCTTGGCACACACTGGGCAGAAGTCGACTTTTTTGAGCCGGCAACTGCCGGCGTCATGCCGCACACGTGGCACGAGCACGCATTCCGAACGGCCTGTGACTGGACGCCGAGACCACGCTGGCTGGGTTCTGGCTGGGCGGATTGAACTGGCATCTGACGCATCATCTGCTGCCGACTTTCAGCCATCGTCACTATCGCGCCCTGGCCCCGATCATTGCAGGTCTCGCGCAGCAGCATGGACTTGCCTATCGCTGTTTAAGTTATCCATCGCTGGTCAACTCGCAACAAGTTTTTTTGCGCACCATGGGCGCCGGAGATTTTAGTGCACAGGTACGGCGTGGCGCTGCAGTGGACTCGCAGGCGACAGTGCAAACGCTCGCAGAGGACCGGGGTGATCGTCCTGAATCCGATACGCTTGTCGCGACAACGTCGAATTGCTTCAGAAAACCTTTATAATCCAAGGCTTTGAACGAATTTTTGCCGGGATTTTTTCATGCCGATTTACGCTTACCGCTGCCAAGCGTGTGGTTTTGCCAAGGATGTCCTGCAGAAGATTTCCGATCCGCAACTGACCGTTTGTCCGTCCTGTGGTGCGGCAAGTTTCAAAAAGCAGGTGACTGCTGCAGGGTTTCAGCTAAAGGGTACGGGTTGGTATGCGACGGATTTCCGCGGTGGTGCCGGTCCCAAGGTGCCGCCCGTGGCGCCGGTCGATGGCGCCTCGGCACCCGCTGACGGTGCGCCGGCTGCGACGCCTGCTGCACCAGCGCCGACTGCTGCGCCGGCACCATCCGATAGCGGCAGCGGCAAGCCGCCGGTGACGTGACCAAGCCCGCAACCCAGCCGATGTGGAAGCACAGTGTCGCTACCATGCTGCGAAAATACTTCGTCACCGGCCTGTTGATTCTAGTTCCGTTAGCAATCACGCTGTGGGTGCTGAATCTTATTATCGGAACGATGGATCAATCGCTGTTGCTGCTGCCAAATGCGTGGCAACCTGACACCTTGCTGCGGCATGTGCTGCCGGGCGGGTGGTTCCAGGACAAGCCGGAGCATTTTCGAATTCCCGGAACCGGCACGATCCTGACGCTGCTGATCATCTTGCTGACCGGGCTGGCGACCCGCAATTTCGTCGGCAACCGGGTGGTGCAGTGGTGGGAAAAAATCGTGATCCGGATCCCGGTCTTCAATTCGATTTATTCCAGCGTCAAGCAGGTTTCGGATACCTTGCTGTCGCCCTCTGGAAACGCTTTTCGCAAGGCAGTTCTGGTCGAGTATCCGCGGCGTGGCTGCTGGACCATCGCCTTTTTGACCGGTGCTCCCGGGGGCGACGTCAAGAATCACCTTCATGGGGATTTTGTCAGCCTGTACGTGCCGACCACACCGAATCCGACCTCGGGATTTTTTTTGATGGTGCCGCGTGAAGATATTACGGAACTCGACATGAATGTCGATGCGGCGCTTAAATATATCGTTTCGATGGGCGTCGTGTCACCCGATCATGGCACGAAGCGAATCATCGTCACGAACGACCTTCCAGGCTAAACCTGGCCTGACAGATTTACCGGCGGCCGCATCGAACTGTGCCGCCGATGAACCATTGCAACTGGAATCTGAATCATGTCAATGCGAACTCATTACTGCGGCCTTACTACAGAAGCACTGCTGGGCCAAACCGTCAGCCTGTGCGGCTGGGTGCACCGGCGGCGCGATCACGGTGGCGTGATCTTTATCGACCTGCGTGATCGTGAAGGTTTGGTCCAGATCGTTTGTGACCCTGATCGGGCTGAAGTCTTCAAGACCGCCGAAGCGGTCCGTAACGAATTTTGCGTGCGCGCTACCGGCGTAGTTCGTCTGCGTCCCGATGGCACTGGCAACAGCAATCTGGCCTCTGGCAAGATCGAAGTGCTGTGTCATGCCCTCGAAGTCTTGAATCCGTCGGTCACGCCGCCGTTCCAGCTCGACGACGACAATCTGTCGGAAACCACGCGTCTGACCCATCGGGTGCTGGATTTGCGCCGGCCGCAAATGCAGAGCAATCTTCGTCTGCGCTACAAGGTCACGATGGAGGTGCGCAAGTTTCTCGATCAGCATGGTTTCATCGATATCGAAACCCCGATGTTGACCAAATCGACGCCGGAAGGTGCGCGTGATTATCTGGTGCCGTCGCGCGTCAACGCGGGCCATTTTTTTGCGCTGCCGCAGTCGCCGCAGTTATTCAAGCAGTTGTTGATGGTGGCCAACTTCGATCGCTATTACCAGATTGTCAAATGTTTCCGCGATGAAGATTTGCGCGCCGATCGGCAGCCCGAATTTACCCAGATCGATTGCGAAACTTCATTTATGTCCGAGCAGGAAATTCGCGATTTGTTCGAAGGCATGATTCGGCTGGTGTTCAAGAACGCGCTCGATATCGATCTGCCGAATCCTTTCCCGGTCATGGACTATGCCGAAGCGATGGGTCAATACGGTTCGGACAAGCCCGACATGCGCGTCAAACTGTCTTTTACCGACCTGACCGCGGTCATGAAGGATGTGGATTTCAAGGTATTCTCGGGTGCGGCCAACATGCTCGGCGGGCGCGTGGTCGGGCTGCGCGTGCCAGGCGGTGCCAAAGAGGGTACCGGCATGCCACGTTCGGAGATCGATGCCTACACCCAGTTCGTCGCGATCTATGGCGCCAAGGGACTCGCCTACATCAAGGTCAATGACCGCTCCAAGGGTCGCGATGGTTTGCAATCGCCGATCGTCAAGAATTTGCACGACGCAGCACTGGTACTGATTCTAGAGCTCACCGGCGCGCAGGACGGCGACCTGATCTTTTTTGGCGCGGACAAGGCCAAGGTCGTCAACGACGCGATCGGTGCGTTGCGCGTCAAGATCGGCCATTCCGAATTCGGCAAAAGAAATGGGCTGTTCGACGATGCCTGGAAGCCACTGTGGGTAGTCGACTTTCCGATGTTTGAATATGACGAGGAGGGTGATCGCTGGCACGCCGCGCATCATCCGTTTACGGCCCCCAAAGACGGTCATGAAGACTTCCTTGAAACCGATCCGGGCCGTTGCATCGCCAAAGCCTATGACATGGTGTTGAATGGCTGGGAACTGGGCGGCGGATCGGTTCGAATTCACCGCGCCGAGGTGCAGAGCAAAGTGTTCCGCGCCATGAAGATTGATGCCGAAGAAGCACAGCTCAAGTTCGGCTTTCTGCTCGACGCATTGCAGTACGGTGCACCGCCGCATGGCGGCCTCGCGTTCGGGCTGGACCGGATCGTGACCATGATGACGGGTGCCGAATCGATTCGTGACGTGATTGCGTTCCCAAAAACCCAGCGCGCGCAGTGTCTGTTGACGCAGGCGCCCTCTTCGGTGGACGAAAAACAATTACGCGAACTGCATATCCGTTTGCGCAGCGTCGAGCCGGCAATCAAGAGCTGATCCGATTGGCGGCACAATAGGGGTAATGGCGCGAGATTCTTCGCGCCTTTTTTCCGCCGATTTTTATTTCGGCGTGGATTTCTCCCGAACGAATCTGCGCGTCAGGTTCGATTGATTAAAGATTGGACACGTCATGCCTGCCAACTTCAAGATTCCTGAATCCGTATTGGTGGTGATTCACACCGCCGCGCTCGACGTGCTGCTGATCGAGCGGGTGGACAAAGTCGGCTACTGGCAGTCGGTAACAGGTTCCAAGGACACGCCGGACGAAGCGCTGGCTGTCACGGCACGGCGCGAAGTGGCAGAAGAAACCGGTATCGTGGTTCATCAGTCTGATAGTGCTCTAGCGCCCACCGACGACGACCTGAAAGACTGGCAGCTGACGAATTTGTACGAAATTTACCCTGTCTGGCGCCATCGCTATGCGCCAGGCACGACCCGCAATACCGAGCACGTCTTCAGCCTCCAGGTCTCACGTGATATCGGCATCACTCTGTCCGCTCGCGAACATACGCGCCACATCTGGCTACCGTATCATCAGGCTGCTGACCGGTGTTTTTCGCCTTCGAATGCCGAAGCTATCCTGCAGTTGCCGGCGCGCGTTGCGCACAGCTCGTCCGCCGGTCCCGATTAGCCCGACTCAGAGCCTCCATGAAAATCCGTATTGCGACCTACAATATTCATAAGGGCGTCTCGTCGTTCGGCAGCCGGTCACGGATCGTGGCGCTGAAGCAGGCCCTGTCGTCGATGCAGGCCGACATGTATTTTTTGCAGGAAGTGCAAGGTCGCCATGATGGCTTTGCGGTGCGCCATGCAGCGCACTGGCCGGGAGGATCGCAACACGATTTTCTGGCCGGCGATTCGCACGCCGCCGCCTACGGCATGAATGCGGTGTATGACCATGGTCACCATGGCAATGCGTTGCTGAGTCGCTTCACGATTGCCTCGTCGCGCAATCAGGATGTCTCGGATCATGCCTATGAGGCACGTGGCATCCTGCACTGCCTGCTCGAAATCGAAGGGGCTAACGTGCATTGTTATGTGGTGCATCTGGGTCTGTTTGCTGGTGGCCGGCGGCGTCAGACCGACGCACTGATCGAAGCGGTCAATCACTCCGCCGCGGCGTCGGAACCGGTCATCATCGCCGGCGACTTCAACGATTGGGGCAATTATCTGAGCGAAGTACTGCGCAGCAAACTTGGTGTGGTCGAAGTATTTGACGAACGCGTGCCTAGCGCCGGCATGGGTAGTTTTTTACGCCGTCTGCGTGGCGAGCGCGGCAAGATCAAGCCGGCCCGTACTTTTCCTGCAGCGTTGCCGTTCTTGCGGCTGGACCGGATTTACGTGCGTGGCTTTCAGGTCGAAGCAGCCCAGGTGCTCCATGGCGCCATGTGGGCAGCGCTGTCGGATCATGCTCCGATCGTGGCGACACTGCACCTGAAATGAGCGTACGGCAGCGATCAACGGCGTTTGGCGGCGGACAATGCGCGCGGTAGGCTTCGTCGCGAATAATCAGCTGAGGTTGCTGCAAAGCGGAGCTGATTTTTTCCCCGCATTACTGGCTGCTTTTGACGCCGCCCGGGTGGTAATTCACCTGGAAACCTACATTTTTGCCGACGATGAAACCGGTCGTGCCATCGAGGCCGCATTGCTGCGCGCAGCGGAGCGCGGCGTCGTGGTGTATGTCATTACGGACTGGATCGGCACCGGGCGGGTGCAGTCGCGTGCACTCCATATTGCGTTGCGGGCGGGGGGCGTGCAGCATCGCAGTTTCAACCCCTGGTTTCGTCGAGGTCTGGCCCGTACCCACCGCAAGGTGTGCGTGGTCGATCGGCATCGGGCATTTATCGGCGGCTTGAATATCAACGACGATTTGCTGTCGGACGACGACGCGCATACGCGCCTGCCGGCGCCACGTTGGGATTTTGCTGTCGAAATCCAGGGCCCGCTGGTCGACGCCATCCATATGGAAGCCGAGGCGCAGTGGCTGCGGCTAGGCAGCCTGAAGCTGAAAGCACGCTGGGAATTATTCCGCGAAACCCGCCATCGCCGCCGCGCCGACGACCACAGCGATGCGCTGGCAGCGCTGGTGATCCGCGACAATCTGCGCAACCGTCGGACCATCCAGCGCGCAACGCTCCAAGCCCTCCACAGCGCAAAAAAAAGCGCTTTGCTGGCAACGCCCTATTTTGCGCCCGGCCGGCACATGCGCGAAGCCTTGGCCAAAGCTGCCGCGCGCGGCATTGATGTGACGCTTTTACTCGGCGTGGGCCAGTTTCGCCTGCAGGACGCCGTCGCGCATTCGTTCTACCCAAAGCTCCTGAAAAGCGGCGTCAAGGTAATCGAATATCGACGCACCCAGCTACATGCCAAAGTCGCCGTCATCGACGACGATTGGGCCACAGTCGGGTCGAGCAATTACGACGGTCTGAGTTTGTTCGTCAATCAGGAAGCCAACGTGGTGGTCAAGGACACCCGCTTCGCCATCAACTTGCGCCAGCACATCGAACGCGCCGTTTCGGTCAGTGTGGCGATCGCACCGGAAGATTTCGCCAACATCGGTCGTGCCGAGCGCATCTGGTATGGATTCGCATATTTTGTGTACCGCGGGTTGTTGCGGATTGCGACGTTGGGGCAGTATTCGTGATTCCAGTGAAGCACCGCCAGTGCCAGGTTAGCCGAATCGGCGCCCCCTATACTTTGACCCAAGCTCCCTTGAACACAATCGGCCCCGTAGGCCCATCCGCCTTCGGCGAGCCCCCCTTCGGTTCCAGCGTCACCGCCAACAGCGGGATCGACTGCGGCGATGCGTTGTCCGGCAATGGCAGGGTAATGCTGCCGTCACTGGCCAATAAGCCGAGCGAGCGCGGTGCGCCGGTCTTTGGTACCGCCCACAGTTCCAGACTCCTGTCGGCTGCGATGACCTGATTGCTGACGAGGCGAATCGTCAGTTGGTGTCTGATCGGATCGCCTGTAACCACGGCGATTGGTTTCGACTGGTCGTCCGACAGCATCGCGACATAGGTACTGCCAAGCGCGGTGATCTCGAACTGTTTGACCACTAGCACGCCGACCAGAATAGTGGCGAGCACGGTTGACGCCAACCCCAGACCGCGCCAGAACGCCAGCCGATTCCAGAAGCCAACGCCGTCAGTTTTTGCAGCGGATGTCTGCTCCAGACGCAACTGCTGCACCAGCTTGCGCCAGACCTGCGGCGATGGGTGAGCGACCGGTGCAAATTCGGCCATCGGCACCAGTCGGTCCTGCCATTCGGCGACGGCACGGCGCAGCACCGGGCTGGCGGGTAACAGTTTTTCAAAACGGCGGCGGGCACCGCCTTTGAGCGTTCCTAGCGCGTATTCGCTGGACAGACGCTCCAGCAGTTTCTCGTTATTGAGGAGGTTCATGCGATCTCCGGTTTGGTCAGACACAGGCGGAGTCGTTGCAGCCCGCGCCGGATCCAGGTTTTGACGGTGCCGATCGGAAGTTTCATGTGCTCAGCCACTTCGCTGTGCGACATGTCGTGATAGAACGCCATTGCGAGAGCCTGGCGGTGCAACCCTTCGAGGCGCGAAAAACAGCCGGCCAGCGCTTTGGCATCCTGCGTCAACTGCAGCGCGGCGATCGGGGTCGGATCGGCGCTTTCGAGTGCGTCCATGACTTCCTTGTCAAAAGTATCCGCGTCAATCTCCACCGTATGATCGACTCGGCGTAACAGGTCGAATGCCTTGTTGCGCACGATCGTGGTCATCCACGTCATTGGCGCAGCCAGACTGGCCTGATAGCTCGCGGCGTTGTTCCAGATACTGACAAAACTTTCCTGGAGCACCTCTTCGGCAGCTTCGCGCTTGGTTAATATACGCAGGGCAAAGCCAAACAGTTTCGACGATGTTGCATCGTAGAGAAATCGGAAAGCCTTCGGGTCCTTGCGCGCGACGTCGGCGAGCCAGATCTTGAGCTGCTGGGGATCGAGGGTAGACAATTTTGAGTCCGTCGAAAAGGGGTGGGTTTGTCAATTGGTCATCAGGATGTTCACCAAGCCTGTGCCAACCGCTTATTATTTCCCTGGATTTTTCTATCCGAAGAGTACAGTACGAAACGTCATTTTGCCTGATTTGTACTAAAAATTGGCGTGACGCGTTTGGCCCGGCGACTACTGACGCCGGGCCGGCTACAATTCCGGGGTGACCGAAACGCACATTTTGCGCGATTCGACTTTCTTCGAACCTGCCCGGACAATCGACAAACATGGCCAGCGACACCGTCCGTATTGATAAATGGCTTTGGGCCGCACGTTTTTTCAAAACCCGTTCGCTTGCAACCGCGGCCGTCGAGAATGGCCGCGCGCGCCTGAACGAGGTACGTACCAAACCGGCACACGGCGTCAGGATTGGTGATCTTTTGCAGATCGATAACGGTGCCACGCAATGGCAGGTCCATGTCACCAGTTTGGCCGAGGTACGCGGATCGGCCACCATGGCGACGATGCTGTACGTAGAAACGCCCGCCAGCCTGTTGCGCCGCGCGACCGACGCCGAACAGCACAAGTTGTATCGTGAGCCTGGCACCACGCTGAAGGGGCGGCCTACCAAACGCGATCGCCGTCTACTTGATCGTAATGGCCAGTAATACCTCCCTGCCAGAGCCACAGCGCTGTCTCCCATATAGAACAGCTCCTCTAAGTTCTCTCTTTACTTTTAAGGGGGCGTGCATAATAGTACGAACGTACGATTATCCGCTGACGCAACATGGTCGGCACCCTCAAGACAGGACTTCCGTGGCATTCAACCTGACCGACGCGAACACCAAATTCATGCGTAAAGGCGAACTTACTCGTGCCGCGATCCTAGATGTCGCGCTCGACCTATCCAGCCGCGACGGACTGGAGGGGCTGACAATCGGCTTGCTGGCGGACAGGATGAACATGAGCAAATCGGGCGTGTTTGCGCATTTTGGCTCACGTGAAGATTTGCAGATCGAGGTGTTGAAGTTGTATCACCAGCACTTTGAGCAGGAAGTTTTTTATCCGAGCATGAAAGAGCCGCGCGGTCTGCCACGTCTGAAAAGCATGTTCGCGCGCTGGATCAAGCGCGTCACGATCGAGATTGCATCGGGCTGTATCTATATCAGTGGGGCAGTTGAATACGACGACCGTCCCGGCCCCATCCGCGAAGAGCTCGAAGGCATGGTGCGCGCCTGGCAGGACGCGGTGTATCGCTGTGTCCAGCAATGTGTCGAAATGGACCATTTGCGCGCGGATACTGATCCGCAGCAAATGGTGTACGAAATGTATGGGCTGGTGCTGGCGCTGCATCACGATGCACGCTTCATCAAGCGACCAGGTAGCGTCGATCGGGCGCAAGTCGGTTTCGATCGATTGCTACAAAGCTATCAGAACATCGCGCCACTTAAATGCGTGTCGCCTTCTAATCCAAAATCCGCTGTCAAAAAGACAGCCTGAAACCTACCCCTCCGGAGAACAATCATGGGCCAGTACATCGCACCTCTGCGTGACATGCAATTTGTCTTGCACGAACTTTTAAACGTCGAAGAAGAATTGAAGGCGATACCGAAGCACGCCGATACCAATCGTGAATTGATCGATCAGGTGCTGGAAGAAGGCGGCAAATTTACCGCCAACGTGCTTTTCCCGTTGAATCACTCGGGTGACCGCGAAGGGTGTCATCTGGATCTAGCGACGCATGAAGTAACGCCGCCAAAAGGTTTCAAGGAAGCATACAAGCAGTACGTTGAGGCCGGCTGGCCTTCGGTCTCCTGCGACCCTGATTTTGGCGGACAGGGCTTGCCGCTGGTGGTGAATAATTCATTTTATGAAATGATGAATTCAGCGAATCAAGCTTGGACCATGTACCCGGGACTGTCGCATGGCGCTTACGAATGCCTGCATGAGCACGGTACGCCAGAGCAGAAGGCGCTGTATCTGCCGAAGCTGGTGTCGGGCGAATGGACCGGCACCATGTGTCTGACCGAGTCGCATTGCGGCACCGATCTGGGAATGCTGCGCTCCAAAGCCGTACCGCAGGCCGATGGCTCGTACAAAATCACCGGTGGTAAGATTTTTATCTCGGCCGGTGAGCACAATATGTCCGAAAATATCGTCCACCTGGTGCTGGCGCGCCTGCCAGACGCGCCAGCCGGCACCAAGGGGATTTCGCTGTTCGTCGTGCCGAAATTTTTGCCCAATGCGGACGGTAGCGTCGGTGCGCGTAATCCGATTTTTTGCGGCGCAATCGAAGAAAAAATGGGTATTCACGGTAATTCGACCTGCCAGCTGAACCTGGACGAAGCTACCGGCTGGATCATCGGTCAGCCCAACAAGGGTTTGAATGCGATGTTCGTGATGATGAATGCAGCACGTCTGGGCGTCGGCATGCAGTCGCTCGGCCTGACCGAAGTGGCGTATCAAAACGCTTTGGTGTACGCCAAGGACCGTCTGCAGATGCGCAGCCTTTCGGGCGTGAAAGCACCGGACAAGCCCGCTGATCCGATCATCGTGCATCCGGATGTCCGGCGCATGCTGCTGACTGCCAAAGCGTATGCAGAGGGTGGGCGTGCGTTTAGTTCGTATGTCGCGCTGCAGATCGACAAGGAGCTGAATCATCCTGATGAGACCGTGCGCAAGGACGCCGCCGACGAAGTGGCACTGCTGACCCCGATCATCAAATCGTTCTTGACCGACAATGGCTGGATCGCCACATCAGAGGCGATGCAGGTCTACGGCGGCCACGGTTATATCGCGGAATGGGGTATGGAACAGTACGTGCGCGATTCACGCATCAACATGATTTATGAAGGCACCAACACGATTCAGTCGCTCGATCTGCTGGGCCGCAAGGTGTTGATGGACAACGGCGCCAAGCTGAAAAAATTCGGTGCGAAGGTGCAGGCATTCGTCGAAGAAAACGGTACCGATGAAGCTATGGCCGAATTTGTCAACCCGCTGGCTGAGCTGGGTGACAAGGTCACCAAGCTGACCATGGAAATTGGCATGAAGGCATTCCAGAATCAAGACGAAGTGGGCGCTGCTGCGGTACCGTATTTGCGTGTGGTCGGTCATCTGGTCTACGCCTACTTCTTTGCACGCATGGCAAAAATCGCGCTCGAAAAACAATCGGGTGGTGACAGGTTCTATCAGTCGAAACTTGGCACGGTACGGTTTTATTTTGCCCGCCTGCTGCCAGAAACCGCCATGTTGATTCGTCAGGCCCGTTCCGGTAGCGCCTCCCTGATGGCGCTCGACGCCGATCTGTTTTAAGTCACTCCACCAGTCGCAACGATCGGTTTGCGCGATCGCTGCGACGGCATTTCAGGGATCCAAACCATGTCCAATTTCATTGTAAAAAAAGTCGCTGTGCTCGGCGCCGGCGTGATGGGTGCGCAGATCGCTGCGCATTGCATCAACGCGCGCGTGCCGGTTGTCTTGTTCGACCTGCCGGCCAAAGAGGGTCCCAAGAATGGCATCGTATTGCGGGCTATCGACAACCTTAAAAGACTCAGTCCGGCACCGCTCGGCAACAAGGAAGATGCCGCACTGATCGAAGTCGCCAATTACGAAGACAACCTTGATCTGCTGGCCGGTTGCGATCTGATCATCGAAGCGATCGCCGAGCGGATGGACTGGAAGCACGATCTGTACAAAAGGGTCGCACCGCACATCGCACCGAATGCGATCTTTGCGTCGAATACCTCTGGTCTGTCGATTACCGCACTGTCGGAAGGATTCGATGCGGAATTGAAAGCGCGCTTTTGCGGCGTGCACTTTTTCAATCCGCCGCGCTACATGCATCTGGTCGAACTGATTCCAACCGTGGCGACCCGCCCCGAAATTCTCGATCAGCTGGAAGGCTTTTTGGCCACCACGCTCGGCAAGGGCGTCGTACGCGCGTTCGACACACCGAACTTCATCGCCAACCGGGTCGGTATTTTCGGCATGCTGGCAACCATCCATGAAGCCGAAAAATTCGGCTTGTCGGTCGACGTAGTGGATGACCTGACCGGCGCCAAACTGGGTCGCGCCAAGTCGGGAACATTCCGCACCGCCGATGTGGTCGGCCTCGATACCATGGGTCATGTCATCAAGACCATGCAGGACACCCTGAAGGACGATCCGTTCTACAGCGTGTATGCGACACCGCCCTTACTGGCAAAGCTGATCGCACAGGGCGCGTTGGGCCAGAAGGCGGGTGCCGGGTTTTATAAAAAAGTCGGCAAGGAGATTCAGCGCATCGACGTGGCTAGCGGCGATTACGTCAGCGGCGGCGGCAAGGCCGACGACCTGGTGGCGCGCATTCTGAAGGACAAGGATCCGGTCAAACGCATGAAAGCGCTGCACGATTCGACTAACCCGCAGGCGCAGTTTTTGTGGGCGATTTTCCGTGATGCGTTTCACTATATCGCGGTACATCTGGAATCGATTGCCGACAATGCACGCGACGTCGATTTTGCGCTGCGCTGGGGTTTCGGCTGGAACCTTGGCCCATTTGAAACCTGGCAAGCCGCAGGGTGGCAGCAGGTTGCAACGTGGGTCAAGGAGGATATCGATGCCGGGCGGGCACTGAGTAGTGCGCCGCTACCGGGCTGGGTATTCGACGGCCGCACTGGTGTGCATGCGCAAGACGGCTCATTTGCTCCGGCCAAAAAGGCTAATAGTGGGTTGTCGACACTGGCGGTGTATCAGCGCCAGGCTTTCCGTGCACCTGTATTCGGTTCGGGCGCGATCGATGGAAAAGCCGCCGGTACCACGGTGTTCGAGGACGAGTCGGTACGCATCTGGCATCAGGACGACGCCGTGCTGATCCTGTCTTTCAAAACAAAGATGCACGTGATCGGTGCGGGCGTGATCGCCGGTATCAGCCGCGCGATTGCCGAAGCCGAAGCGCACTACAAGGGGCTGGTTATCTGGAGTGCCGACGCCGCCGAAGGTGGCGCTTTTTCTGCCGGCGCCGATCTGCAATCGATGCTGCCGGTATTCATGGCGGGCGGCGTGAAAGCCATCGAGCCCGAAGTCGCCAAACTGCAGCAGGCACACATGGCCCTGAAATACGCCAGTGTGCCAGTGGTGGCTGCCGTGGCCGGCCTCGCGCTGGGCGGTGGCTGCGAAATAATGTTGCATGCTGCCAAACGGGTCGCCTCGATCGAGTCGTATATCGGGCTGGTCGAAGTCGGGGTCGGTTTGATCCCCGCCGGCGGTGGTCTGAAGGAAGCGGCCGTGCGTGCAGCGGCGGATGCCAAAGGCACCGACCTGCTGCAATTTCTGAAAAATTATTTCACCAATGCGGCGACGGCGGCAGTGTCAAAATCCGCACTCGAGGCGCAGAAGTTGGGCTATCTGTCGGCGACCGATGTGATCGTCTTCAACCCCTACGAATTACTGCATGTCGCCAAAGTCGAGGCACGCGCGTTGTTCGATGCCGGTTATCGGCCACCGATGAAAGCATTGATACCGGTGGCTGGACGCTACGGCATGGCCACCATCACGGCGCAGTTGGTAAATATGCGCGACGGTGGTTTTATTTCGGCCCATGATTACAAACTAGGCGCCATGATCGCGCAGATCGTCAGCGGCGGTGAAGTCGAAGAAGGTAGTCTCGTGGATGAACAGTGGCTGCTTGATCTGGAGCGCCACGCGTTCATGGAATTGCTGAACCATCCCAAGACACAGGAACGGATCATGGGGATGATGCAGACAGGTAAGCCGGTGCGCAACTAACGCGCCGCGGCGCGCCACCTGACGCTGCGTGCCGGATCGATCTGTACTCCTCACATTTACGGAAGAATCAAATGACCAAACAACTTCAAGACGCCTACATCGTCGCCGCCACGCGCACGCCGATCGGCAAGGCGCCGCGCGGCATGTTCAAAAACACCCGTCCCGACGATCTGTTGGTGCGCGCCATTCAGTCCGCGCTTTCGCAAGTGCGAGGACTCGACCCTGCCACGATCGAAGACGCCATCGTCGGCTGCTCGTTTCCTGAAGGCGCACAGGGTCTGAACCTGGGCCGCATGGCGGTGCTACTCGCTGGCCTGCCAAAATCCGTCGGCGGCGTGACGGTCAATCGCTACTGCGCCTCCGGTATCACTGCCATTGCGATGGCGGCAGATCGTATTCGCGTCGGGCAGGCTGACGTGATGATCGCGGCAGGTGCCGAGTCGATGTCGATGGTGCCGATGATGGGTTTCCACCCGTCGATGAACATGGCAATCTTCAAGGATGAAAACATCGGCATGGCCTATGGCATGGGTCTGACGGCGGAGAAGGTCGCGCAGCAATGGAAAGTCTCGCGCGAGGCGCAGGATGAATTTGCATTGCAGTCGCACCTGAAAGCCATTGCAGCGCAGCAGGCCGGTGAATTCAACGCCGAGATGACCTCGGTCGAGATCATTGAGCGCGTGCCGAATCTGGCGACCGGTCAAATCGACATTCGATCACGCACGGTTAATCAGGATGAAGGCGCGCGGGCCGATTCGAGTCTGGCGTCGCTGGCAAAATTGAAGCCGGTGTTTGCCGCCAAAGGGTCGGTTACCGCCGGCAACAGTTCACAGACATCAGATGGCGCCGGTGCACTGATTCTGGTCAGCGAAAAAATTCTGAAGCAGTTCAACCTGACGCCGCTGGCTAAATTTTCATCGTTTGCAGTGCGTGGCGTGCCACCTGAAATCATGGGTATCGGTCCGAAAGAAGCGATCCCCGCTGCACTGCGCGCTGCTGGCATTACCCAAGATCAGATTGACTGGTTCGAGTTGAACGAAGCCTTTGCGGCGCAGTCGCTTGCCGTGATTCATGACTTGGGCCTCGACCCGTCCAAAGTCAATCCGATGGGTGGTGCGATTGCTCTGGGCCATCCGTTGGGTGCGACCGGAGCGATCCGTGCAGCGACGGTAATCCATGCACTGCGACGTAAAAATCTGAAGTACGGCATGGTAACCATGTGCGTCGGTACCGGCATGGGTGCGGCTGGCATTTTCGAGAGAATGTAAACGCGCCGCCTGCCAAAAAAAGCCGCGCAGCTGACCCTGTGCGGCTTTATTATTTGGGCGCGATATTGATGACCGACATCGCGTCTGCCCTCTACCCGTTAGCGAGACTCCATGGATATTCTGATCACTACAACCGACCACATCATGACGTTGCAATTCAACCGTCCGGACAAGAAGAACGCGATCACCGCGGCGATGTACCAAACCATGGCGGATGCGCTGAAGGAAGCCGACGCCGATACCGGGATCCGCGCAATTCTGATCAGCGGTCACCCGCAAATTTTTACAGCGGGTAATGATCTCGAAGATTTCATGAAAAATCCGCCAACCACCGCCGACAGTCCGGTGTATCGCTATCTCTGGAATATCAGTCATGCCAGCAAGCCAATCGTAGCCGCCGTGGCGGGTGCGGCAGTCGGCATCGGCACCACACTGCTGATGCACTGCGACCTCGTCTATGCGACTGATAACGCGAAATTCTCAATGCCATTTTCGCAGTTGGGCCTGTGCCCGGAAGCGGCATCCAGTTTGCTGTTCCCACAGATCGTCGGCTACCAGCGCGCTGCCGAGAAATTACTGCTGGGAGAAACTTTTCCGGCCGAAGAAGCGTATCGGATCGGCCTGGTGAATCAGATCCTGCCCGCCGATCAGTTGCTGGATTTTGCAGCTGCGCAAGCGGCCAAGCTGGCAGCGCTGCCGGCCTCGTCAATCCGCACCACCAAGCGCCTGATGAAAGCGTCACAGACCGCCGCGATCGAAGCGCAGATGGTCGAAGAGAGCAAATACTTTGGGGCGATGCTGTCCGCGCCCGAAGCCAAGGAAGCCTTCGCGGCGTTTTTTCAAAAGCGCAAACCGGACTTCAGCCAGTTCGCGTAAAGAAAACCGATGGCGCCGGCATGCGCTCCGGTACGCCTTGAGTCCGGCAGTGCTGTCGTGATGGTATGTTGCGTGACCACCGCAGCGGCGCCATGGTCGGCGTGCGTTGGTTTCAGAGCCGGGCTGAACCGCACCACGGTCGCATCGATGCCGGAGAAGATCATGAAAAAAATGTTGCACACAGTGGCGTTTCTGGTTGGTTTGTCCGTCGCCGCATGCGACCAGAATGGTCGGCCGGTCGAGCACATCGGCCTGGATAAGCTCGCGCGCGGAATTTCGACCGAGGGCGAAGTTCGGATCATCATGGGTCAGCCCGAGGTCGTGCTGGAAGAAGAAAACGGCGAACGTTTGTTGCAGTTTCCGCAAGGGCCGGAGGGTGCACGTACCTGGCTTTTCAAGATCGCTCCGGACGGCAAGCTGATCGATTACAAGCAGCTGCTGACACAGGAAAACTTTGCTGCGATCAAGCAAGGCATGTCACGTGACGAAGTGCGCTGGTTGCTCGGCAAGCCGCGCAGCGTGGTCCAGTTTCCACTCAAGAATGAAGAGGTCTGGGACTGGCGCTACCTGGATGTCAATCCTGAGCAACGCCTGTTCAACGTGCACTTCGCCATTGCTAGCGGCCGCGTTAGCGCGACCACGTCGTCCGACGCGCGTACTATCAATTGATTGACGACCGCGGTGCACGTTGCGCCCGACAAGGATAAGGAAAAGATCGATGGCCGGACAACCAGAAATCATCAACATGGCACTGTTTTGTGACTTTGAAAACGTCGCACTTGGCGTGCGCGACGCCAACTATGCCAGCTTCGATATCAGCAAGGTGCTGGAGCGATTGCTGCTGAAAGGCAGTATCGTCGTCAAGAAAGCCTACTGCGACTGGGAGCGCTACAAGGACTATAAAGCACCGATGCACGAGGCAGCTTTTGAGCTGATCGAAATACCGCACGTGCGTCAGTCCGGTAAAAATTCCGCCGACATCCGAATGGTTGTCGATGCGCTCGATCTTTGTTATACCAAAGCGCACGTCGATA
>JAYVEF010000064.1:0-5655 GCA_043748965.1 Burkholderiales bacterium
ACTGCGAATACGTTGCGCCGGTCGATCGCCCGGTTGATGCGTTCCATCAGAGTGACGGCGGTAAAAGGCTTCAGAATATAATCGGTCGGGATCAGTTCAGCAGCGCTGACGACCTTTGCGTAGGCGCGTTCGGCAGTCACCATAAAAAACATGGTGGAGAGGCTGATGACTTTGTTATGGCGGAGGTCTTCAAGCAGTTGCTGGCCATCCTGGCCTTCACCGAGATCGTATTCGCACAAAATCAGATCAAACGGTCGGTTCTGCAGATGACGGATCGCCGTACCGGCGCTGACCGCGTGCTCGACTTTGGTCAGCCCGCAGTGACCCAGCATGCCGTGCAGGCTGGCGCGCATGCCGCTATGCGGTTCTATAATCAATGCTGTCAGGACGCGCAGGTCATTCATGGGTGTGGTGTGGGCCAATCCGAGGGGTACCTCAAGCGCCATGATTGAGTATAGTACGCGCCGGCGTGCTGGCTTATCGCGCCGTTGCAACGGCGGCACACAATCGTCTGAGATTGATGCGGCGCAGAAACTCTATGTACGCTGACGTACAGACCTGACGATCCGCGGGTTTGACAATCAGAGGTATTTTTCGAACGGATGCGATCCCCGCGCGCATCTCTTTTCATGCAACGTGCGTCGCCCTGCCCGTCGGCACGGTGCGCTGGCTCCAGGAGATACCATGCTATTTTGTCGTCGATTTTCTTCCGTGTTGGTGATGGCCTGTCTGCTTGGGCTCGCAATCGATCCTGCCAGCGCGAGAGGACGCAAGGCCATCACGCCGCCGCAGATCAACAGTATCGTGGTCACCCCGCCGAACCAGATGGCACCCGGGTCCGAGCTGACGTTCACGCTGGAGGGCACGCCCCATGGCGTTGCCTCGATCCGGGTCGGCAGCGTGACGCGTACGATTGCTTTGCCAGAAGTCGACAGCGGCGTGTATGAAGGCAGTTACACCGTCTCTAGTCGTGACCGGCTCGCGCC
This sequence comes from Burkholderiales bacterium, assembly GCA_043748965.1. GTDB lineage: Bacteria > Pseudomonadota > Gammaproteobacteria > Burkholderiales > Burkholderiaceae_D > Actimicrobium. Next base: position 987 of record JAYVEF010000064.1, read on the forward strand.
GACCGATCTGGTCAAGGCCTTGCTTAAGGTGCGCGGTCGCGCTGCAACCCTGACTCAAGCGTTCGGCATACAGGGTGCCGCGGCGGCAGCCACCACGGTCGCACCTGCCGCCGCGGTGGCTGCCAGCGCAATCGTGCTCACCGTGATTGAAAAATTTACCGTCAAGCCGATCAACAAGATCGAGCCTGGCGCCGAACTGAAATTTACCTTGACGGGCACGCCCCGGGCCAAGGCTTCGTTTTCGATCGAAGAAGTTGCGAAGGATGTGCCGATGGTGGAGAGCCAGCCCGGCACCTATGAGGGGGCCTACACGATCCGCCGTCTGGACAATTTCCCAACGGCAATCAATATCACTGCGACGCTCGACACCAACGGATCTGCCGTGCGCTCGCGTCTGACCCAATCGCTGCTGATCGACGGCAAACCACCGGTGGTCAAGAACGTTTCGCCACGCGATGGAGAAACCGTGATCGCCAATCCGGTATTGGTCTCAGCCACCTTCGATGATGCCGGTGGTGTCGGGATCGATACAAAAACCGTGCGGGTGCTAGTTGCGGGCAATGACGTTACCCGCAACGCCGGGGTGACGCCGCAGTTTTTCAGCTATCGGGCTGATCTGAAACCCGGCCCGTATCTGGTCGACGTGACCGCGCGCGATGCCGCCGGAAAAGCCCTGCACCATTCATGGACCTTCAATGTCGGGTCGGCAGCCGCGCCGGTGCCGCTGGCATTGCCGCTCCAGATTACCAGCCATGCCAACAACGCGCAGGTGGGCGCCGGTCCAATCGATGTAAAAGGCCGTACGGGGTCGGATGCCAAGGTCGATGTGCAGGTTCAGGCGATCGCCTCGATTGCCGGCTTCTTCGGGCTGACCCAGCAAATTTATGCACAGACGCTGAAGGCCGACGCCAACGGCAACTTCAGTTTTTCGTTTCAGCCGCAAGTGACGGTGCCCGGCACTCGGTATGAAGTATCGATCACTGTGAGTAAAGGCGATATGACCAAGGACACCAAGCTGGTGCTGTTCCAGCAAAAATGAGCGGTATGCGTTGCACCTGCCCGGCCGACGACAACGCGTGATGTGCGGGCCGATCGAAAGTCAACCAGTCACCGGCGGCGCGCTACCGGCGCAGTTGATTTCCCAATCCTAGCGCGTCCCTGCTGACTAGTGCCATGCATTGACGAATGCGCTCGATTTCAATATTGGCACGGTCGATCGCGCCCTTGATCGCGCGCATCATGGCTGGCGCACAAACACCATTGCTTCGGGTAGCGAGTGCCACCATGTCGACCACGCGGTCCTGGGTTTCGGCTATCAGGTTGTCGCCGGTATCATGCACGCTGGCATCCACGGACTGCACCTGTGCTGCGAACCTTTCTGTTTGCTCGCGGAGGTAACGGATTTCGATTTGCAACCGGACCCGCACGAGTGAGATGACCTCGCACTGCCTGCCTGCAGGCGTGAGTCGCGCGACCGCGGCCTGCATAGCCGCCAATCGCACTTGATGTTCACCCACCTTGCGCAGCAAGACGTCAAACGTCGCACATTGCAACGCGAACTGCGCTGACATTGCCTGCACCGCAGCGGAGGGAACGCCCGGAGCAAATGCGAACATCGGAGTTTTGCGAAAAAACATATAGTTTCTAATCATTTATCGATTTTTTATCGATAATACGCAATCGAATGATCGGAGTAAATTATTATTTTTGCCGTGTTACCGTCACTCCCCGGATGTACTCATGGGTTGCGCGCAGGGCACAGCGTCCACCGCCCGCATGCGCCAAGCTGCCACCACTGCAATAGCGCACAACACGGCGACAAACCAGAACGTCTCGTCAAACGCGCGGATCCGCTGCGCCATGTCGGCACCCTGCGCGCTGAGCCCGGTCCGATGGCTGGCCAGACGCCATTCGAGAACAATACCGACCAAGCTGACGCCAATCGCGCCGCCCAACTGCCGCAGGAAATTGATGGTGCTGGCGCCCTGTGCAATTAGTGCCGGATCGACACCACGCATCGCACCGAGACTGAGTGCAGGCAAAACGAAGCCGAGTCCGACCCGTCCGATCACCGCCCATGCCATCAGCTGCAAATAGCTGGTAGCGGTGCTACCCAGCGCCATCAGACCAAACGAAATCGCCAGCAGGGTCAGTCCGGTGGACACCAGCGCGTTCGGTGCAAACCGGTCGGTCATTTTTCCGGCCAGCGGAATCGTCACCGCCAGCACGATGCCTGCCGGTAGTAATACCAGCCCGGCACGCGATGGCGGGTAAGCCAGCGCCATCTGCAAATAGACCGGCAGCAAATAGGTTGAGCCGAACAGCCCCATGCCATAGATGAATGCTACCAGCGCGCCCATTGCAAACTGTCGGTAGCCAAATAGCTTCAGGTTCACGAGTGGCGCAGCGCAACGCCGCTGCCAACCGATAAATCCGACGAACGCCAATAGCCCGATCGCCAGCAGCACCGCCGCCTGCGTCATGTCGTCGTGCAGATGAACCAGCCCGTTCATCACGCTGACGGTGCAGATTCCGGCCAGCAGCAGGCCTCTCCAGTCGAGCGTACGAGCGTCACCCATCATCGGCGAATTGACCGATAGAAAACGTCGAATCAGTACCAGCACCGTCAGGCAAAACGGTACCACCACAAAAAAGATCGAGCGCCAGCCGAAGTGTTCCACCAATACGCCACCGACACTCGGGCCAATGGCCGGCGCGAGCACCACGCCGAAGCCGAAGATGCCCATCGCCTTGCCTTGCTCCTTCAGATCGAACGCCCGCAGAATCACGATCGCCGGAATCGGCTGCAGGATTCCGGAGGCCAATCCTTCGAGTACCCGCATCGACAGCAGCATCGAATAATTCACACTGAAGCCGCCGATGACGCCGCCGGTCAGAAGCACCACGATCGCCACCGTATAGGTGCGCCGCAAGCCATACCGTAGCAGCAGCCAGGGCGTGGTCAGCATCGACAACGTCATCGCCAGCATGAAGCCTGCCGAGACCCACTGTGCACGTGCTTGTCCCAAATGAAAATGCGCGCTCAGATCCGGGATGGCGACGTTGACAATGGTCGACGACAGGATCGACGCCATGGTACCGATCATCACGGTCAGCAGCACCAGCCATTTATGCCGCGCCCCATAGCGAGCACGCAGCGCTTCGATTGTTTGCATCATGGTGCGGACCAGATCAGAGGGCAAAAAAGTACACTGTTCGGCCGGTTGGAGGCCGACTGTCAGCGGCCCTGTATTTTATCGGATCAATCGCAAGGCGACGAACAGCAGGAGCGACAGCAACACCGTGGAGGCAAGGGGCAAAAAAAATACTTTGCCGAACAGTCGAAACCGAAAATCACCCGGAAGCCGACCAAGCCCGATTTTTTCGAGCCAGGGCAGTGCCGCCGACAGCACCACCAGCCCCACAAAAATCGCCAGGAACCAGCGGATCACAGGCGATGGCTGCGGTCGTTACGCTCGAAGCGCTCCGGCAGCCGCAGTTTTTTCCCAACCACCAACACCTTGAACAGCTCGCCCATCTCCGCCGGCGAAGTCAGTTTCTGAACGGCGTTGGCCAGTGGCAGATAGCGCCGGGTGTCGTTGGGCGATGTGCGCAGTAGCAGGTCGCCGATCCCGGCTTCCAGCAAAAACGCTGCCTGACTCAGATAACCCAGCACATCGAGGCCGCCAGCCAGTGCGGCACGGGCGATCGCACTGAAATCAACATGCGTGGTGATGTCCTGTAAGCCGGGCAGATAAAATGGGTCGTCATGCGCGTGATGGCGGTAGTGGCACATCAGCGTGCCATGGTCGCGCTGCGCCAGATAATATTCATGCGCCGGAAAACCGTAATCGATCATGAACGCTGCACTGCCCTGACCGGATTCTTCGAAACCCGCCGACAACATGCCGGCCAGAGAGCGGATGAACCCGGTCGAGACCGGATGAACTTCCGTCAGGTAACCGATCGGCAGTGCATCGGGTTGCGGGATCTGGTCGATCAGCCCGGCCTCGCACGGCCGATCCCGAAATACAAAATTGCGGGCCGATAGCCCCGACAAACCGATCCCGCGTTCACGCCAGCCCTGCTCGGTCTTTACCACCAGATGCGCCGGCATCGCATCGAGTACTTCGTTGCCGATCACGACACCGGAAAAAAATGTCGGAAAATGATCGAGCCAGACGACCTGCGAAAAAGGACGCAGCATTTCTTGTTGGCGGGCGCGCAGTTCACCCGACACTTCAACGATCCAATAGCGATGCACGGTTACGCCCATTGCAGTCAGTTCAGTCAGCAGATCGCAGGCCAGCTTTCCGGTACCAGCGCCGAACTCGATAATCTGCGGTGAAGTTTTTGGCAACACTTCAGCGACGGCATGACCCAGCGTGGCGCCAAAAAGCGACGTGATTTCGGGCGCGGTTGTAAAATCACCTTCTCGGCCCAGCTTTGCCGCGCCGCCGCTGTAGTACCCCAGTCCGGGCGCGTACAACGCCAGTTCCATGTAACGCGAAAACGACACCCAGCCAGAATTGTGGCGGATATCGTTGGCGATTAGCGAATGCAGGGCGCGCGAGGCGCGCAGAGCGTCGGACGACGGTTCAGGCAGTTGCAATTGCATGGTGTCATTCTAAAGAGTTAGGCAAAACGCACAACCACTATGACCACAGAT
>JAYVEF010000065.1:0-5632 GCA_043748965.1 Burkholderiales bacterium
AAAACGCATTATGCCTGAATTTGCGGCACGATTCTGCGCTGCAGCAAGTGGTAATAAACCAGACCGGCGCTGTCCGCCCGCACAACTTGCCAGCCAACCATCCATGCCGGCAGTGGCTCAATTTCCAGCGAACACTCGGCTTCAACGTACACAAGGCCGGCTGGCGCCAGCAAATCAATAATCAAAGGCAGCATCTGCACCAGCCAGCCGGCGTGATAGGGCGGATCCAGAAAAATCAATGTGAAGAGGTCGGTTGGCGTGCCGACGCGACGCTGCAAACCCTGTGCAGCAGAACGCGCGTCGGCGCGTAACACACTGACTTGCGGCGCTTTCAGCCGGTCACGGATCGCTTCGAGCTGGTGAGCCACGGCGGAATTGTCTTCGACCAGTAGCACCCGCGCCGCGCCGCGACTGGCGGCCTCGAGCCCGAGCGCGCCGGTACCCGCAAACAGATCCAGACAATGAACCTTGGCCCATTGTCCGTCGATCAGGTGCGTCAGCCAGTTGAAAACGGTTTCGCGCACGCGGTTCGGGGTGGGTCGCAGGCCGCCTGCATCGATCACTGGTAGCGGCGTGCGTTTCCAGTTGCCGCCGATAATGCGGACCTGATGTGCAAGGTCCGGGCGCAGTCTTGGCGCTGGCTTGTCGACAGGTTTGGTAGCGGATTTTTTTTGCATGGTGCTGGATTGAAGAATGGGTGACGATTGAATCGGATGACGTACTTTTTTTTAAGGCGTGAGGCGCTCAAGGCGGCGACCCGCAGCGTGGTGCCGGAGTATAGCCAACTAATTGACCTGATTGCGCTACAGCGCAAAATCGCGTGGTATCGCCTCTGATAGAATGCGGATAGTTTTTGCCCTGCGTGCGCAGCCGTTCAGCGATGTCCTCCGCCTATTTCCGATGTTCAGCTTTTTCAAAAAAAAACCCAAGTCCGACTTACCCGCTGAGGCTACGCCAGTCGTCCAAACCGATCTACGCGCCAATCTGCCCGACTATATTGCGGCCGAAATAGCCGACGATCCGCTGGTGGTACGTGACGCCGCGAGTGCGGCGGTAGAAGACATGGTCCCCACGCCCGAGGCAAAACACCACTGGCTAGCGCGGCTAAAAACCGGATTGTCAAAGACCTCGTCGAATCTGACCACGTTGTTCATTGGCGCGCGCATCGATGACAACCTCTACGAGGAACTCGAGTCGGCGCTGCTGATGGCCGACGCCGGCGTCGACGCTACCGGATTTTTGCTGGCAGAGTTAAAGCGTCGCGTCAGGGAACGGAAGCTGACCGAAGCGGCGCAAGTCAAAACGGCGCTGCGCGAGCTGATGATCGCCCTTCTGACGCCGCTGCAAAAGCCGTTGATGCTGGGACGCTATCAGCCGCTGGTGATGATGATTGCTGGCGTCAACGGTGCCGGCAAAACCACCACGATCGGCAAACTTGCCAAACATTTGCAGGCGCATCGGCAATCGGTGCTGCTGGCCGCCGGCGATACGTTTCGGGCCGCGGCTCGCGAGCAGTTGACGATCTGGGGCGAGCGCAACAATGTTTCGGTCATTTCGCAGGAGTCAGGTGATCCGGCGGCAGTGGCGTTTGACGCGGTGCATTCAGCGACCGCCAAAGGCATCAATGTGGTGATGGTCGATACCGCAGGACGTCTGCCGACCCAGCTGCACCTGATGGAAGAACTTAAAAAAGTCAAACGCGTGATCGCCAAAGGCATGGCGACCGCCCCGCACGAGGTCCTGCTGGTCATTGACGGCAACACTGGTCAGAATGCTCTGACTCAGGTGAAAGCCTTCGACGACGCGCTCGGGCTGACCGGTCTGGTGGTGACCAAGCTGGATGGCACCGCCAAAGGCGGCGTGCTGGCAGCAATCGCGCGCAACCGACCGATTCCGGTGTACTTTATCGGCATCGGTGAACAGATTGAAGACCTGCAGCCTTTTAACGCTGAAGAGTTCGTGACGGCGCTGCTGGGCAGCGCGACCGACTGAATCATGGATTGAGACCGCCCCAAGCGATGATCGAATTTCAGCAGGTTTCCAAACACTACCCGGGCAACGCCGTGGCGCTCTCCGACATCACGCTCGAAATCGGCCGCGGCGAAATGGTGTTTCTGGCGGGGCCCTCGGGTGCTGGCAAATCGACCCTCTTGAAACTGATCGCCGCCATTGAGCGGCCAACTCGCGGTGCGGTGCGCGTCAACGGGCATGACATCGGCAAACTCCGGCGCGCCGGGCTACCCTACTTGCGCCGGACGCTCGGTTTGATTATGCAGCAGCAACGTCTGCTGACCGATCGCACGGTACTGGCAAACGTGATGCTACCCATGCTGGTGTGCGGCGCGACCAGCGCTGAAGCCGCACAGCGCGCGCACGCGGCGCTGGATCGCGTCGGTCTGGATGACAAAGCGCGTGAAGCGCCACTGGCGCTGTCGGGAGGCGAACAGCAGAGGGTAGCAATCGCACGCGCCATCGTGAACCGGCCGCAAATTATTCTGGCGGACGAGCCGAGTGCCAATCTGGACCGAGCCAGCGCCGATAAGGTGCTGGAGGCACTGCGTTCTTTTCATGCGGCCGGCGTGACCTGCATCATCTCAAGCCACGACGAGAAAATTCTTGATCGCGCCAGCCGGGTGATTCATCTGCAACAAGGGCGCCAGACCGACGGTGGATATGATTCTCTCTTGCAAGGTGGGACATGAGAATCTGGCTACGCCATCATCGATTGGCGATCATCCAGGCATGCCGCAATGCTGCCATGGCGCCGACCAGCTTTATTCTCAATATCGTCGTGATCGCAATTGCCTTCGCGCTGCCGCTGACCGGTCTGACAGTGCTCGAAAACCTGCGACCGATGGCGGGTCGACTGGTGGTGGAACCCGAACTAAGCGTGTTTCTGGAGATGAACGTTACGCGCACGGATGCACTGGCACTACGCGGCGACATTCAACGCGCACTTCAGGATAGTGAACGAACCGCAAAAATTGAATTTCTGCCGCGAGAAAAAGCCCTGACCCAACTGAATCAAACCGCCGGCTTGTCGCAGGCGTTAGCGATTCTGGGCGAAAATCCGCTACCGGATGGCTACCTGATCAAATTGCCGCCTTTTGAAAACGCCGCCGCGGCCGCCAGCATCGAGCCGATCGCGCAACGTCTGCAAGGGCTGGCCGGGGTCGAACACGTACAGGTCGATTCGGCCTGGGTCAAGCGACTCGCTGCGCTGGTGCACCTGATCCGTGTCGCGCTGGCGATGCTTGCCATCACGCTGGCGATCGTGGTGGTCACTGTAGTGTTCAACACAATCCGCCTGCAAGTGATGACACAGCGTGAAGAAATCGCTGTCTCACGCCTGATCGGTGCGACGGCAGCATATATCTACCGGCCGTTCTATTACACCGGAGCGTTGCTGGGGGCCGTCGCGACGGCACTGGCGCTGGCGACGGTCGCGCTGATTCTGCGTCCGTTGAATAATGCCATCGTAGACTTCGCCCACCTATATGCCTCGGAATTTTCCCTGACCCCACTGGATCCGCTGGCAGCTGCCCTGCTCCTGGCGGTCGGTGCTGCGCTCGGCTTTGCCGGGGCTGCGCTATCGGTATCGCGACAGCTGGTTGCTGCCGACCTGTAAGTACCTTATGGTGCAGCGCAACTAAAGCGCGCCCGCGCTGTTCAAAAAAGGGCATCTGAATCTTGATAGCCTTGCATGAGTGCATAGCCTGCGCCTATATGAAGCTTCAATTATGGTCATTAGCACTCATCCATTGAGAGTGCTAATATAGCGTTATGAGTGATCAACGTCGTGGACGGTTGGTCCATTCCTCACCAGGAAGCAAGGGAGAAACAATGAAAGTATCGTCAGGAACCGTGGCCGTAGCAACCCCAGTGAACGCGCTCGCGCTGGGTTTTACAGGCACGCTGGGCAACATCGATTCGTATATTTCGGCCGTCAACCGCCTGCCGATGCTGACCCATGAAGAAGAAATGTCGCTCGCCCGCCGGCTTCGCGACCACAACGATCTTGGCGCAGCACAAGGCCTGGTACTGTCGCACCTGCGTCTGGTGGTGTCGATCGCGCGCGGTTATTTGGGCTATGGATTGCCACATGCCGACTTGATTCAAGAAGGCAATATAGGCTTGATGAAAGCTGTCAAACGCTTCGACCCGGATCAGGGCGTGCGGCTGGTGTCGTACGCTATGCACTGGATCAAGGCAGAGATGCACGAGTACATCCTTAAAAACTGGCGTCTGGTCAAGGTCGCCACTACCAAGGCGCAGCGCAAACTCTTTTTCAATTTGCGTAGCCACAAGACCGGGCTGGATTCGATGACACCGGCGCAGGTAGATGCCTTGGCAGCGACCCTGAACGTCAAGCGTGAGGAAGTCATCGAAATGGAAACCCGCCTGTCCGGCCGCGATATCGCACTAGAAGCGCCGACTGATGACGAAGACGATAAATTTGCGCCGATCGCGTACCTGTCGTCGGACCGCAACGAGCCGACCAACGTGATCGCGGCGCAGCAGTACGATCGCCTGCAAAGCGAAGGGCTAAGCCACGCGTTGGGCAAGCTTGATGAGCGTTCGCGTCGCATCGTCGAAGCGCGCTGGCTCGCCAACGACGATGGCTCGGGCGCTACGCTGCATCAGCTCGCCGATGAGTTCGGCGTGTCGGCCGAGCGGATTCGCCAGATCGAGGCAGTGGCGTTGAAGAAGATGAAGGGCTCACTGGTCGCGTACGGATAAGCCACTGCCGGTCGGCAACAAAGGCGCTTTTTAAAAGCGCCTTTGTTATTTTGTCGGCACCTTTTAGCGACGCAGCAAAATTCCTAGATCGTGCGCAATCGGTTCCGCGCCCTGACCATGCCGCACGAACAGGCGGACGCGCCCCTGCGTGTCGAACACGTAGCTACCGGCAGTGTGATCGATGCTGTAATCGCCCGCATTTTTGCCCGGTACCTTTTGAAAAAATATCTTGAAATCCTTGGCGACTTTTTCAGTGGCAGCCTGGTCGCCGCGCAGCCCGAGAAAACGCACGTCGAATGACGGCACGTACTTGGCAAGTAGCGCCTGCGTGTCGCGTGCCGGGTCAAGCGTGACGAACAGCACCTGCACATCGTCGGCACGTGGCCCCAGTTGCTTCATTACCGCTGCCATTTCAGACATAGTGGTCGGGCAAACATCCGGACATTGGGTGTAACCGAAAAATACCAGTACCACCTTGCCGCGAAAATCCACCAGTGTGCGCGGCTTGCCGGTGTGATCGATCAACGCAAAATCACGCGCGTAATCGATGCCTGTGACGTCGGTGTTTTTGAATACACTGCCCGTTGGCGAAAATTTGATATCACCACCGGATGACGCGGTCGATGTCGGAGCACCCACCGATGTAGCCTTCTTTTGACAACCGCCAAGCATGGCAAACGCTAAGGTGAAGGGCAACAATATTGCAGCAGCGTGGCGCATGGGTTTCGACATCAAAAAGTGATTTTGGCGTAATGGTCGACCAGCAATGCCGCAAACAGCAGCGACAAATAAATGATCGAATAAGCGAACATCCGGCGTGAAATCTGGTCGGTGTAGTTACGATACACCTGCCACGCGTACCATAAAAAAACCAAGTCCAGCAATACCGCGC
>JAYVEF010000066.1:0-5618 GCA_043748965.1 Burkholderiales bacterium
GCGATCGGCGATGTGATAGACACCTTGCTCTTCTTTAAGTCGGCCTCGTCCATCCCGACAATTTGATACGTCACTTTGTCTCCCGATTCGATCTCTTCAAGGTGCACGGTGGACGCAAACACGATCCGCCCGTCGGCTTCCAGCGCCAGCGGATCGATGATCTGCGCAGCACCAAGTTTGCCTTCGATATCGGCGATCCGGCCTTCGATAAAACTCTGGCGCTCCTTGGCTGCATCGTATTCGGCGTTTTCAGACAGGTCGCCGTGCGAACGCGCCTCGGCGATTGCGTTGATGACGGCGGGACGCTCTTTGGTTTTCAGGCGCAGCAATTCTTCTTTCAACAGCTCTGCGCCATACTTGGTAATCGGTACGCTGCTCATGATTTTCTACTTAGTGGAAAATTACAAAGGTCACATCCAGCGCCATGACAACCGGCGCCTTTGTGACCTCTGCAAGGGTGTTCTATGCGGAAATGATGCTGATGAACGAGTCATCGTCCTAGTGTAAAGATTTATGCAAGCCTTGTAAATCGTAGACATGCATCGCGTTCAGGTGTGCCATCCCCTCGACAGCCGCTTCAGCGCCTGCGATCGTAGTGTACGTGGTTACACGGGCCGCCAGCGCAGAGGTACGAATCGCCCGCGAATCGGTGATCGCATTGCGCTTTTCTTCGACCGTGTTGATCACCAGTGCGATCTCGTTGTTTTTGATCATGTCGACCACGTGCGGTCGCCCTTCGACTACCTTGTTGACGGTGGTTACTGCGATACCGGCATCGCGGATCGCGGCAGCTGTACCTTTGGTCGCGACCACCGAGAATCCGATCGCCACCAAGTCGCGTGCGACCTTGACAGCGCGCGGCTTGTCACCACCCTTGACACTCAAAAATACCTTCCCCGCAGTCGGCAATTTTACGCCAGCACCGAGTTGCGACTTGACAAAAGCTTCGCCGAAAGTCTTGCCGACACCCATCACTTCGCCAGTAGATTTCATTTCGGGGCCGAGTATCGTGTCGACGCCGGGGAATTTCACAAACGGAAATACCGCTTCCTTGACACTGAAGTAACCTGGGACGACTTCTTCCTTGATGCCCTGACTCTCGAGCGTCTGCCCGACCATGCAACGTGCCGCGATCTTAGCCAGTTGAAGCCCGGTTGCCTTGGATACAAACGGCACCGTGCGCGAGGCGCGCGGGTTGACTTCAAGCACGAACACCACGTCGTGCGATACGCCATTGATGTCTTGCTTTTGCACGGCAAACTGCACATTCATCAGGCCGACCACGTTCAGACCTTTGGCCATCAGTGCGGTTTGCCGTTTGATTTCATCGATGGTTGCCTGGGACAGCGAGTACGGTGGCAGCGAACAAGCCGAGTCTCCCGAATGCACGCCAGCCTGCTCAATGTGTTCCATCACGCCGCCGATGAAGGTCCGGGAACCATCCGACAGGCAGTCGACATCTACCTCGATCGCATCGTTCAGGAAACGGTCCAGCAGCACCGGCGAGTCGTGCGACACCTTGACGGCTTCACGCATGTAGCGCTCTAGATCGCGTTGCTCGTGCACGATTTCCATCGCACGACCACCCAGCACATACGATGGGCGTACCACCAGCGGATAACCGATTTCCTGGGCCAGACGCAGCGCGTCGGCTTCGGTGCGAGCGGTACGATTGGGTGGCTGGCGCAACTCCAGGTCTTTCAGCAGTTGTGAAAAACGCTCGCGGTCCTCGGCGGCATCGATCATGTCAGGCGAAGTTCCGACGATCGGCACGCCGTTGGCTTCCAGATCGAGTGCCAGTTTTAACGGAGTCTGGCCGCCGTACTGCACGATCACACCGTAAGGCTTTTCCTTGTCGACAATTTCGAGGACGTCTTCGAGCGTCAGCGGCTCGAAATACAGCCGATCGGACGTATCGTAATCGGTCGAGACGGTTTCAGGGTTACAGTTGACCATGATGGTTTCGTAGCCATCTTCGCGCATTGCCAGCGCTGCATGCACGCAACAGTAGTCGAATTCGATCCCTTGGCCGATGCGGTTCGGCCCGCCGCCCAGTACCATGATTTTTTTGCGGTTAGTCGGCGCAGCCTCGCACTCTTCTTCATACGTGGAGTACATGTACGCTGTGTCGGTGGAGAATTCGCCTGCGCAGGTATCGACCCTCTTGTAGACCGGCCGAATGTTCAGCGCATGGCGTTTTTGGCGCACCACGGTGTCGGTGGTCTTCAGCAGCTTGGCGAGCCGACGGTCGGCAAAACCTTTTTGCTTTAACTTAAACAACGTGGCTTTGTCGAGCGCATCGAGCGAGGTGGTTTCGAGCCACAGTTCGAGATCAATAATCTCTTTGATCTGAATTAAAAACCAGGGATCGATATGCGTCAGCTGATGCACTTCTTCCATCGTGAAGCCCTGCGCGAAGGCGTCACCGACGTACCAGATACGGTCCGGTCCGGGCTCGCCGAGCTCTTCTTCGATGGTTTCGCGATCGGTAGTTTTTTCATTCATGCCATCGACACCGACTTCAAGTCCGCGCAGTGCTTTTTGAAACGATTCCTGGAACGTACGGCCAATCGCCATAACCTCCCCCACCGACTTCATTTGCGTGGTCAGGTGGTTATCGGCCTGCGGAAATTTTTCGAATGCAAATCGCGGTATCTTGGTGACGACGTAGTCTATGCTGGGCTCGAAGGACGCCGGGGTAGCGCCGCCGGTAATTTCATTACGCAGCTCGTCCAGCGTGAACCCGACGGCCAGCTTAGCAGCAATCTTGGCAATCGGAAAACCGGTCGCCTTGGAAGCCAGCGCGGAGGATCGCGACACGCGTGGATTCATCTCGATCACGATCATCCGGCCATCAGCAGGATTGATTGCGAACTGGACGTTGGACCCGCCGGTATCTACGCCAATTTCACGCAGCACCGCGATCGACGCATTGCGCATGATTTGATATTCCTTGTCGGTCAAGGTTTGCGCAGGCGCGACCGTGATCGAGTCACCGGTATGTACACCCATCGGATCGAGGTTTTCGATCGAGCAGACGATGATGCAGTTGTCGGCCTTGTCGCGCACCACCTCCATTTCGAATTCTTTCCAGCCGAGCAGGGACTCTTCGATCAGTAGCTCGGTAGTTGGCGAGGCCTCCAGTCCGCGTTTGCAGATGGCCTCGAACTCTTCGGAGTTGTAGGCAATGCCACCACCGGTACCGCCCATCGTAAATGACGGCCGAATAATAGTTGGAAAGCCAAGCGTCTTTTGCACGACCCACGCTTCATCCAGAGAATGCGCGACGCCAGAACAGGCCGAGCCGAGGCCGATGCGGGTCATCGCCTCTTTGAACTTGGAGCGATCCTCGGCCATGTCGATCGCTTCTGGCGAAGCGCCAATCAGTTCACAGCCGTATTTAGTCAGCACGCCGTTATGATGCAGATCGAGCGCGCAATTGAGTGCAGTCTGGCCGCCCATGGTGGGCAGGATCGCGTCAGGTTTTTCTTTGGCGATGATACGCTCAACCACCTGCCAGGTGATCGGTTCGATGTAGGTGACATCGGCCATTTCAGGGTCGGTCATGATGGTCGCCGGATTACTGTTGACCAAAATTACGCGGTAACCTTCTTCACGCAGAGCCTTGCACGCCTGAGCCCCGGAATAATCAAACTCGCAGGCCTGTCCAATGATAATCGGACCTGCGCCGATAATCAGGATGCTGCGAATATCGGTACGTTTAGCCATTGATTATTTTCTCCGTCTGAGCGGGAGTACGCGACTCAGTCATCAAGCCGATAAAGCGGTCGAACAAGGGCGCGATGTCATGTGGGCCGGGTGATGCTTCGGGGTGTCCCTGAAAGCAAAACGCCGGTTTGTCAGTCCGCGCGAAACCTTGCAGCGAGCCATCGAACAGCGACACGTGCGTCACACGACAATTGGCCGGCAGCGTGTCGCCATCAACTGCGAACCCGTGGTTCTGCGACGTGATCATGACCTGTCCGGAATCCAGGTCGTGCACAGGATGATTGGCGCCGTGATGGCCGAATTTCATTTTCAGAGTTTTGGCACCCGAGGCCAGCGCCATGATCTGGTGACCGAGGCAGATACCGAAGGTTGGCACGCCCCGCTCGATCAACTCACGTGTCGCGGCTATCGCGTAATCGCACGGTTCAGGGTCCCCCGGCCCGTTCGACAAAAAGATACCATCGGGCTTGTGCGCCAGCGCATCGGCTGCGCTGGCCTGCGCCGGCAAGACGGTAATGCGACAGCCGCGTTGTGCCAACATGCGCAGGATATTGAACTTGATGCCATAGTCGAACGCGACTACATGGAATTGGGCGGTGATTTGCTTGCCGTAGCCGGTGCCAAGCTGCCACTCGGTTTCAGCCCACTCGTACGCTTTGGGAGTGGATACGACTTTGGCCAGATCCATGCCGGCCAGACCAGGAAACGATTGTGCGAGTGCCAATGCCTGCGCTGCCGTGCCGTCTGGCCCGGCCAGAATGGCGCCTCCCTGCGCCCCGCGCGCTCGCAGTATCCGGGTCAGCTTGCGCGTGTCGATACCGGCGATCGCGACGATCTGTTCGCTTTGCAAATAATCGGCCAGACTTTGGACGGAACGAAAATTTGATGCCATCAGCGGCAGGTCGCGAATGATCAGGCCCGCTGCATGAATGCGGCGCGATTCGATGTCTTCCGGATTGATGCCGGTATTGCCGATATGCGGGTAAGTCAGCGTGACGATCTGGCGACTGTAGCTCGGGTCAGTAAGAATTTCCTGGTAGCCGGTCATGGCGGTATTGAAGACGACTTCGCCGATGGTCTGGCCGATTGCGCCGATCGATGATCCCTGGAAAACTGTCCCGTCGGCGAGTGCCAGAATGGCTGGCACCGCGGGGCCGGAAAAAAAAGGCGCCAAGGGTAACTCCTAATTGGTTACCGCCGCTACGCTGGATCAGGACGACCACGCGCGTGCTTGTGCCGCGGTGGATTGCGGAAAAATAGCGAAGTCGTTCAGGGACGTTGTTCGAGGTAAGCGCTACAGCGGAATAAAATTTGCTTAACCACCGGATTATAGCGTAGTCGCAACACAAAACGCAACCCGGAACCGGCCGGACATGTGACATTCACGGGTCCGGTGGTCCGCCCGGTGGGACCGATCAATACGATCCAGTCAACTGAACAAAGCGGCGATACCGGCTTTGGCAATCTGTGCATCTTCGGTCGATTTGACACCAGACACGCCGACCGCACCTAAACACTGGCCATCCTGCATGATCGGTACGCCGCCTTCCAACATACCCTGCAGGGTCGGCGCGCTGATAAATGAGAATCGGCCGTTGTTGATGATGTCTTCGTAAATTTTGCTTTCACGCCGACCGAGTGCTGCGGTGCGCGCTTTGGCGGGTGCGATATCGGCTGAAATCGGTGCGGTTCCATCGAGGCGTTGTAGCCACAGCAAATGGCCGCCGTCGTCGACAATGGCGATCACGACTGCCCACTTGTTGGCGAGCGCTTCGGCTTCCGCTGCGGCAGCGATTTTTTTGACATCATCAAGAGATAACATTTGCTTCGATTGCATCACGCCTCCGGGAAAATTAAGCTGCGATTGTACGACACGACGCGCAGTGGCG
>JAYVEF010000067.1:0-16499 GCA_043748965.1 Burkholderiales bacterium
GGGTTTTGGTGCCGGGAGCCGGAATCGAACCGGCACGCTGTTTCCAGCGCGGGATTTTGAGTCCCGTGCGTCTACCTATTCCGCCATCCCGGCAACGCAGGCGATATTATGTCCGATTTGCCTCTCCTCGGCAACCTCGGTGGTCGATTTGGTGCAGTTGATTGCGACTGGTGCGGCAGATGCACTGCGATGTACGAATACACCGATCCCCTTACACTTCCGGCGCCGCCAACTGCAGCGCAAAGGCTTCGAGATGCTGATCCGTGCTGCCGAATTGCAGCTCGATCGCCATCAGGCGTTTGAAATAATGACTGACGATCAGCTCATCGCTCACGCCCATGCCACCGTGCAGTTGGACTGCGCTCTGACCGACCAGACGGCAGGCCTGGCCGATGACTACCTTGGCCGCCGAGAGTGCTGAAGCCCGCCGCGCTAGGTCGGGATCGGTGCAGCGCACTGCGGCCAGGTAGCTCATTGAGCGGGCCTGTTCGATCTGCAAGACCATCTCGGCCATGCGGTGCTGCAACGCCTGAAATCGGGCGATCGGCCCGCCAAATTGCTGGCGCTGGCGCGTATAGTCGACGGTGGCTGCCAGCAGCTTGTCGAGGATGCCGACCGCTTCGGCACACACCGCTGCCAGGCCCAGATCGCGCATGCTGGCCAGTGCAGACTCGACGGCGGTGGTTGCGTCCAGCAGGGCTTCAGCGGGTAGCGCCACGTCGGTCAGCGTAACCTCACTGGCTGGCACACCATCGACGCAGCGGTAAGACAATAATTCGACACCGACGGTGTGGCGCGGCACGCCGAACAACGCCATCGACTGGTCCGGCAGGCGGGCGCTAACCAGTAGAAGGTGAGCCGCATCGGCATGGCTGACCAGCGATTTTTTTCCGTTCAGCAGATAGCCGCCCTCGGAGGGGACAGCGCGGGCGGCTATCGCACGCCAGTCAAAACGGCTGCCGGCTTCGTCATGCGCCGGTACGGCGATGACGTCACCGCGGGCTAGCGCTGGCAGCAGTTCGGCGCGCTGGACCGGATTGGCGGTCGCGGCGAGCAGGGCGGTTGCCATCACGGCGCTGGCCAGATAGGGTTCCAGCACCAGCGCCTCACCCATCGCTGTCATGACCTGCAGGGTATCGACTGGCGTGCCGTCCAGCCCGCCTTCGGATTCCGGTACGTTCAGCGCCAGCAGGCCGAGATCGGCGAACCCCTGCCAGACTGCACTGATCACGGTCGGTGTGATGATGTCGGTGGGCACGACGAGAGGGGTATCGAGAATTTTTTGGCGGGTTGCAAAGTCGTATTCTTTGCCGACAAAGCGTCTCGCCGCGTCGAGCAACATCTGCTGCTCGTCAGTGAAGGTGAATTGCATGGGCGGCTCCTACAGTCCGAGAATCATCTGTGCGATGATATTTTTTTGAATTTCATTCGAACCGCCGTAGATCGATAGCTTGCGCATGTTCAGATAACCGGCCGCCAGTCCTGCGGCATGGTCGGGCCCGACTTGCGCTCCCGTGTAGTTCGCTGCCATCGCGTCGCGTCGCAAGGGTAACGCAAAGGGGCCGGCGGCCTGCGTCAGAAGTTCGGTGATGGATTGCTGGATTTCGGTGCCCTTGATTTTCAGAATCGACGCTTCCGGCCCTGGTGTTCGGCGCTCTGCTTCCGCCGACAGCACGCGCAGATTGGTAATTTCAAGAGCCATCAGGTCGATTTCGATCTGGGCGATACGGGATGCAAAGAGCGGATCGTGCAGCAAGGGTCGACCCTGTTTGTATTCGACAGTAGCGATGCGTTTCAGGCGCGCCAGTTCGCGCTTGGCGATACCGATTCCGGCGATGTTGGTGCGCTCGTGGCCGAGTAAAAACTTGGCGATGGTCCAGCCCTGGTTCTCGGCGCCGACCAGATTTTCTGCGGGCACCTGCACGTTATCGAGCCAGACTTCATTGACCTCATGGGCGCCGTCCATGGTGATGATCGGACGCACCGTGATGCCGGGGGTTTGCATGTCGATCAACAGAAATGAAATGCCGCGCTGCGCCTTGACCGTGGTGTCGGTACGCACCAGACAAAATATCCAGTCTGCATATTGCGCCAGCGTGGTCCAGGTTTTCTGACCGTTGACGACGAACACCTCGCTGTCGCCACTGTCCGTGCGTTCGGCGCGGGTGGAGAGCGCTGCCAGGTCGGACCCTGCGCCCGGTTCCGAGTAGCCCTGACACCACCACGTATCACCCGACAGGATCGACGGCAGGTGACGCTGCTGCTGTGCGGGTGAGCCGAATTGCATGAGTACCGGGGCTACCATTTTGAGGCCGAACGGAATCGTGCGGGGTGCCCCTGCGGCAGCGCACTCTTCTTCAAAAATATAGTGCTGCACGGGATCCCAGCCCGTGCCACCGAATGCCGCTGGCCAGCCCGGACCACCCCAGCCATTGACATGCAGAATGCCTTGCCAGCGCAGATAATCGTCGCGCTCGACGATCAGACCCTGTTGTACCTTGCGGCGTATATCGGACGGCAGCTTCTGCTCGAGAAAGTCGCGTACCTGCTGACGAAAATTTTGCTCGTCATGACTGAAATCCAGATCCATGGTGCTCTCGTCGATCGGTTAACTACTGAATGCCTGAATACCGGTTTGCGCGCGACCCAGAATTAGCGCATGAATATCGTGCGTACCTTCATAGGTATTGACGACTTCCAGATTCACCATGTGACGAATCACGCCGTACTCGTCGGAGATGCCGTTGCCACCCAACATGTCACGCGCCACGCGCGCGATGTCGAGCGATTTGCCGCATGAATTGCGCTTCATCATCGAGGTGATTTCTACCGCGGCAGTGCCTTCGTCCTTCATGCGGCCAAGTCGCAGGCAGACTTGCAGGCCGAGCGTGATTTCGGTCTGCATGTCGGCCAGTTTTTTTTGAATCAGTTGATTCGCGGCGAGCGGTTTGCCGAACTGTTTGCGGTCCAATACATACTGCCGCGCAATATGCCAACAGGCTTCCGCCGCGCCGAGCGCGCCCCAGGCGATGCCATAGCGCGCCGCGTTCAGGCACGTGAACGGGCCTTTCAGACCACGGACTTCGGGGAATGCATTTTCTTCAGGGCAGAACACGTTTTCCATCACGATCTCGCCCGTGACCGAGGCGCGCAAACCGAACTTGCCGTGAATCGCCGGCGCTGACAATCCGGCCATGCCTTTTTCAAGAATGAAGCCGCGGATCGCGCCTTCGTCGTCCTTGGCCCAGACCACAAACACGTCGGCGATCGGCGAGTTGGAGATCCACATTTTGCTGCCGGTGAGCGCATAGCCGCCGGCAATCTTGCGCGCACGAGTCACCATCGAACCGGGGTCGGAACCGTGATCGGGTTCGGTCAGGCCGAAGCAGCCGATCAGTTTGCCGCTCGCCAGCATGGGCAAAAAGCGCTGCCGCTGTTCCTCGGTACCAAATTCAAAAATTGGTGTCATTACCAACGACGACTGCACGCTCATCATCGATCGATAGCCGGAATCGACCCGCTCGACTTCGCGTGAAATCAGGCCGTAGCTGACGTAATTCAGACCGGGGCCACCGTACTGTTCAGGGATCGTCGGTCCCAACAAGCCCAGCTCGCCCATTTCAGGAAAAATGGAAGCATCCATTTTTTCATGGCGAAATGCTTCCAGAATTCGCGGTTGTAATTTGTCCTGGCAATACGCGCGTGCAGCATCGCGCACCATTCGTTCTTCGTCGGTCAGCTGTTGATCGAGCAGGAGCGGATCGTCCCAGTGAAACTGTGCATTTTTTTTCATGGCGGATTTAATATTTTAAATGGAATGATAAGGGTAGATTTTAGACTACTGTTCCGGATGCAGCAGGGAGAGCTGCAAGCGTGCGCGTCGTTGCAGCCAGCCGCTCGGACGATAGCGCGGATCACCGGTTTGCTGAAACAGGTTGGCGAGGACTGTCAGCACGGTAGATGCGCCGAGCGCGTCACCCCATGCCAGCGGTCCCCGCGGGTAGCCCAGTCCCAGTACCACCGCACGATCGATATCTGCCGGGGCGGCAATACCCTGCTGGGCGATCTCACAGGCGATATTGACGATGTGTCCGACCACGCGCTGTGCTATCAGTCCGGGGCTATCGCGGATCACGCTGACGCGGGCGCCACCTTTGCCAAAAACAGCACGGGCCTCGGCAATACAATCCGGCGTAGTCGCCGGATTGGTCATCAGAACGTGATGCGCCGACGTGTCGAACAGGATGTCGATGGCCATGGTGCGGGAAGGGTCGAGACTTTCGCGCACGGCGTAGGTGGTGCAATCTTCGCCGAGCGGCGTGACGATGCACACGGCGCCGGATGGCGGTCGGTCGGTGTGCGCAAACGTGATGCCGCCTTCGCGCAAACGCGCAGCCAGCGCCGGGTGTGCCATATCGGACGCTGGACTCAGCCAGAGCGTGGTTGACGCCGCCGACGGCAGCGACACCACCACGTCCGGTCCGATAATTTTTCTCCCCGCAGCGTCATATTGATAGAAGCCACGACCGGCCTTTTTGCCGAGCAGGCCCGCCGCCAGCATCTGGCGTGTCAGCCCCTGCGGGCGAAAGCGCGGCTCTTCAAAATACTGGTGATAGATCGATTCCATCACCGGATGCGAAACGTCCAGCCCGGTCATGTCCATCAGTTCACACGGGCCCAGTTTGAAGCCTGCGCAATCGCGCAAAATCTGGTCCAGTATCGGCACCGAACAAATACCCTCGGCCAGCACGCGCAAGCCTTCGGTGCCGAATCCCCGGCCCGCGTGGTTGACGATAAAACCGGGCGTGTCCTTGGCTCGCACTGCGGTGTGGCCCCATCGAGTGCCTAGTGCCAGAAGTTGATCGACCACGGCCGGTGCGGTCAGGATGCCACCGACCACTTCGACAATTTTCATCAGCGGGACCGGATTAAAAAAATGAAATCCGGCCAATCGATGCGGCTGCTGCATGCCGGCTGCAATGGCAGTGACCGACAACGAAGAAGTATTGGTCGCCAAAATAGTGTCGGCTGGGACGATCTGTTCGAGCTGCGCGAACAGGCTTTTTTTGGCGGCAAGATCTTCGACGATCGCTTCGATGACCAGCTGGCAGCCACTTAGTTGTGTGAGCTCATCGCATACGGTCAGACGTGCCAGTGCGGCGTCGGCGCGAGCTGCATCAAGCCGCCCTTTGGTGACCAGCATGCCGAAGCTGTCAGCCAGCGCGCCACGGGCTGCTATCGCGGCCCCAGCGTTGGCGTCGGCGAGATGCACGTGGCAACCCGACAATACGGCGATCTGCGCGATGCCGCGACCCATCACACCACAACCGATCAGGCCGACCTGAGTGATTGCGGGGGTGGAACCGGTCAGAGTATCAAGTTGCGCGGACATGGGAGATTTTTCTGCTGTTGAGGTGTTTCGAGATTGCCAGTGAATTCTGCTGTGCGGAATAGGGCTATTTGTTCCAACCGCTGAATGGTGACATAAAAAGCTGATCAGGTGTCCCGCTTCGGCTATTAAATAAGGATTTTTTTAATTAAAAGGCAGTTCCTGGCTTGCCAGTAATGATTCTGCATTGCAGAATATCGGTTCTTATTCGAGTGAGTCAGAACATGGTGCGAATCGATCAGGTATTTTTGACTTGGGCCAGCGCCCAGCCGTCGCGCGTTGCCCTGCGTGATGCGCGTAGTATGGTCACTTACGGTGCGCTGGACGCAGCAGTCGACGCGCTGGCGCTGCATCTGCATGGCAGCGGGATTCGCGCCGGCGACCGAGTCGTACTCGTGGCCGAAAACTCGGTTGCGCTGGCGATCACGATTCTGGCCGTGAGCCGACTGCGGGCCTGGTCTGCTACCGTCAATGCGCGGCTTTCAGGGCGTGAAATCGATCTTTTTCTGCAGCATTCGGGCGCGCGCCGTGCGCTCTACTTCAGCGCCACTTCGACCGACGCCGAGCGTCACGGGCTGGAGCGGCATGCCGAGCGTGTCCACTGGAATGGCGCCGGGACACTGTTGCTCGGCCCTCTCAACGCGGATGCTACTGTCGAGCCAGCGCAGCCGGATGTCGCTGCGCTGGTCTATACCTCGGGTACCACCGGTGCGCCCAAAGCGGTCATGCTGACCCATGCCAACTTATTGTTTATCGGCGCCAATAGCCGCAAGATGCGCGCGCTGCAGCCTGCTGATGTCACGTACGGGGTATTGCCGCTGTCTCACGTGTATGGTTTGTCTTCGTTGCTGGTAGCAACCCTGATCAGTGGCGCAGAATTGCTGCTGGTGCCGCGCTTCGATCCACGCCAGTTGGCGGCAGCGCTTGCGCAGGACGGCATTACGGTGTTGCACGGCGTGCCGGCGATGTATGCACGTCTGCTGGCGCTCGGTGGGCCGCTGCCGGCACCGCACCTGAGGATCGCGCAGTCGGGCGGTGCGCCGCTCACGGCTTCGCTCAAGACGGATTTCGAGACGCGTTTTGGACGGGTGCTGCATAACGGTTACGGTATGACCGAGGCGGCACCATCGATCTGCCAGACCCGGATGGACGCACCGCGCACAGATTGTTCGGTCGGTCCGCCGATCGACGATATTGAGATCCGGCTGCACGGCGCGGCGCAGCATCCGGACGGCATCGGTGAACTGCAGGTACGCGGCCCCAACGTCATGGCCGGATATTATCGCGCCGCACAGCAGACTGCCGAAACCATCACCGCCGATGGCTGGCTACATACGGGCGATCTGGCGCATACCGGTCCCGACGGTGCGGTGACGATCGTCGGCCGCAGCAAGGAACTCATCATTCGCTCGGGCTTCAATGTGTATCCGGTTGAAATCGAGCAGGTGCTGAACGCCTGGCCTCAGATCGTCCAGTCTGCTGTGATTGGTCGAAGCGTCGACGATAATGAAGAAGTGCTGGCATTCGTTGAAGTCGTATCGGGTGCGATGCTCGACCGCACACAGTTGCAGATATGGTTGCAGGACAATCTGTCGCCGTACAAGATTCCGGCCAAAATCTATGTGGTCGCCAGCTTGCCCGCAGCAGCCAGTGGCAAGATACTGAAGCGCGATTTGCCAGCACTCGCCCTTGAGCTTGAACAACGCGGTCGTGCAGCACACCCCGCGCGTAGCGATGCTCGATAAGTCATCTGCAGCGCGGCTGGAATCGGCGCGCCAGGATCGTCATTTTGTGACGGCGCTGGCGCGCGGGCTGGAATTGCTGGCCTGCTTCCGCTCGGGCGACTGTCTGCTTGGCAATCAGGAGCTGGCCGAACGCTGCAAGCTGCCGCGCTCGACGGTCTCGCGCCTGAGCTATACATTGACCCAGCTCGGTTATCTGCACTATGAGCAGAGTGCGGGTAAGTATCGGCTGGGCAGCGCCACGCTGGCGCTCGGCAGCGCGATGTTGTCGCGTCTGGACGTGCGCCAGTTGGCGCGACCTGCGATGCAGCAGCTGGCAGATTTTTCGGGGGCCATGGTGTCGCTCGGGATGCGCGACCGGCTCAGCATGATTTATATCGAAAATTGCCGCAGCCAGGCGGCGCTTACCTTGTCGCTGGATGTCGGTTCGCGCATTCCGATCGCCCGAACCGCGATGGGACGGGCCTGGCTGGCGATTGCGCCGGCTGCCGAGCGCGATGAAATTCTGGACCGGGTGCGCCAGCTCGATCCTGGTAACTGGCCTGCAACGCTGGCCGGCGTGCAGCGCGCGCTGGAACAGTTCGAGCAATTCGGCTGTTGTACCGTGATCGGGGAATGGCAGGCCGATGTAAACGCCATCGCCATCGCCTTCCGGCCACTCGACGGCAGCACGTCGATCGGCATCAATTGCGGTGGGCCGGCATCGGCCTTGCCGGTTGAGTTTTTGCTGGCTGACATCCGCCCGCGATTGCTGACCATGGTCGATCAGCTGCGCCTTGCGATGGCGGCTTGAGCGATCTTCGATCGCAGTCCGTGTACCCTTAGCGCACGACGCGCTGATACAGGCGGAAGCGTTCGTCTCGATCCGAAGGGCGACGCCCTTCCCACAAAAAATCCCAGTGGTCGCTGCCATCGAACGGTTCGAACAAGGCTTCTTCATTGTGCGGTCGATTGCGATCCTGCAGCAGCAAAAAGTCACAATCGTCACCCTGAAACGGGGCAAAGCGGACTTTGCCGAAATACGCAAAACTAGCGCGCTGGGCTGGCCCGACGTTGGTATCGACGCAGCCGTGGGCTTGGGGTAGCGTCAGTGCGATTTGCTGCGCGACGCCGGCATAACTTTTGCCATAATTGATCCACGGCAGCCATAGCGTCATCAGTAACAGCCAGCACAGGATCACCCCAGCCGACGACAGTACCACGGCCCGCCACAATACTGACGGCTGGCGCGACAGACGCCAGTGCACCACGCCGGCCCAGGCTGCGGTCGCAAGTGCCGCCATCAGTACCGCAAACAGATTGAATTCGGGCTTGAAGCCAGGCGCCAGCTTGAATGCGTTGCGGGCCAGTTTGGCAGGCCAGCCGGTTTCCTTTGCGATCCAGCCGATCCAGATGAATGCTGCCGCAGCGCTCAGCGTCATTACCGAAAACCAGTCCACCGCGTTGATTGCGCCGCGCTTCATGGTCGGCAAACCGAATGCCGCCAGAATCGCCAGCGGCGGCAGCAACGGCAGCAGGATGCCCTCAACGTGATTGGGATTGATCAGCGCCAGCAGCAAAAACACGGCAAAAAACGTCAATGGCAGGGCGATATGCAACGCGCCGCGCTGATTGCGCCAGGCATAGACCGCCCAGCCGGCAAAGGGCCACGCCGGCCACGTGAACCAGATGCCATAACGCAAAAAGTAGGTGAGGGCTTCGAGCGAGGGGGCGCCGATCTGCTCCATGTTCCAATCGATCCACGCTGGCCATGGTGAGCTGTCGAAAGGTTGCACCAGCCCGGCCAGCAAGGGCCAGCTGGCGGTGATCGCCAGCGCCAGTGGCAGACTGAGGGCGAGCAGACGCACCATCACCGTGCGATCGCGAAACGCCGCCAGCAGGGTTACGCCGAGCAGCAACGCAGCCGGTACGATCCAGCCGCGTGTCAGAGCAAGCAGTCCGAGCGTCGCGCCAAAGCCCAGTGCGGAACGTCTGGACGGTAGCTCGAACAGCCGCGTGGCTGCATATAGCGCAGCGCCAATCAGCGACACCTGCAACGCTTCGGCACTGGTTTCGTGGCTATGCAGAAGCAGGCCAAGGCAGCCTAGATAGATCAGCAGCGCGCCATCCGCCAGCGTACGCCCAAAGTCTTTCGGTTCCGGTTGACCGCCGAATGCGAGCTTCAGGGGCTGGGCTTCGGCGCGCCTACCCAACAGGAAAGTGGCAAGCCAGACTGCGCTGGTGCCGAGCAAAAAGAAGCCAATCGTGGCGACGCGTGCTGCCAGGGCGTCCCCAAGCAACCAGCCGAATAGCTTTATGCACAGGGCACCGATCCAGAAGGTCAGCGGGCCGTTGTCAGGAATTGGCAAACCGACGATGTTTGGCCATAACCAGTCCTGCACGCTGCCATGCGCCATGGTCCACATGATGCCAAAACCGGCGGCGTCGTCGGTTTTCCAGGGATCGCGCCCGACCAGACCTGGCAGGATATACAACAGACATAGCGCAAACAACGCTATCCGTGGCAGGGCGACAGTGGACGAGGCAGGAAGTCGAACAGGCTTCATTGAGGCGGGCAGGTCGGCACATGGCCGAAAGTTGGACCGGCATTATTGTGCCGTAAAAAATTGCACAGCACGGTAGCAGGATCAAAAAAGGCAGCCTTAGCTGCCTTTTTGTTTTGGTGCAACAACCCGTGCAAACTTGGTATCGCGGCGTCGGACTATCCTTCGGCCCACAGGACTACGACCGGACTTCCGCCGCAAGCAATGTTTGCGTGGCTTGCTTATTCTTGCGCAAGCTGTGTTTTCGAGCCCACGGTACCGAACTTCTGGCGGAATTTCTCAACGCGGCCAGCGGTATCGACGATCTTATGCTTGCCGGTGTAAAACGGATGCGATTCTGACGAAACCTCGATTTTTACCAGCGGGTACTGCTTGCCTTCGAATTCCGACATCTCGCGCGTTTGCACCGTTGAACGGGTGATGAATTTGAAATCGCAAGAAAGATCATGGATCAATACTTCGCGATAATTTGGGTGAATGCCATCTTTCATTTGATGCCTCTGCAATGTAAGGTAGCCAATCGCCACTTCGTCGGTCATGCCTGCTTCTTGACCCGATTGATGATCACTTGCCTGGGAATGAAGCGCGGATTATACAAGCAAAGCGCCACTGGGTCGACTGCCTTGGCCAGGGCAAAGCGTCGGCTGGCACAATGTTTACGAGTTCCCGCGGCGCATCATGTCAAAAAATTCACCGTTGTTCTTGGTTGCTTTCATCTTGTCCAGAATGAATTCCATCGCTTCGATCTCGTCCATGCTGTACAGCAATTTGCGCAGAACCCAGATTTTTTGTAGCTGATCCGGCTTGATCAACAACTCTTCGCGTCGGGTGCCCGACTTGTTCAGGTTGATTGCAGGGTAGACGCGTTTCTCGGCCAGACGACGCTCGAGGTGGACTTCCATATTGCCGGTACCCTTGAATTCTTCAAAGATCACGTCATCCATACGGCTGCCGGTTTCAATCAGTGCGGTGGCGATGATGGTCAGCGATCCGCCTTCTTCGATATTGCGAGCTGCACCAAAAAATCGTTTCGGACGCTGCAGAGCATTGGCGTCCACACCGCCCGTCAGCACCTTGCCGGACGCCGGGATGACGGTGTTGTAAGCACGTGCCAGACGAGTGATCGAGTCGAGCAGGATCACGACGTCTTTTTTCATTTCAACCAAGCGCTTGGCCTTTTCGAGCACCATTTCGGCGACCTGGACGTGGCGCGTGGCCGGCTCGTCGAAGGTCGACGCGACGACTTCGCCGCGCACCGAACGCTGCATCTCGGTCACTTCTTCTGGCCGCTCGTCAATCAGCAGAACGATCAGGGTGCAGTCGGGGTGGTTCGCCGTGATCGCGTGCGCCATGTGCTGGAGGATCACCGACTTGCCGGATTTCGGCGACGCTACCAGCAGACCGCGCTGACCCTTGCCGATGGGCGCGATCATGTCGATGATGCGGCCTGTGATGTTTTCCTGACCGTTCATTTCGCGCTCGAGCCGCAATGGCTCATTGGGATGCAGCGGGGTCAAATTTTCAAACAGGATGCGGTGCTTGGAGGCCTCGGGCGATTCGCCATTGACCTTGTCCACCTTGACTAGTGCGAAGTAGCGCTCGCCATCTTTCGGTGTACGGACCTCGCCTTCGATCGAATCGCCGGTGTGCAGGTTGAATCGCCGGATCTGCGACGGTGAAATATAAATGTCGTCGGTGGAAGCCATATAGCTGGCATCCGGCGAGCGCAGAAAGCCGAAGCCGTCAGGCAGTACTTCTAGAGCGCCGTCACCAAAAATCTGTTCGCCGGATTTTGCACGTTTTTTCAAAATGGCAAACATCAATTCCTGTTTGCGTAAGCGGGCAGCGTTGTCGATGTCGAGGCCGATGGCCATTTCAAGCAGGGCGGAAACGTGCATCGCCTTGAGTTCGGATAAGTGCATGGTCATTATTGGAGTTGAGAATCCCGAGATGGGAGGTAAAGGTGGGGGAGGGAGGTGCGTGGTGGTGAATAGTTAAATGGATGCGTTGTCAGTGCTGTGTTTCTTTTTCGTATTTTTTTGCGTAGGTCGTAGTAGCTTTTTTGAGCACTGATTCTATGCGCTCGCTAGACGGTTATCTCTGTGCAGCGGCACGCTCCGAACAATCAGGCGTATTGGCCCACCCGGCACTTGGCGGAAGCCCATCGATCAGGTCAGGGTCGATGCAGAAACATCGACCTTGTCTGTACCAGACCTCAACTTAAATGTTGCTGTCGATAAATGAGGTCAGCGCGCCCTTGGCCATCGCGCCAACCTTTTGCGCGGCAGGTACGCCGTTTTTGAACAATATCAAAGTAGGAATGCCGCGAATGCCAAATTTCGAGGCGATCGCCTGGTTGGCGTCCACGTCGACTTTAGCGATAGTCAGCTTGCCATCGTATTCTTTTGCGATTTCTTCCAAAATGGGAGCTATCTGCTTGCACGGCCCGCACCATTCGGCCCAAAAGTCGACCAAGACCGGCTTTTCGGATTTCAACACGTCGATATCAAAAGAAGTGTCGGTAGTATGTTTAATATTTTGGCTCATGGTTTCCTCGAAAAGAGGGATAAGGGATACATCATAAAATCGACTAGCGTTGCCGCCACATGCCAGTTGTCGCAGAGGCTGCCAGGGTTGCGGGTCATCGATACACAATCGATCGTAAATTGGCCTGGATTGGGGTCGCCAGCCCGGCGCCCGGTTATTCGCAACCGGGCCGCACGATCCTGGCAACATCTTTGCCTGGGTGACCGCGTACATATGACGGCACCGGGCAGTAAATCAAGATGTTGGACCGGCGTGCGCAACGGGTCTGTCGCGTCGTCTTACAGAAATAATAACCGATTTTGCTGCCGTGGGGGCCTGGCATGACGGACGCTGCCGTTCCTCGCATAGAATGAGGGCCGCGCTGGCGCCAAGTGTCGCTCGACAGACACGTTTTTTTGATGGTTCCTTCGTTCCACCATTTCAATGAACCCTTCTCGCACCATCATTTCTCTTGACTGCTGTTTTTAAAAGCCCTTCATGTTCCCAGCGCCGCACCTGATACCGCCCTCTGCGCAATTCTGGTCGCTGTCTGCGCAGCACCTGCTCGGCGCCCTTCGGTCCGAAGCAGTACCGTTGCGGCAAAGCGCGTGCGATTTTTCGGGTACGCGCGTACTGGTGCCGACCCTGGAACATGCACGCTTGCTGAGGCTGGCACTGGGGCACTGCATCGGGGCAGCGTTCGTGCCCCCGGCCATCACGACTCTGTCGGGCTGGCTGGCGCTACAGCGACCGTTGCCGGTAGCTGCTTCGGGCGAAAGCGAACGTTTGATGGCTCTGTACGCAGAATTGCGCCAGCACGCCTGGCTGAAAAAATTATTCCAGGCACGGCGCAACACTGATTTGCTCCCGCTGGCAAACACGTTGTTGCACCTGTCCGATGAATTGACGCAAAGCCTGCTGCCAGGCATCCGCGGCGCACCGGCAACACTCGATGCGCGCTGGCAAGCCGCGCTGGAACACTTGTCGCCAAAAGCGCGCACCTTGCTGTCGGAAGAGAGCCAGCTGGTCTGGACGATCTGGAAAACCCAGCTGGATGGCCGCGACGCCAGCGCTGCCCGTTTTGAACGTTTGATGATACTGGCCGGGCAAGCCGACCAACCGCTGGTGTGGATAGCCCCGGCCGCGCCAGAGCCGTTCGAGCAGGCGTTTTTAATGCGGTATTCCCAGCGTCAGACAGTAACGAGGGTACTCCTCGACTGGCGTGCGGCGGCGCTGCCACCGGCCTGTGTGGCTGCGTGGCCTGAATTGGCGGAAGACATGGCGGCGCCGGGCAACGCCCTGTCCTTGTCGCATCTGTCGGTGTATCCAGCGGTGAGCCTGGAGGACGAAGCAGTGGTCGGCGCGCGGACTGTACTGGACTGGATCGCTGCCGGCAAATCGACGATTGCGATCATCGCCCAGGACCGAGTAGTGGCGCGGCGCATGCGGGCATTGCTGGAGCGCGCGCAGGTCTTTGTAGCCGACGAAACCGGCTGGAAATTATCGACCACGCGCGCCGCCTCTTCGCTCACAGCGCTGCTGGAGCTTGTCACTTCACGTGCCGATACCGCTGCCCTCCTGAACTATCTGAAATCATCGTTTGTGCTGGCCGGCAGCGAGAGTCGATCCGTCCATGTAATGGCAATCGAACTGGCACTGCGCCGCGCCAATGTTTCGGGCGGCTGGGAAGCCGTGGCGAGCGCATTGCAGGACTTGCCGGCTGAGCGGAAGCTGTTTGCCGAACTGCGCGAACAGGCCGGCCAATTTCAGCGCAATCGCAGCCTGTGCGAATGGGTGCGTGCTACTCTGGCAGTGCTGGTAGCGCTCGGTATGCAACCGGCGCTGGCGGCGGACGCCGCTGGTGAGCAGCTGTTGACATTGCTGGACCGGATCGACGCTGATTGCGGTGTACTCGAACAGATCTTCTCGTTTGCCGAGTGGCGCTCTTTTCTGAATCTGCAACTCGAAGCCGCGCCCTTCGTTGCACCGCAGATCGACCGGCGCGTGCTGATGCTGTCATTGAACGGTGCCCGCCTGCGTAGCTTCGACGCGGTAGTGATGGTGGGCTGTGACGCGTCGCATTTACCGTCGCAGCCGGTCGAAACGCTTTTTTTTGCCAACGCGGTCCGCCGCGAACTCGGCCTGGCCACGCGTGAAAGTCGTCAGCGCCAGCAACTGCGTGATGTGACCGAACTGCTGACCGGCAGCGCCGAGGTGGTACTGTCGTGGCAGACCAGCCGCGATGGCGAACCGAACCCGGTCAGTGCGTGGATCGAACGCCTGCAGCTGACGCTGGCGCGGTCCAGTTTGCCGCCGATACGCACTGTGCACTGTCCTGTGTGTACCAGAACGTTGCAGCCGCGGATCGCCCGCATGCCGGCGCCGGCGGCACCGCAGCTGCGGCCGGCTCAACTTTCTGCCAGCGGTTACAACACGTTGATGGCGTGCCCGTATCAGTTTTTTGCGACACGTATGCTCGGGCTCGCGGCGTTGGATGACATCTCTGATCTGCCCGAAAAGCGCGATTACGGCGGGTGGCTGCATCAAATTTTGGCAACATACCATGCGATTGTGGCGCGCGACGCGACGCCGCTCCCGCAGCGTGCCACCTTGCTGGCCGATCTTTCGGCACAGATTTTTCAGCGGGAACTGCATCGCAACGCCGCCGCGCTCGGGTACTACGTGCGCTGGCAAAAAGTCATGCCCGCATATCTCGACTGGGCCAATCAACGCGAAGCAGAAGGATGGCAATTTGTGATCGGTGAAGTCGCGCTGGAACGCATGCTCGAATGGCCGGGCGGTTCGATCCGACTGCATGGCAGGATCGACCGGATCGACCAAAATCAGCAAGGCGAACGTGCCGTGATCGACTACAAAACCACGACCCAGCCAGTGCTCGTTACTCGTCTAAAAAGGGCCGAAGACCAGCAGTTACCATTTTATGGATTGCTCAGCGAACCGCGACCTCACTCGGCGCATTACGTCGCGCTGGAACTGGCGCGCGACAAAATCGGCGACGTCGCTGCGCTGGATTACAAAAACTGGACCGACGCGCTGGCGCGCCGTATCGCCGGGCAGATGCAGGCCATTGGCGATGGCGCACACCTGCCAGCCAATGGCATCGAATCGGCGTGCCGGTTTTGCGACATGCGCGGTTTGTGCCGCAAGGGCGCATGGTGATCGTTCCGATACTGCCGACCGGGTGCGACGTCGATGGACGGCCGGTCAGCGCTGCCGAATTTATTGCCACCGCCTGCGACCCGCGGCGCTCGGTGGTGGTCGAAGCTTGCGCCGGCAGCGGCAAAACGTGGTTGCTGGTGGCGCGCATGTTGCGCCTGCTACTGGCAGGCACCGCACCGTCTGAATTGCTGGCAATTACCTTCACGCGCAAGGCCGCGCAAGAGATGCGCGAACGCCTGATGCAACTATTGCACGACCTGGCGCTGCTGCCGGAAGCGGATGTGGTGGTGCTGCTACGTGAACGCGGCATCGCTACCGAGGCGCTGCCAGGCGCCTTGCTGATCGCGCGCGGTTTGTACGACCGCGTACTGTCCAGCACGCACAGCCTGTCAATCGATACCTTCCACAGCTGGTTTGCACGCTTGTTGCAATTGGCGCCGCTGGCAGCCGAAGTGCCTCAGGGATTTACTTTGACCGAGACCACCGTCGAACTGGCCGCTGAGGCGACCAAGCGCTTCATGCAGGGACTGAATCGGCCCGACCAGGCGGACGTACTGGCGGCGCTGCAGCAGTTGTATCAGTTGGTGGGCGACAGCAACGCCGGCAAGTTGCTGCAGGCATTCTTCGATAAACGCGCTGAATGGTGGGCTGCGTCGGCGCAGGGCGCGCCTTTCGAATGGCTGCAGGAAATTTGCGGCGAAGACGGCGAGTTCGATGCGCGCCTGCGCCTGTGGCAAGATGATCTTTTGCTTGGCCGGATGCAGACCATGTGCTGGCTACTGGGACAGGGCGCCAAGCCTAATCAGGATCGCGCCGTTGCGATTGAGACCGCACTGACGGCGGGTGCGTCGCTACAAAATTTCGCACAGATCCTGACGCAGTTCGTGGACGATAAAGGCCAGCACCGCGCCAACAATCATCGCCGCGGAAAGCTCCTGGCAGCGATTGAAGCTCATCTGGGCGAGCACGGTGCCGACACCTTCGAGCGCGAATTCATGGCGCTCGGCAGCACGCTCGGATTGCTGCAAAGACGCAGCACCGAAGCCACCGTGCTGGCAATCAATGCGGCACTGTTTGGGGTCGGCAGCGCGTACCTCGACTGCTATCAGATGCTGAAAG
>JAYVEF010000068.1:0-16484 GCA_043748965.1 Burkholderiales bacterium
GATGGACCTCGAACTGCTCGGCGATCTCGATCAGGGTCTTCTCGCCTCGCAATGCCGTCAAGGCCACCTTCGCTTTGAAACTGCTCGAGTGGTTTCGTCTCGTTCTCTTCGTCATGCCGTTGCTCCTGTGTTCGGCTCTTCAGCCTGAATTGTGAAGCAAAGCAACCACTTAAACTACTGTCCGAATTTGTGGGGCCACTTCTCCTTGGACTGGTTCTCCCGATTGGCTTCCTGTTTGAGGATGACTCAGTAGACTTGCGAAAGCAGCTTTTTGATGACATGACTGTCACGCGGATTTTGCATGCTCAAAATAGGCAGAAATCATTCTTTCCAGCGGTGGACTCGCGCTATCGGTTCTTGAATTTTGTTGCTTGCAAAAGCCGGGGTGGCACCCACACGTTTACCCCTGTTGTCGGCTCGCCCGTGGATGTACCTGCTACGAAAGCAATCGAGGTCAATAGCGATCAGTTGGACGACGTACTTGGACCAAGTAGAAGTGCCATTTTGTTCAACACCTTTGACCATGCCACTCTGCATGCACGGGTCCGCAGAACGCTCGCCACGAAACCTTTGCTTTCATATGGTGTCATCGTCGAGTTTCATGCTTCGACAGATAAGGAGTTGATGAGCACGCGGCGAGGCAGCCCCGATGATTGGGCGCTTTTGAAGAATGGAAGCTTTCACTACTTCGATCCGAGGTTTGGCCCAGTTGAAAAGTATGTTGATGCGCGCGAAGTAGCGTTGCGGTTGCAGCGAAAAAAGCTTGATCCGACCATTTGGTTGAATTTGCCGAGATTGGTATTTCGTGACATAGCGAGAAACGACGATACAAGGACACTTATCGCATCGTTGGTTCCACCGGGTTTTGTCTCAACGTACGATGCCCCGATGGTCGTGCCAGATGATGCCAATGACCATTCGGTGGCTGCACTGGGTTTCTATGCCGGTTTCCTTTCGTCATTTGTTGCCGATTTCCTAATTCGTCCGTTTGTGGACAAGCACATCAAGGGCTATACCCTTGCGCATGTTCCCATTCCAAGGTTCGATCCGTCGAATCAAGCGATGTCCCGTGTGAGCGAGATTGCAATTGATTTGTACGGTCGCTCGATTGCGCCAAATGATGAGCCAGAGTCTGCGGCATATGCTGAATACAAGAGGAATATGCGCAGTGAAATAGACGCCCATATCGCCATCCTTGCAGGCATATCAAAGGATGACCTCGTTGCACTTTTGGATAGCTTCTCGTCAGTCAAGACATCTGAAATTCGTGCGCATGACCGGTACCTTCTTTGCGATGAAATCTGCTCAAAACTCGACTTGCAAACTGTATGTGCGTAGCACGGCTAAATAGGAGGTGTAATCGTGCAACCCTCCGTTTTTGAGTCCACATTGCCATTGCTAGTGCGGCACCATGTGCGTAAGGCCGCACGGGAGGCGGGGTTCGATGTGCTTGAAGACCTACCGCAAGCTGTGTTGTGTCGAAGTAGCCATGCACCGCTAGTTTGTGGTGCTTGGGCCAGTCAAGCGGGCGGCTTTATGGTTTCGCTCTCAATGCCCAGCGTGATGGCAACCCTTGGTTTTGCGCATACAGCGGCTTCGCCTTCATCAATTCCAGTCGGATTGCCGCCGATGGCAGCCGTGTTTTCAATTGCGGACGCACCAGCGTTGGAGCAGTTTCTGAATCAGGCATGGAACTTGTCTCGAGCTTTGCCCAACGCATTGGAACAGCGGTTTGAAAAGGCGATGCAGGAGATCGGCAACACGGAGCGCGAGGCAACCGTGAAGCAGCGTGTCGGGCAAGGACTGTTCCGCGAAGGACTGATGACACTGTGGGGTGGCAAGTGCGCCATTACGGGTTTGGACGTGCCTGAAATGCTGCGCGCAAGTCATGCCAAGCCGTGGGCAGACAGCTCTGACGCCGAGCGGCTTGACGTGTTCAATGGGCTGCTATTGGCAGCGCATTGGGACGCTGCATTTGACGCTGGACTTGTCACTGTGGAGGTCAATGGAACAATAAGGGCCAGCCCGAGGCTGCCGGTGAGCGCGCTTCAAATTTTGGGTGGTGAGAACAGTTTTGCCGCCATCGCGATCAAGTTGCACCCGCAGCATGCGCCTTACTTGGAGTGGCATCGCAGGGAAGTTTTCAAAGGCGGTGTCGCGTGATGAGTTGTATTGGGGCTAACCATGACACCTGAGCGCTTTTGCACGGAGGTGCCGCAGCGGATGCGGCGGCTCTTGGATGCCATGTTTCCGGTCGCCCATGAGGAAGACCTGACCACCAGTTTCACGTTGATGGTGGCGATGCCGCTATTGGTGATTCCCTTGGAGCGTACAGCAACAAAAGGCGGTGAGCCTGCCAATGCAATTAGCGACGTGGAAACTGCGCAGCCATTTGTACGGGCATTGCGTAAGCTTAAACGTGACCTGTTTTGGGAGGCGTTCTTGCGTGACCCGGAGCTTTTGCACCGATGGCGGTTCACGGAAATCGCCAGACGGATTGACCATCCATCGCAGTGGCGGGATTCTTTGGGCCGGCACCCTATGCGGCCTGGTGCTCGCAACGACATTAAAGAGCAGACCGTTGAAAACGTGCTGATGACCCTGCGGCATGCGCTAGCCCATGGCAATGTGGTGTACCTGAACGAAGAAGGAGACGAAGCACCTGGCAGGCGGGTTACGCACATGGCGTTCGTTGCTGATGGACGTGGCACTGCTGCGTACCGCGTTGTTATCGTAGAAGAAATGGCGTTCGTCGAATTCTTGAAAGCTTGGGCCGACTGGCTGGCGCTGTACAACACGGAGAGTTCCTTGGAACGCGCAGCGTAGACGCGCAGTGCAGCAACTAATTAAAAAGGAGTTTTATTGGGATATTGCGCAATCCTGCAAACCGGCAGACCTGCTGCCGACTGCGCTCGCTTCGGCTCTTCACACATCAGCGATTGGGGTACATACGGGGTACATAAGACGAAAAGACTGAACATTCAATAAAAAGGGTCGCCAGCCTAAGCGCGTAACCCCCTGATTTAAATTGATTTTACTGGTGCGGCTGGCTGGAATCGAACCAGCGACCCTTGGCTTCGGAGGCCAATACTCTATCCACTGAGCTACAGCCGCATGTGATGAACACTGAAGAGGCGCATAGGATACCGTTTTTCGGGCGCGTAGTCCATGGATTGCCGTGTTTGCCGTTCCAAACGGAATTCAAACCATCTATAATTAAAGGTTTGGCGAAGTTTGCTGCGGCCAACCGGCATGCGAGACGCGTACTGTCGGCTTTGAAATCTGTATTGAGGAAAACATGAGCGATTCACACGACGACCACACGACTGGTATCAAGACCCCGAAGCAACTGATCGCGGCAATTGTCGCCGGTTTCATCGTCCCGATTATTGGTATCGTATTGCTGGTGCAGTATGTCGCGACCGACGATAAAGTTGGCAGCGGGTCGACTGCACAGACGGCCGAAGCCATTGCTGCGCGTCTGCAGCCGGTCGCCGATCTGGGCTACACGCTGAAAGACGTGAACGCGCCGAAGGTGCTGCAAGCCGGAGAAGCCGTGTATAAGGCCGTTTGCATAGCGTGCCACGCTGCCGGTGTCGCTGGTGCGCCCAAAGTTGGCGATGCGGGCGCCTGGGCCGGGCGCATTGCGCAGGGTTATGACACGCTGGTTTCGCATGCCATCAACGGCATCCGCGGTATGCCAGCCAAGGGTGGCAATCCGGATCTGGATGATGTCGAAGTCGCGCGTGCCGTTGTGTTCATGGCAAACCAGGCGGGTGCCAAATTCAAGGAGCCTGAAGTCAAGGCCGGTCCGGTGCAGACTGCTGCTGCGTCACCAAATGAACCGCAAGCTGCCGCTGCAATGCCTGCGCTTGCGGCCGCTGCCGTCGCCCCTGCCGCTGCAATGCCAACCGCAATCCCGGTACTGGCAGTTGCCGCTGCGCCAGCGGCACCCAAGCTGGACGCAGGCGCTGGCAAAAAACTTTACGACAGCGTGTGCATGGCATGTCACGCCGCGGGCATTGCCGGCGCACCGAAGTTTGGCGACAAGGTGGCCTGGGCAGATCGGTTGAAGCAGGGTATGCCGACCCTGTACCAGCACGCCATCAATGGCTATCAAGGCAAGGCTGGCGTGATGCCGGCCAAGGGCGGCTCGGCTGCCAGCGATGATGAGGTCAAGGCGGCAGTCGACTACATCACGGCTGCGGCGAAGTAGGGCACACGGCACTTGCCGTGCCGGTGGCGCACTTGCTGGACAAAAAATGCCGACTTGATGTCGGCATTTTTGTGGGCACTGTCCAAACGCTTGACTAGTCGCGCATCCAGGGGCAGGTCGGGGTCGTGCTACTGGCTCACCCTTCGCTACGGTCTGAATTGTGATGACGCCACCACAAAAACGCTGCAGTACTCGCTGAAGTGACAATCACGGCAGTACGGGCGCTGGGCCGGCGGATTGCCCCCGACTTGGCAAGCATCGATACGCCTTTCCAAAGCACAGGCAACAGCAGTTGCAGGTTGCTGCCATTGAGCTTGAATAAATTGCCCAATGTCGAAGCGGCGCTGCCGGTCAATTGATGGATCACTTTGCGCGCCATCACGTCGGTATGCAGATTGTCGGTGATGACATTGCGTGAGCGCCGGATGGCGATCCGATAGCTGGCGCCTTCGCGGATCAGCTTTTCCTTGCGTTGTGCCAGCGTCGGCGTGGGTTTCTGGATCAGGTCATTGGTCATTTCAAGTCCTGTAAGTTGGCATCGCAAACGCCGTCTTTACAGCAGTGCGTCACGGTCGCCGCGCAGTTCAGCCAACGTCGCCGGCATCGACAGGCGGCCTTCCTTGACCATGGTCTTTGCGTACAAAAAAATCCCGATTGCGATAGCAGTAAACACAGCGGCGATGATCAGTAAAATTTTCCAGCCAAGTGCGTCCCACGTCAGAAAAACCAGAAGGCCGGACCAGAACACCAGTGCGAACCACGCTGCGATCAGACCGAACGCAGACACCAGCAAGAGCTGCAGTAAATTAGTGCGCACCTGCGCCAGCTCAACAGCCGCTAACTCGATGCGGCTAAGCAGCAAGCCAAAAAAATTCTTGGCCATGCTGGTTACGCCGCTAATCACACCGTGGCCCGGCGCGGCGGGACCAGAATAGTGGTGTTCCATAGTGATCCCGTTTGCTTATTTACGAGCGATCAGCAGGCCCACCAACATCCCGATTGTGGCCGACACGGCTACTGCGCGCCATGGATTTTCGTGGACATAGTCATCGGCGTTGGTGGCCAGTTCCTTGCCGGTTTCAACTGCCGCAGCCTGCACGTCCTGCGCTTTGGTCATCGCAGTTTCGAGCAATGCCATGCCTTTGCTGCGCAGTTCGTCGGCTTTCATGCCGGTGGCGGAGGTCGCTTCACGGAACAGGTCCTGAGCGTCCTGCACCAAGGTTTTCATATCGGTACGGCCGGTTTTGAGGTTTGAGGTCAGCATGGTGAGACTCCTTGTAAAGGCGGTGGTTCGAGGTGGCGTCGGTAGGTCAGTGCCTGGTTGGGACGCCACCGCAAAAACGCTGGCGCACCGACCGAGTACAAAGGCTTTGAAGATAAACCCGTTACCCGATCAGCTCAGTACGCTAACGTACATAGTGTGCATCGTTATTGCCAATTTTGCACGTCGCTTGCGAAATCTCGTGCGGAAAGACGCTGGCGAATTTGGCCGATACTGGCCACCTCACATGCCTGGCGTACAGTCTGCGCAATGATCGATCGCCGATGCAGCAGCGTCCAGGTGGTCTTGCAGTGCCCGCAGTGCTGTTCGCAGGGCCTCTTCGATCACCGGATGATAGAACGGCATCTCGAGCATTTGGCGCACGGTCATCTGACTCTGACAGGCCCACGCTAACAGATGCGCCAGATGTTCTGCTCGCGGGCCGACCATTTCTGCACCCAGGAAACGCCCACTGCCATGTTCAGCGTAGACATGTAGCAGACCGCAATTCTGTCGCATGACGCGGGCCCTGCCCTGATCGCTGAACGATACCGCGCCCGTGGCGAAGGACCCTTCGGCAAGGGCAGCGTGCGACTGACCGGCAAGTGCGATTTGCGGCTCACAAAACACCACGCCTAACCCGGCCCGCCGCAGACCAGGCTTGACGTCGGGAAAGCGTCCGGCATTGTCGCCGGCGATGCGGCCCTGATCGACCGCCTCGTGCAGCAGGGGGCGTTCGTCATCGGCATCGCCGGCGATAAAAATCCTGCTGTCTCCGCACTGCATGGTGCGCCGGTCGAAGTGCGGAATCCCTCTCGAATCGAGTGCGATAGCGCTCTCTTGCAACTGCAATTCAGCCAGATTCGGTCTGCGGCCTACCGCCGACAGTACTAGCGCAAATTGCTCGACCCGGATGACGCCGTCGGCGCCGGCCGATCGTACTTCGACGCCATCGCCATTACGCTGCGCATCGAAGTGGGTGTTGCCTAAGCGCAGATCGAACTCTGCGCTCAGACAAGCGATCGCGCTACGCGTAACCGCCGGATCGCTCAACGGGCGCAGGGTGTCGCTGCGGCCAAAGACCGCCACGCGCACGCCGAGTCGATGCAGCGCCTGGCCAAGCTCCAGACCGATCACGCCGGCGCCCACCACAGCGATCGATGCCGGCAGATCGGTCCAGTCGAATACCTGATCGTTAATGACCACGCGGTCTGCGAGATTTTGCAGTTCAGCCGGAATCAGCGCACTGGAGCCGGTTGCAATCACGATGCGCGCGGCGTTGACGATGGTGTGATCGTCGACCTGCAGACGATTCGGACCGATGAAACGCGCGTTGCCCGCCAGACGCTCCGCCGGATCGATTTGCTCAACGCTATCGATTACGAAGCCGACAAAGCGATCCCGCTCGGCGCGCACCCGCGCCATCACCGCGATACCGTCAATACGCAACGGACCCGGGTGGACACCGAATTGCGGCGCCTGCGCTACCCCATGGGCCGCCTCGGCCGCAGCGATGAGTAATTTGGACGGCATACAACCAACCCGCGCGCAGGTGGTGCCGTGGGGGCCACGCTCGATCAGCAGGACGCGTATGCCATGCGAACGGGCGGCGCGGAAGGCGGTCAGACCTGCGCTGCCGGCGCCGATCACGGCGACATCGACATCGATGGTTTTCATGGGGCGCTGCCGGCGATATCACTATCGCAGCGACTGCCGTTTGCGCTACCGCGCAGTTCGGCAATCCCGTCGATGCTGCCCATCTGTACTACCAGCGGACGCAGCGAAAAAGTCGGTTGCGTCGGTCGCCAGGCAAACAGCCATTCGTGCTGCGACGACAGGTGGCGACTTTTGGTAAATGCGGCGCCCAATGGGCTCGGTGCACCATACGCTACCGCGGCGTCGATTCCGGCCCATTGCGGCAACGTCTGGTGCACTGCGCGGTGCAGCCGCTCACCAAATTCTTCGGTGTTGCGAATCACAATGCAGCAATCCGCCGAGCCCCGCTGGCGGCCCTCGTCAAGGAGCCGGGAGCACAGACGTAATGTCAGGAAACCGGCACCGGTAATCGACGTGCGCGACCCGAACGGAAGGATCTGAATCGAATCGGGCGAACGCGTGGCCGGTTCCCCCTGGCTGGCTGGCGTCAGGCGAAATTCACCATATGCTAGCGCCCGTTCCGCGCTGACTGGATCGGTATGAAAATACAGGATGGCGGGGCGACGCGATTCGCCCCTTGGCGTAGCTTTTGAATCTGCCCGTGAATCGGAATGCGGCATGGGGTTCCTGATAACAGTCAATCGGGCGGGCGCAACGGGCGCAACAAGTACAACGAAAATGTGCAGTGATGGTGCCACGGATTCTAACGCTTCAGATGAAATCTGTTTGGCGGCAGAACCGGCGGCGGCGCGTGCGCACGGATGCGGTCGGCGCCGCCGCCGCCGCCGCGTAATCACGTCGGTGCAATCCACCCTCCCGACTACTCGCTCATCTGCGCATTGGCAATACTGCGAATCTGATACCGGCCGTCGTTATTGAACAGGAAGGTCTCGGTGATTTCGACCCGTCCATTGTGCACCAGAGCTAATGACGGTTTCGGAAACGGCGCGCTGTTGCGCAGGCTTGCGAGTGCAGTATTTTCGGTCGCGCTGTCGCGATTGCCGCGGACGATTTCACTGCGCAGCAGTCTGCCGCCGCCGTCGACCGTGTATTTGACCACCACCACTGCACGCAACAGCGCTTGCGGCTGACCGACATAGACATGGATCGAATTGGTCTCTGAGATCCTCTGCGCCAAGTCTTCTTTGTAGGCTTTGAGCGTGCGCGCCGTCGAGGTGCCGTCGCTGGTAGTCTCCGTGCGATTTTCGGCCTTGGCGATTTCTGCGGCGCGCGAGCCAGCCGGTGCCATGGGAGCAGAACAGGCGCACAGGCTGGCTGCCAGTGCGTTCAGAATAATCGCTCGCCAGATATCGATATCGGTCATGACAGTCTCGCTTCAAAATTGCGCTATCCGCGCAGGGCAGCCAGCACTACAGGTGCGACGCTAGTACCGCACCTTCCCGAATTGCTCGCTTGGCGTCGAGTTCGGCGGCCAGCGCGGCACCGCCGATCAAATGAAACTTCGGTCCCGATGCTACGGGCGCATCCGGCATCAGCGTGGTCAGTGAATCCTGCCCGGCGCAAATGATCACGTGGTCGACTGCCAGCAAGCGTGCCATACCGTCGACCGTGATGTGCAATCCGTCGTCGTCAATTCTGTTGTACTCGACCCCGGCCAACATTTCAACGCCTTTCCGCAACAGCGTGGCGCGATGGACCCAGCCGGAGGTTTTCCCAAGCCCGGCGCCCACCTTGCTGGTTTTGCGCTGCAGTAGAAAAATTGTCCGGTGCGGTATTTCGACCACCGGCGCGCGCAACCCGCCACCGCTGGTCGCCTGCAGATCGACGCCCCATTCTGCCAGCCAATGGTCCAGCGACAAAGGGAGATTCACCGACGGATCGTGCAGTAAAAATTCACCGACATCGAAGCCGATGCCGCCGGCACCGATGATGGCGACGCGTTTACCGACGGCAGCGTTATCTTTTAAAACATCCAGATATGAGAGCACTTTGGGGTGATCGATCCCGTCGATGCGCGGCATGCGCGGCACAATGCCGGCGGCCACGATGATGTGATCGAACTGCTGCGCCAGCAGTGCCTCGCGGGTGACGCGCTGGTTCAGCCGGACCTGCACACCGGTCAGTTCCAGCCGACGTCCGAAGTAGCGTAAGGTTTCGGCAAATTCTTCTTTGCCAGGCACCCGCATGGCGTATTTAAACTGCCCGCCGATCCGGTCACTGGCCTCGAATAACGTGACATCGTGGCCGCATTCTGCTGCGACAGTCGCCGCCGAGAGTCCGGCAGGCCCGGCGCCGACGACTGCCACACGCAGGCGCCGTGCGGTTTTTCGAAACACCAGTTCGGTTTCGTGGGCGGCGCGCGGATTGACCAGACAAGTCGCGCGTTGATTGGCGAAGGTATGGTCCAGGCATGCCTGATTGCAGGCGATGCAGGTATTGATTTCATCGGTACGGCCACTGGCTGCCTTGTTGACAAATTCGGGGTCGGCTAAAAACGGCCGTGCCAGCGACACCATGTCGGCGTCGCCGCTGGCGATGATGTCCTCGGCCTCGGCGGGCATGTTGATGCGATTCGACGCTACCACCGGAATTCTGACTTCCTTGCGCAGTCGTCCGGCCAACGAGCGAAAGGCCGCGCGCGGCACCGAAGTGACAATCGTCGGCACACGCGCTTCATGCCAGCCGATGCCGGTATTTAATATCGTCACCCCGGCGTGCTCGAGCGCTTTGGCGACCGTCACCACTTCGGCCCAGGTGTTACCTCCTTCGACCAGATCGAGCAGCGAGTGCCGATACATGATGATGAAATTGGTACCAACCGCTGCACGAATCTGCCGCACCACATCGACCGGCAGGCGCATCCGGTTGGCGATCGAGCCACCCCATGCATCGCTGCGCTGATTGGTCCGCGCGCACAGGAACTGGTTCAGCAGATATCCTTCGCTGCCCATGATTTCAACACCGTCGTAGCCGGCCCGCTGCGCCAGCCTGGCGCAGCGGACGTAATCACGGATGGTGCTGGCGATCCCGGCAGCACTCAGCGCCTTGGGCACAAATTTTGAAATTGGCGACTTGATCGCCGACGCTGACACCACAAATGGCTGGTACCCGTAGCGTCCGGCGTGCAGAATCTGCAGCACGATCTTGCCATCTTCGCGGTGCACTGCACGGGTCACGCGACGGTGATTCGGCACATCGAAAAGGCTGTTCAAGGTGCCCCCAAACGGTAGCAGCCAGCCGCGTCGGTTCGGCGATATTCCACCTGTAACGATCAGTCCGACACCGCCCCGCGCGCGTTCACCGAAATATGCGGCGAGCTTCGGATAGTTATAAAAGCGATCTTCCAGACCCGTGTGCATCGAGCCCATCATGACGCGATTGCGCAGCGTGGTAAACCCGAGGTCGAGCGGTGCCAACAGGTGGGCATACGTGGGATTCGGAGCGAGGTTGGACATGGTTATTTTTTTAATCAGCCGGCCCGGGCGAGCCGCTACTGTACTGGCATTATCGCCTGTACAAGTCGTCAAAAACCGCGATGGAACAGAGGGCTGGCTCTAACCGTATTAACGGTCCTGGGAATACCTTCAGCGCGCTGCGCGCAAAAAGGTGCGTGCTCTGCTATGGTTTGTCCAACGTCTTCACGATTGAACTGCCATCATGCCCGGTGCACCTCGCCTATTGTTGATCGTTGGTCTGCTGTCGAGTCAGGCGGTGCACGCCGCCGACACACCCGAAGTGGCCGTAGTGCGTCTGCGCTTTGCCGGCGCAACGCTTTTTGAAGTCCGGGCGAGTGTTTTTGCGCGCGCCAGTGTCGAACATGCCTGGCAACTTTTGACCGATTATGAACGTCAGCCCGACTACGTGCCGAATCTGACAAGCGCCAGAATCGTCGCTCGGGATGGCAATGAGGTAGTGCTCGATCAGGACGGTCGCGGCGGCTTCCTCTTCTTCAAACGCGGGGTGCACTTGCAAGTGCACGTCACTGAAAACCCAAAGTCGACGATCGATGTAACACTGCTGTCGGGCGACATGAAGCACTATACGGCACACTGGCAACTGACTGCAGTCGGGGTGGGTGCCGAAGCGGGCACGCGGATCGATTATGGCGGCAGTCTTGAACCAGACTTTTTTATGCCGCCACTAATCGGTAACGCGATGCTGCGCAGTGACGTGCGAAAAATGCTGACCGCCGTGATCGGCGAGATTGAAAAATAAAGCACTATCACCCAGGAGACATTACATGCAGGTTAGAGCAAAATTGTGCGCAACCGCGCTGGCGCTGGCGGCCGTTGCGACTGGCGGTATCGCAGCGCCAGGGGACGAGTTGCCACCGGTTTCGGTGCAGGTCTTGAAAGCCGGCGATAGCGTTGTGATCAATGCGAGCTTCAGCGTACCGGTCCCGCCCAAGCTTGCGTGGGACGTACTTACCGACTTTAACCACATGTCGAATTTTATTTCCAACGTGACCTTCAGCAGTATCACGGAACAACATGGCAACACCTTGCAGGTAGCTCAGAAAGGCGCGGCCAACAGCGGCCCGCTCAGTTTCAGCTTCAATTCGATTCGCGCAATCGAACTGAAACCATTCGAAAGAATTACCAGCCATGTCATCAGCGGCAGCATGAAAAAACTCGATGGCACCACGACGCTGCGCGCCGAAGGCAACGGCACCCGCGTGGTGTATCACGCCGATTCGATACCAGA
Organism: Burkholderiales bacterium; assembly: GCA_043748965.1. GTDB lineage: Bacteria > Pseudomonadota > Gammaproteobacteria > Burkholderiales > Burkholderiaceae_D > Actimicrobium. The sequence goes on from JAYVEF010000068.1 coordinate 11,799, forward strand.
TACCTACGTCCCGCCTCTGATCGGTCCGAAGTTCATCGAAAGCGAAACTCGCCACCAGTTTGAAGAGATGCGCATCGAAATGATGCGGCGACGTGCGCCGTCGTGAGGACCACCGGACTTCCTACAACGCTGTCAGTGCGACACTCATTGCCTGATTATTGCAAAAGTAGTAAGTTGTAAATGCTTATTCAGCGTTAGTATCCGGGTCGATCGCGGCCGGCAAGACCGCGGCCACTTTCCATGACCTGCCTGAAAACCGTACGGCCGGGACCGCACCTGTGTGGGATTTTCCATGAAAAAAAGTAGCACCATATTAAAAATAATTAGCGTCGCTGCCGCGACCGCCGCTGCGGTCATCGGTGTGGTGTTGGTAGTACTGCTGACCTGGGACTGGGACCGTAGCCGACCATGGCTGAACGACAAAGTATCGCTGGCAATCTCGCGCGATTTTCAGATTCGCGGGCACATCAGCGTTGGCTGGCACCGCGAACCCGGCCAGCACGGCTGGCGCAGTCTGGTGCCTTGGCCGCGTTTTACCGCCGACGATGTGGTCATCAAAAATCCGGCGTGGGCACAAAAGCCCGATTTTGCATCGATCCGGCAAATTCATTTCGACCTCAGCCTGTTGCCGTTACTGAACCACGAAATTGCGATACCCAGCATCGCGCTGGTGGACCCTTCGATCGATCTTGAACGGATGATCGACGGCCGGGTCAATTGGGTTTTCAAAACGCACGCCGACCGAACCTCAAAATGGACATTGAACATCGACGAAGTCGCGTTCGCTGCCGGCCAGATCGCACTTGAAGATCAGATCAAAAAGATTAACGCGTATGCCGAAATTCGTCCGGTGGGCAGTGCCGTCGCCCTCGGCAGTCTGCTCGATAAATCTGCGCCGAAAGCGGTGCCTGCGGCAGAGGCGCCGGCCACGCCTTACGGCTTCGCGTTCACATTGGGTGGCACGCACAACAAGGTGGCGTTGCAGGGGACCGGACAGTTCGGCGGCGTGCTGTCACTAGTCGATACCAGCAAGCCTTTCCCGCTGCAGGCTGATCTGCACGTGGGGGACAGCCATGTGGTGGTGGCCGGCACCATCACCGACCCCGCCAATATTGGCGCGCTCGATATACAACTGCAACTGGCGTCGGGCAGCATGGCCCATTTGTATGAACTGACTGGCATCGCGCTGCCGGATACGCCACCGTTCAACACTCATGGCCATCTGATCGGCAACCTTCACAAGGGTCATAGCGTGTTCAATTACGACCACTTTACCGGCCACGTGGGTGGCTCCGATCTGTCCGGTTCGCTGCAATACGTAACAGGCAGTCCACGGCCTAAACTTACCGGTGAGCTGCGCTCCGAGAAGCTCCTGTTCACCGATCTGGCACCCTTGATCGGGGCCAACGCCAACACGGGAAGTAGTCCAGGTCGACGTGCTGAAGTAAAAGAGATCCCCGGCCATGCGATCCCGGCAACGCGCTTTCGCACAGAACGCTGGAAAGCCATGGACGCAGATGTCCAATTTGTCGGTAAGCAGATCATTCGTGACGCTGCATTGCCGGTCAACGACGTCTCGACCCATCTCAAGATGGATGACGGCGTACTCAGCATGAATCCGCTAAAGTTCGGCGTTGCAGGTGGCACGCTATCGGGTAATATTTTGTTGGACGGGCGATCCGATCCGATGCATGGCAAGTTCAGCCTGGCCGCGCGCGGCGTCCGGCTCAAGCAGCTGTTTCCGACCTTCGAGCCAATGCAAACCAGCTTCGGTCAGATCAACGGCGACGCTGACCTGAATGCCATTGGCAACGATCCGGCCGCACTGGCTGCGACACTCAGCGGCGAAATCAAACTGCTGTTGAACGACGGTGCCATCAGTGGAGCCCTGCTCGAAAAAGCCGGCCTCAATGTCGCCAATATCGTTCTTGCCAAACTATTCGGCGACAAGACGGTCAAGATCAACTGCGCTGCAGCCGATTTCGTGGTCCAGAATGGTGTTCTGAATTCGCGCGTGTTTGCGCTCGACACGACCGACGCGCTGATCAATGTTGACGGTACCGTCAACCTCGGCACCGAAGTGATGGACCTGAACGTGTATCCTCATACCAAGGGATTTCGGATTTTTTCGCTGCGCTCGCCGCTGTACGCCAAAGGTACCTTCAAGCAGCCGCATGTCGGGGTCGCCGTCGGCCCGCTGGCAGCGCGTGGTGCTGCAGCGATCGGCCTCGGATTGCTGAATCCATTTGCTGCGCTGGCGGCACTGATCGTGCCCAGCAATGACAGCGCGTCACCCTGCCCGGCCATCATTGCCGATGCGCGCAAGGGATTACGCGCTGCGCCGCGCAAATAGGTATTGTGGGTATGGCTGAAGCGGTAGATCAGTCGAATCTGCCGCGTTGGCGAAACGCTTCGGTCGCCGCCACCAGCGCACTGGCAATGCCTGGTTCCATCGCCGCATGGCCGGCATCGGCAATCATTTTGAATTGCGCCTGCGGCCATGCTGCATGCAATCGATACGCTGCCAGTGGCGGACATACGACGTCATAACGACCCTGCACGATCACGCCCGGCAGATGCCGAATCCGGTCGACGCCTTGCAGCAGCTGGTCGGGCTGCAAAAAGCAGTCATGCAGCATGTAATGCGCTTCCAGCCGTCCGATCGCCAGACAGGCTCGGTCGCTGTCGCGTGCTTCGACGCTCTCCGGCGGCACCAGAAACAGGCAACTGCTTTCATACTCGGTCCACGCCCGTGCCGCCTCCTGCACCTGGTGCAGGTTGCTGCCGAACAGTCGCTTCTGATAAGCACGCATCAGGTCATCCCGTTCATGGGGCGGGATGGCTTCAGCAAAGCGGCGGTGGGCATCCGGATAAAAATTTTTGATGCCGTTGACGAACCAGTCGATCTCGCCTCGCGTGCCCAAAAAAATCCCGCGCAAGATAAATCCGGTACAACGCGCCGGATGGGTCTGACCGTACGCCAGCGCCAGCGTCGATCCCCACGACCCGCCGAACACCAGCCACTGATCGATCTGCAGAAGCGCGCGCAGCTGTTCGATATCTTCGATCAGCAACTGGGTCGTATTGTCGTGGTATTCGCCGGCCGGGTGCGACTGGCCGGCACCGCGCTGATCGAACAATACGATGCGATAAAAATGGGGGTCGAAAAAACGCCGGTGATTCGGCGCGCAGCCACCGCCCGGTCCGCCATGTAAGAACAATACCGGCATGCCATCCGGATTGCCGCACTCTTCCCAGTACAGGTCATGGCGCGCATCGACTTGGAGGCGGCCGTGGCGATAAGGTTCGATGGCGGGAAACAGCAGTGCGTCGATGGCCGCAGAGGTCATGGTGTCCTGTTCTGAGTGCGATGGCGATGGCGGCGCGGGTGAGCCCTGAAACAAATGGCGATAGCGCCGATAATGATGCAAATTTGTGGTGGATCGCCGAACCGGTTCAGCGGCCGCCCCCCGCATCATAAACCAGACGCCTGTCCCTTAAAAGCGAGATCGCACAATGAAAACCAAAGCAGCCGTAGCCTGGCGCGCCGGCCAGCCACTGACCATCGAAGAGGTCGATCTGGCCGGTCCCCGATCTGGCGAAGTGCTGATCGAAATCAAGGCCACCGGCATCTGTCATACCGATTACTACACGCTATCGGGCGCTGATCCGGAAGGTTTGTTTCCGGCGATTCTGGGCCACGAAGGCGCCGGCATCGTGGTCGATGTCGGGCCCGACGTCAAGAGCCTCCAAAAAGACGATCATGTGATTCCGCTGTACACGCCAGAGTGCCGCCAATGCAAATTCTGCCTGTCCCGCAAAACCAATTTGTGCCAGGCGATCAGATCGACGCAGGGGCGCGGCTTGATGCCTGATGCGACCAGCCGCTTTTCGCTGAATGGCGAACCGCTATTTCACTACATGGGCACATCGACGTTTTCAAACTATATCGTCGTGCCAGAAATCGCGGTTGCCAAAATTCGTGCTGATGCACCCTTCGACAAGGTTTGCTACATCGGCTGCGGCGTAACGACCGGTGTCGGTGCTGTGATATTTACCGCCAAGGTCGAAGCTGGCGCGAATGTGGTGGTATTCGGATTAGGCGGGATTGGTCTGAACGTGATTCAAGCTGCGCGGATGGTCGGCGCGGATAAAATTATCGGCGTGGACCTGAATCCCGCGCGTGAAGCCATGGCACGCAAGTTTGGCATGACGCATTTTATCAATGCGAGTAGCGTTGAAAATGTAGTCGATCAGATCGTCCAGTTGACCGACGGCGGCGCCGATTATTCGTTCGAGTGCATCGGCAACACCCAAGTAATGCGCCAGGCGCTCGAATGCACGCACAAGGGCTGGGGCCAATCGATCATCATCGGCGTGGCGGAAGCGGGCGCGGAAATCAGTACGCGACCTTTTCAGCTAGTCACTGGGCGCGAATGGAAAGGTTCGGCCTTCGGTGGCGCACGCGGTCGCACAGACGTGCCAAAAATCGTCGACTGGTACATGGAAGGCAAACTGAATATCGACGACCTGATCACGCACCGCTTGCCGCTTGAGCGGATCAACGAGGGCTTCGATCTGATGAAGACCGGCGAGTCGATTCGCTCAGTTGTGTTGTATTGATGGAGACGATCAGCGAGCAGCGGTGTTTTGACGGCGTGCAAGGGACGTATCGGCACGCCTCAC
>JAYVEF010000069.1:0-16469 GCA_043748965.1 Burkholderiales bacterium
TCAATCACCGGCGCGCTGTCGCGCACGAAGTCGAAACTGCGAGCATCGATGGCCCCGACCAGCGGGATCGGCGCGATGCGCAAAAAGCCGTTGATGGCGTCGTTGATCATACCGACGGTGCTGGCATACGCCGATGTCACGGCCGATTCGAACGATTGACCGGCCTGCCAGTTCTGCCAAAAAAAGAACATGGTCGGCTCGGGCAGATAATTATTGCGCACGGTTCCAGCCGATACTTGCGCGCCCGCATCCAGCCAGGCTTGGTTGAGCGAAGCACCGACGCAATTCATCATGTACACCGAGCGAAGTGCCAACGCACGGCCGGCCTCCTGGCGCATCTGCCGGATGCGCGCCCCCGTGATCCCGCCTGTCACGGCGATGAAATCCTCACCGCCGTGCGTCAGGATGAACAGATCGATCAGCTTGCCGGCACTCGACCTGGTGAGTAGGGTGTCTTTGAGTTGGTCGTACGACGCTGCGCCATTACGCAGCAAAACCACCTCGCCATACAGCGACGGAGAGGCTGCGGTGTAACGATTTGCCGCCAGCTCAACACCTTCCAGCAACTCCTTGCTGGCGCGCTGAATCTGGCTATTGATCGCTCCCGCAAGATGGTCGCGGAGCTGAACGCGAATCGAATCGGGAAGTAGACTTGCGCCGGGAATCATGCTGAGCACCTGATCCACCAATTGCGGAATATGCAGGTCGATGCCACCGTTCTCGATCAGGATCACCAGCGCGCGCTGCGTTGCCGATTGCGGCCGCGACCAGTCGAACGATTGTGCTGACGAGGTCAGCGGGCCAGAGCTGTGCTGGCCGCCAGACGCGTTGCCCTGGTCGCCATCCAGGAAACGGTTGGCGCCGAGTTCGGCCGGAATGAAACGATTCCCCATGACAGCTCCCTTTTCACGTTCTGTGACGGCAGCCTGCACGGGCAGGCTACGGCCTTGTCATTCAGATCTCAGACGTCCGTATTGCCGAGTTGATTGCACAACGCAATGACCCGACTACGGAACAGGTTTGCATAACTGGCGCCGCCACTGATGTGCTTGCCCATCATCCAGATCGATCCCGCCTGGCGGCCGTTGAGTACCTGCACGTCACCCGACAGATTCAGATAGTTGCCGCTGTGCGCGCTGTGCTGCGCCACTGCCACACAGGCCACTTCGAGATCGGTATGCATGAACAGGGCGTCCCAGTCGGTATTGGCACTGAAATGCGCCGCGCGTGCGGTAGTTAATCCGGCCCAGCTCTGCTGGCGTGTCAGAATTTCCGGTTGCGTGCCTGCGTAGCTTTGTACCCAGGCAATCAGGCGTTCGTAGCTTCCGCGCCAAGTGGTCTGAATCAGCCCGCGCCCGCGGAATTTGTAGAAATCCGCTTCCATGATGAAGCCCGTCAAGGCCGGATTGACATCGGTCGGCACGGCAGCGGGATACACATGTCCGCTCCAGCGCGCATCGTCAGTCCGGGCCCACTGTGCACCGAGCGGTTTGGCGCCGTGCGCGGTGATGAAGTCGGCGTTGCGAAAGCATTGATACGCAGTTTGATTATCGCCACCGTCGTTGTACGACACTTTGGGAATACTTGAAATACTGTCGAACGCATACGCCAAGCCGGGATGACCGGCCGTACCAACGCGTTCAGAAACCGGTCCCAGCGCGCCACCGACCTCGTTGATGAAAATGCTCATCAGACTCAAGAATTGCAGCAGATTAATTTGTGGGCCGCCGAAAATTTGGGTAATGCGATTCCAGATCGCGCTGAAATTACCCTGCGCCGTGCTACCAATGCTTTTTCCTGACCAGGCACCGCGATTAGCAAGTTGCGCATTGAACCAACCGATAAAACCGGTCGCGCCGAGCGCCGAAAAGTACTGCTCAATTTCCGCCGTATTGGCGAACAAGGTTTGCAGCGAAGTCGTTACAAAGGCACCTGTCAGGTCTGCGCCATGGCCGGTATCGAGCGCTTTTGCTGACGGAATCTGCGTGTCAATAACGGACGCTGGTTGCGCCAGCGGCGTCGCCGCTGTACCGGCACTGCTCTGCCGCAAGGCGTCCAGGTCGCGAATGAATTCGGCGGTGCCGACCATCGATGATGCCGCGGCGCCAGAGCCGGTCGACGGGCTAACGCGACTCCCAGAGGACACAGCGTCAGGTGCCGGGTTGATGCCGCCATTCGGTTCGCTGACGGCCGGTGCAGCCGGGCTATCCTTGTTGACCAAGACTGTTTGACGTTTTTCGTCGATCACTCGATCAAAATCGGCGAAGCGGTTTTCTAGTTCGACCGTGCCTAGATCATACGAATTGGCGAACTGCATGCTCTGCGCGATCTTGTCGAAGATCGCCTGTGGATTCTTGCTGTCGCTGCCGTGCATTACCGGCATATTCTCTTGTGCAGGGGCGAACTGTTCTTTACCGACGGTTTTTTTGCTCGCGGGATCGAAGACTTTTTTGCCGGAAAGGATCGCCTCCATATCGGCGATAAACTCGTCCTGATGGTCGCGTCCCGCGCCGTTGCTGTTATGGCTGATGCTGGTGGCCGCAGCAAGGCTATCGCGGTTGGTAGCGTCGGGCAACGTAGCGGCAAGACCGGTTGGCGCAGCCGTGCTTGTTGTTGCTGTCGCAGTGGGTAGCGCACCGTTGCCTGCTTCGGCAGCAGGTAAACTCAATTTGGCTGGCGGCGTGGCATCAGGTGGCGTTATGACCGTAGAATGGTCTGCGCTGACGGGCGCGGCGGTCGGGAGGGGTGCCGTTACACCCGGGACAGAGGGGGCGGCGCTTGTGCCCGTGGATGGCGCGACTGGCGCCGTAGGTGCCGGATCGTCCAGTATCTGGTTCAGAGGATTGAGCGGCTGCAGAATGTCAGTCCGATTTTCGGCTAGCACGTCGGTGAGCGGTTGCAGCAATGACAGTGCGAGCACGGGCACCGGTGCAACGACGTATTCGTCCTCATGGCTCTGCGGTGCCGCATCTTCTGTCGAAGCCGAGAGTACGTATTCTTCGTCGCGCGCGGCGGCGCCGAGCACCTCACCGTCGTCGCGCGTCATAGTCACTGCCATCGTCGTGGGTTGTCTATTCTGCTCATGCTGAGAGCGGTAGCGCGCCGACAGCGGCTTGCCAAAGTGCGCTGCCAGCAAAGAAGCAGCATCGGCCGGCAGCTGGCGCGCTCCCGGGGGCATACGCAGGGCGTGGCGGCGGTGATCGCCGTAATAGCCGCGCAGAAGTTGATCGAAGCCGGCTTCGTTGGCATACTTCTGTTCACTCATGATGATGCCTTCACGTTGACTTTCAGGACGGCATACGGGTCGACAGTCAGAATCAGTTCATTGTTATCGCGCAGATCGTGCTCCCGTCCCAGCGCGATACGAATTTCGCCCGCGCTGCTGGAGAGCACATCGGCCAGCGTACCGTTGAGTACCGCCACTGGCGGGAAATCTGGATTGACCGCCAGATTGCGGCCCCGTACGATCAAATAGGGACGCGCGGCGTCCATCGAAAGACTGATGCCCCGAATCGACGGCGGTGCGCTGCTTCGACGTGATTTTTCAATATGGTTGGCGAGACTTGAATAATCGATTTCGCCGTCGCTGACCTTGTTCAGATCGACATTCTTGCGTTCGACCTGCTGCAAGTCGTCCACCGAACTAATGCCCAATTTTCGCAGGCTCTTGCGTGCTGCCAGCGGAACGGTCTCGGTATCGAATTTGGCATCATTGCGGCTGGCAGGCGCCTTGGTGGTGGCGCGCACCTGTTGGTCGGTGATCGAACCGAGCTGAATCGTCAACTTCGAGGCACCGGTCTGGCCGGGTTGGGCGGTAATGAACTTGACCTCGTCGCCGTTGTAGGTCGGAAATGCATTCAGATCCACCGAGATCTCTTTGACGCTGTAACTGAGCGGCTTGTTGATCGCCTTGACCGCCAATGTCTCACGCGTTTTGTCGAGCTCGACCACCAGAGAATCGATGAATTCTTCCAGAACCCAGGCGGCATTCTCGGTAGTCATAGCAGTGGCTCGGGCGCGTCATCGTCACACTGAAACGTCACGCGCAGTTGATGAAATGACGGCAGAAAGGTGGTGGTGGTGCGGTACAGCGGTGGCATCGATCCGATCTGCAGACTGCCGTCGTCGCGGCGGCTGATATCGAGTTCAACCGGCATCGCCAGCGTGCACTCATCGATAAACAAGCGCATCCCGGCATTCTGGTCGACGAGTGCGCCGGGCAATGCACGGGCTCGATCCAGCAGGCCGGACAAGGGCAGGAAGGCTTCGTCCATCACGTCAATGCTCCGGTCATTCGCACTGAGACCGGTATCGTGGCTGTAGGGGCAGTCAGAGGCAGCCGTTCATTCGAGACGATCTCGTAGCCATCGAAATGGTAGGTGGCGTCAGACGGTTCGCCGCCACTGTTATCGCCAGCGGTAGTATCTGCGCCGGTTCCAGTTTTCAATCCGAGCACACGTAGCGCTACCGGCAACGGAAAACCCACTGTCTCGTCGCGCACCTGCACCACTTGGCCGCTTGCAGCGACCTGGGTTACTCGCGCAAGTCCACATTGCGTCAGATTGAACACCGGTACCATCCACACCATGCCGCGCTGCCCGGCATTTCCTTTCAGACGGACGCGGCTGATCGTGTCGGTTGCGTTGGTCTGGATGAATTGCGCTGTCGAAAGCGCTTGCAACTGGTCGGCATCGAGCATCGCGTGCGCTGGCCATAGCGGCATCAATTTATTCAGCTCAGTGATACTCAGTTCGATTCCGGCCTTCATGCGGCCGAAGGTCTGATCGGACAAGGACTCGGGATCGCTGACGGTTTTGAGTAGTTTCGCGTCCATCACGCCGTTGGCAGCGTGCGCTGACGATAGCAGTACGCTGTACTTCGCCGTCAGATCGAGTTCCCAAAGATATTTTTTGTGATCACGGTCGCCTGCGCTGGCCGCGTCTTGTATTGGCGCCTCCCACAGCTTGTTCCAAAACGGCCGAAAGCGCGCCATCTCGGTGAGTTCGACGTCTTGTGCCACGGTACCGCCCTGGCTCTTCATGAACACTTTACCCACCATGACGATCTGACAGGCTCCGAGTGCCTTGTGCTCGTTGCCTTTCGGGTCGCTTAACCAACGCAACTCGCCGACTAAATCGAGCACGCTCTGCTGCGGCAATTGTGCCAGTTCGGAGGCGGTGAATTCGACTATCACGGCTGCATTGGCTGCCAGATCCTTTTGCCGGAACGTTTTTTCCAGTAAGTTGTCGACTGCTCCTTCGCGTCGGACGACAATTTTCAACAATGCCTTCGGCAGTGGCGCACTTGGCGCCGGCGCTCCGACCGTCAGTTGCCAGCTGAGCCTCAGCGGTCCGCCTATTTGAAACAGGAGTTGGCTGGTGCCGTTCCATGGCAGGGCGGGCGCTGTCTTGAATTCGACGACGGCACGCGCCGCCAAGCGTGCGACGTTCGCAGGAGGCGGCATGGGTTCGTTGATCGAAAGACTGTGCCCAGTAGCTGTGGCCGGTGACGCCGGTGCGATCGGCATGGTCGGAGCGACCGCAGCCGGCGTGGCGGCAGTGCCGGTCGCCGGTGAGTCGCCACCGGAAGCGCCCTCGTCGGCAGACTGCAACAACTGTAGCAGGCGCGCGAGATCCGTGGGATTCGCGCCGCCTGGCTGAACTGCGGCTAGTTGCTGCAAGAGTAATCGCCGGTTGACATCTGACATCAAACTCGATATCAAGCGGTTGTCCGCCTGACGCATTTGCACTTTGCCCTGATTGGCGGCGTTCATCAGTTGCGGCAGCATTTGCAATATCGGTCCGGCCAGCGCCCCGATCAGGGCGTCATCGATCCCGAAAATAAAAGGATGGGCATAGCCGTTTTCCTGGAATCGATTGCCCTGCGGCCTGCTGTCGAGACTTTGTGAGAGTGCTGGAATAGAGGACGTTCCATCGCCGGCAAGCGTGTGCAGTAGCAGCCCAAGAATCTGCGCAAGTTGCGGGTCGACGTTGTTGGGCGCCGTACTGCCGGTGCGCTGGCCGTTGGTGGCACTTCGGCTTCCTGCCGTGACGCTACCAGGGGACGGAGCACTGCCCAAAAGTGCGGTAACCAGCGGTCCGGCCAACCGCATCACACTCGCCAAAATGTCGTCTACCGAGGCGCTATGGGCATAGCGATCGGCGACGCTGGTGCACGGCATCTGACGCACCGGCGCAAACGAGAACGCGGCGTTCATGCGAGCCCCGCGCTGGCTACGCGGTGGGTCGGGCGGCAGGACGAATCGGCCGTGCACTGGCAACACCTCCGAGAATGTACTCGAGCGTCCATCCGGTGACTTGAAGCTGAACAGCTGCACATACGATGGTCCTTGTGGCAGATGGGCCGCATCGAGGGTGATGTCTTGGCCCGATTGAAACAGGTCGCCGCCGCGTGGATTGATCTGCACCGGTGACGTGTAGCGCACTTCATCGATCCATTCAAGTCCGTTCTCGCTACGCGTTGCCGCGCCAACTTTCAACTGGTAATACCGATTGGTGCCGGTGTCAATGCGCAACCGAATCGCCTCGCCATCGACCTCGCGCAATTCCAGAATCGCCAGTGCCATCGCTATTCGCCGCGTGCCAACCCCGCCGCGCCAGACTAGCGCGCCGGGGCCGGTGCTGCCAGCGCGCCGGGCTTGATCGCCGCAGTGCCGCCGTCGGCGTACATGTTGGCAAAGTTATCGAGCTTGAAGTAGTCCGTCTTGAACTTGATATTGACCTTGCCATGCAGCTTCGCACTCAAGTCGTCGGTGGCCGCCTTGTCGGATGTATTGACCTGAATATTCGTATTGGTCATGCTCATATTACCGCTGGGGCCGCCGAACAATCCGCTCAGCGGCGACTCGTAGGCCATGTCGACACTAGCGACATTGATATTCTGGTCTTCGTGGTGCGCCCCGCTGGCGCGATGCGCGGTGACGGAAAAATCCACGCTGGCCTCGATCTCGCCCTTTTCCACGACCAGTCGCGTCACGCCCATCAGCAGCACTTCACGCAGCGCCGCGCGGTGCTCTTTAGCCATCATGATCTTGGCTTCAAGGATGTCGCGCTTGACCGCTGCGTCTTCGAGGTCGTGCTTCTCGCCGTCAGGCGTTGTCAGGGCAAGCTTCGAGCCGCCGTTGGGTGAACGCTCGGAAATCACGTTGTACTTGTCGCCCTTGTTTTCAGCCAGCTTGGCAAAGGTGTCGTCGTCCTTGACCTTCTTTAAAAAATCTGCACTCGACTTGGTGGCCTCCTTCATCAGCTTGATGTAGCTGTCGGTCTGCTGCTTCGCCACAGTGAGGTTGGCGTCGAACACTGCCTTCAAAAGATCAGCGACGAACTTCGGAAAATCGACCGAGTCGACCAACTCCTTGAACGAACGCGTATCGTCCTTGAAGCCGGCCTTGTAACCGTCGTAGCCCATCTCGGCGCCGGAGTCAGTGGCCATCGGCCGGGCCAAGCCGAAGCGGTCGCGTTCTTTATTCATATATTCATCGACTAGCGACAGGTACAGACTTTTTTGCTCGTCGAGCGGCATCGAATGAAACATCGTGCTGTCGCGCAAAACCTCACGTGCCTGCGAACGGGCCCGATCCTTCAGGTGCGCTTCGGTCATCGTCATGGTGGTGCTCTCGCTCATTGCGTTCCCGCCTCAACTGGTTGATTAGAAGAAAACTTTCTACACTACACACCCGCACGCATAAGTGTTAGAAGGCCCATTCGTCATTGCCACTGGTCGCCGCTACGGCGCTCGTTGCATTGTTCGCGGCGGTGTCATGCGCCGGCTTGTCGGCACTCTTGCGCGAGTCGTCGTCAGCATCGCCGTGCACCAAGCTGTCTGTCAGGCCCTCCTGCAAAATGCTCTGTGTCGTAATAAAGGCGTCGACATCGCTAATGAACGACGAAAACGGCCCGTCCTGTTCGAATGTCGATGGGTTGTATACCGCAATGCTGCGCAGGATGCTGTCACCTAGCTTGGCCTTGTTGTAGATCACGGTCGAGCGCGGCCGGGCATTTTTCATACCCATGTACAGCGTCTCTACAACGCGCCACCACGTGCCACCTTGCGGTACGACTTGGCGCAAAATCTCTGGATGCATGAAAATGCGCGTGATGATGAAATTGAGCTCACCGTAGATCAACGGCGTGATCACGTTGGCCATACCGGTGCAATGCGTCGACAGGTTATATTGCAGGTCCTCGACTGCCTGCATGACGTTTTGTCGCGAGACGAAGCTATTTGGGTTGGGGCTGATCTGCGCGCGCTCTATGTACTTGGCGGACTCCAGAATCAGAATCTTCCACCGCCTTGGAAATTCAGTATTGACGATCAACTCCGGTGTTGACTTGCCGGTTCCCCAATTGAATACCTGCCGATAAAACATCTGCCGCTCGGCGGGTCGGGTACGGTCATTGACCTTGCCTGAGCGTGGATCGGTGAATTTGTTCGAGAACACGTACATCTGCAAGTCGTCACGCAGCTTGGCGTCAGTGATCTCGATACCGCCGCGTATAAGGAACTTGTTGGTGAAGTAGTTCATCGCATTGAACACCTCTAGCTCGTCGCCCAGCACCATGTTGTGATACAGCTGGGCGGCACACTTGACAGCCAGTTCACTGACATGGATCTGCGACTGACCGTCTTCGAAATACTGCACATCGAAATCCTGGTCGGAGGTGCTCTCGGTGCTGCTCTCCGGCGCACCGTTGGCCGCAGAATTACCAAGAATCTGCTGCGCAAATACGGGTAAAAAAAACTCGACATTGGCTTTGGTAATCTTGACCGGGGACGCCTTGATGTACTGGATCAGTTGCGGCTTCAAGGTGTCGGGTAACCCTAGGCTGAGATTGGCCTGGTCGAACAGGTCAGCTTCGGGCTTGTTGAAGACGAAGTCGTTTACTAGCGCCTGCAGGCTGGCCGAAAATGACGCTGCCGATACGGTCAATCCCGCCGCAATGATCTTGCGTACGATCGCGCTGCCGTTCAGATTGTAGTCAGGTACTTCGAGATGTTCGTCATAAATGATCGAGCGTGCGGCACTGACGATGCCGTAATTGACGATGTTTTTCGCCCCTTGCCGATTGCCGAATAAAAAATTTGCCAAGCCATTGACTTCCTGCAGGCCCATGGTCAGGTAGCCATAGGCGATCAAGTAGTCGGTGATCGCCGGGTGCCGGTCGAGCGCTGACTTGGTGTTGTAGTCGAGGTTATTCCAGTTGTCCGACAGGCTGCTCTGAAAGTCATACTTCAAAGACGACAGCGCCGAAGTGGCGTCGATGAATTCCGAGATGGTCGCAGCGCTATCACTTTCAGGTGTGCTCGACAGCACGGCCATCAGGCTGTCCGGATCCCAGTTGACGGTCTGACCTGGGACACTCGTGCCAAGCCGGTTGGCATACATGGTGGCCGTGGTGGGCGGCACATGCTTGGGACTCAAAGGGCGCGATAGTAGTTGGCGCACAAAGTCGCTCGAGACGAGCGCGCCGCCCGAATTGCCTGTGCTGGTGCCAGTGCTGTTACCAGCATTAATGCCGCCGGCGCTGCTCTTGCCGACGTTCTCGTCGATGCTCTCGCCCGCTTTGGTGCCGGCCTTGCGCTGGTGGTCGGGATTGTGTGTCACCTGTGCAGTCGGCAAAATGCGCTTGCCGAGCAGCTCGTTCAACTCGTCGAGGTGACCTTCGATCGCGGCATCGGGTTCGGAACTGATGCCACTGGTGGTAATCAATGGTCGTTTGATCCGAAAAGTCGAATCGCCAAAGAAAGTGATGTCACTCATAGCGCTGTGCCCCTCGGATCAATGGAGTGAATAGTCCAGCAGACGAAACGCGTCGGCCAGGTTGATGAGCCCATACCCGGCGCGCTCGGTACGCAAATGCCGGTCGGGTCGTTCAGATGTGCGACGCAAGATATTGACCACGTCGCGGGTCGAAAGCCGTCGGTCGCGGCCGCGCGCGAACGATTTCATCAGCGCCACCGCACCCGCAACAAATGGTGATGCCTGGGATGTACCGGAGGCATAGGCATAACCGTTGTGTGCAAAAGAGCTGTACACATTCACACCCGGTGCCAGTACCGTGATGTGCGCGCCATACGACGTGAAGGGCGTCAAGTTGCCGCCACCATCGACTGCACCGACCGCGATCACGCCGGGTAAGGCGCCAGGGTAATAGCGTTCAGCGGTGCCGTCGTTGCCGCTGGCTGCGATCACCGTGACGCCTTTGCCGAGGGCATAGCGGATCACATCTTCATGGGGCAGACCGCCAGCGGAATGGCGAATCCCAAGACTCATATTGATGATGTCGGCACCGTTGTCGACCGCCCACTTGATACCATTGTTGATGTTGTCGACAATGCCGGCGCCGACAAGTCGATCACCGCTGCGCATGGTGGCCAGTACTCGTACCGCCATGAGTCGGCAATCCGGGCATACGCCCTCGTCCATGCGCAAGCCGCGTGCCGCCAGAATCCCACAGACATGCGTGCCGTGACCGACCTCGTCGACCACCGCCTCGTCAAGTCCGCGCAGGCGTCCGATGAAGGCACGCGTGTCGAGCCCTTCCAGGTCAACAAAATCGAATCGCTTGCCGATCTTGCCTTCCAGCTCGGGGTGACTCAGATCGGCACCTGTATCGAGTACGGCAACCGTCACCGCCGGGTCGCCACGCGTCATCGCCTTGGCCGAGGAAAGATAAATCAGGTCGGCCAGCGCGGGCGTGTCGAGCGAACTAGCCAATGTCGGGAGAGACGCTTCAGCGATGTCGATGGTGCGCACGCTGTCGACATCCGGGTGCAGCCGGATGCGTGCGACCAGTGCCGGCGGTAAGGGGGTGTCGTCTTGCAAAATAATGCGATAGGTCCGATTCAGACCAGCGAGGATCTCGTCGCGCTGCCACTGTGACTGCGCGTAGTCGTATTCGCTAGTCAGCCAGAACCGGATGCCAGCTTCACGAAATAAGCGATCGAGTACCGGACTGATTCGGTCAATCGGATTGGATTTGTCGCCGATGAACACCACCCAATGCGCAATCGCGTCGTCGTCAGGATGCTGGGCTGCCAGTTTCAAGACGAGATGCTGCTTCATGCACTCCCCCCGTCGATTTAATTGTTAATTACTGGGCAATCCGTTGATAATAAATTAGCAGCTTAAAACGCTTTGTCAAGATCGGTAGTTCAACAGTTTGACAAAATGCCTATATTTGGACTACAGGGTCGTTCGGGATGCATCACGGCACGGGTGGACATCGTATTTCGAAGACGGCGTTCAAGGTGCAGAACTGGGCGCAGGCCAATGGTTGGAAACCAAACACGGGACCGAATCGCGTAGGAAATGGCCGAAGCTACACCTTGCGGTGGATGCCGAGAATGGCGTGATCGTGGCGCACACCCCTACCGATCAGCAGGCCGATGACCCACCGCAGGTCGCGCTCCTACTTGATCAGATTGACGGCGGAATCGCTCGGGTAACGGCCGACGGTACCTACGATGGGGTGCCAATCTACGCGACGATTTTCCAGTACGGCGCCGATATCGATGTGGTGATTCCGCCGCAGCTAACAGCCGAATTTCGCAGCGATTCGAGCCGGCCAACGCCGCCGCGATCATCCTCTGCAGACGATCAGGGAACGCGGGCGTCTTGGTTGGCAAGTAGCGGTCGACTATGGGAAACGCGCATTGGTCGAAGTGGCTATGGGCCGGTGCTAGGCATTGATTGGAACTCGGTTGCGAGCACGCGGTTTGGCTACCCAGCAGACGGAAGTCGCCATCGCTGTGGCGATTCTCAACCGAATGACCGCGGCCGGACGCCCAAATTCCGTCCGCACTCATCACGCCGCCGCATAGCTGCCGTGGTTAGGGACAGTGGCGCCCCGATTTTTTTAGTGCAGCAACATTGCTCTGATTATCTTTTTTCGGCATCGTTGCTTGACTTTTCGGGACGACGAAGCAGGAGGGAAGGATTGGCTTTGACCTTATCCGTCAATGAACTTACACCCGCTACGACTTTCTTGATCTGCTCCTCGATAGCAGCAAATTTCGCGACCAGCTTCGGCAGATCGTCGACCATGGCTTTGAGGCCAGTTTTTTCCGAGGGAATTTCGGGGACCTTATCCGGGGGCGTCACCGCAAGCAGGCTTTTTGCCGCCGGATCGCCACCGTTCAGTTCGATAAAGACGACACCGGAGATGCCTTTTAACGTGAGGCTGGCGCGGGTATCTGTTTTGACCGGCGTTTCTTTACGCAAGCGCACATCCACAAGCACCAGGCGCGCATTGTCCGGATCAAGGATCATTGACTTGACCGTACCGGCGTCGACACCACGGAATTTCACCGGATCGCCAACGGTGAGCCCGCTTACCGAATCAGGGAAATGGATGCGGTAGATCACATCGTCATGGCGGCCCGGGCTTCCCAGCCACACGGCAAAAGCTGCTGCAGCAACGAAGAAAACGATGATGAACAGCCCCTCTAAGAAATAGTGTTTGTCAGTTTCCATGGTTTGCTTTCCTTGCTTTCATCGCCCCTTCGGCTCGCGGCCCGTGGAAAAATTCGTGAATCCACGGATGATCCGACTGCATCAGCTTGTCTGCCGTGTCGACGGTTACTTTTTTGTCGACCAGCACGGCAATGCGACCGCAGATGGTCAACAGGGTCGTGAGATCGTGAGTGATGATAACGACGGTAATGCCGAGGCTATCGTTGAGCTGCCGGATCAGTGCCTCAATGCCGCTTGCCGCGATCGGATCGAGATCGGAAGTCGGTTCGTCCAGAAAAAGTATCTTCGGATCGAGCGCCAACGCCCGCGCGAATGCAGCGCGCTTGACCATTCCACCCGAAAGTGCAGCGGGAAATTTGATGCCGGCGTCCGCCGGCAAGCCGGCTAGTGCAAGTTTCATCGCCGCGATTTGTTCCTGCTCTTCCGCTGGCAATGTCGTGTGTTCGCGCATCGGCACCATGATATTTTGCGCGACCGACAGCGAGGAGAACAAGGCACCCTGCTGAAACAGCACGCCGATGGTCGCCGCTTTTTCTGCCGCACTGATGGATTGCACCGCCTTGCCGTTGAGGAGAACTTCCCCGGAATCAGGCGTATGCAGACCCACCAGCGTTTTGAGCAATACCGACTTGCCTGCCCCCGATCCGCCGGCGATGCCGATAATTTCGCCGCGCATGATGTCCAGACTGAGCTTGTCGTGGACGACTTGCTTACCGAACCGGTTAACGATATTACGCGCGGAAAGAATCGGCTCGGCATTCGCCTTGGTCAGCGTGTTCACAGGCCGAGCTTTTCAAACAGGATGGAGAACAATGCATCTAGCATGAGCACAAGAAAAATTGATTTCACCACGGCGCGGGTGGTCTCCCGACCGACACTTTCGGCCGATCCGCTCACCCTGAACCCGTGCATGCAGCCGATGATGGCAATGAAGAAAGCGAAGATCGGTGCTTTAAACAAGCCGACGAAGAGATCACTGCCGTCAACGACCTGCGGCAAACGGGTCATGTATTGCGTCGGTGACACGCCAAGCAAGAGTTGAGAAATTGCAGCGCCGCCGATCAGTCCCATGATGTCGGCGAAGAACGTGAGCAATGGCAGCGTGATGATCAACGCGATCACCCTCGGCACCACCAGCACCTGCATGGGCTCGATGCCCATCACCGTGAGCGCGTCAACTTCCTCGCGCGTTTGCATGATGCCGATTTCGGCGGTGAAGGCAGAACCCGAGCGACCGGCCACCATGATCGCCGTGATCAGCACGCCCATTTCGCGCAGTACCGATACCGCCACCAAGTTGATAGTGAAGTCTTCGCCGCCGTACGGGCGCAACTGGGCCACACCCTGATAGCCGATGACGACCGCGATCATGATGGCCATCATGCCGATGATGGGTAGCGCATGAATGCCGGTTTCTGAAATATGCCGCGAGATCGAGGCCGGGCGCAACCAGCTCGGGTGAATCAGGGCGCTAGCGGTCCAGCTCGCGGCGCGACCGACAAAGGTAATGATGTCGATCGCCTCGTGCCTGGCATCGTGCGAGCCCTTGCCGAGCTGCACGACGAGCTGGCGCCATCGGGCGTCGGGCTTAATCTTTGGCCAAGGCTTTAGATCAAGCCCGCAGATGAGGTCCAGCAGCGGCTGGTGCTCGGCGCGAATACCGATCAGTTCTACGCCCCTGTCACGCAGACCGCACAAGAACAACGCTCCCGGCGTGTCGAGACTATCAATCTTTCCAATATCCAGCTTGCGCGGCGGTTCTTGCTCCGACCATTTTTGCAGAAGATTTCTTGCCTCAGTGAGCGTCGATATATTGAGCGCCCCCGCCAGCGCTAGTTGATTGCCATCGCCGTTGACGACCACTGTCGCCGGAGGCGGAGCCGGGGAAGCGTCGTGACTGTTTGCGGCTGCGTTGGTCATTGTTTCAGGCAATCTCCACGTCGTTATGGCAACAACAAACACACCAATCGCTAACATTTACGCGGGGGAGGTCGGGGTGTCTGTTCGCAAGCGCACACACTAGCGGTCTTGGTAGAAGCTAGTGCACTTTCACAATGTGTAATGAGGGCAGGGCCAGTGGCTAGTCTTTATGACCCCATTTCCTACGGTGCCCGCTAGACATAACGCCGAGCGCCGACATCGTAGTCCGAAGATGGCGTTCACGGTTCAGAGCTGGACGCAGTGCCAGGCAAGCTTGCGCAGACGGGGCAGTTGGACCCTTTGGTTTGAAGAAGGGGTCCGGGGCAACGGGCAATCGTTGGGTGCGTGCGGGCAGGCCCGTTTCATTGATGCGGCAATTCGAACGAGTCTCCTGCTGCGCAGTGTATTTAAGTTAGTGCTGTGCAAGGCCGAAGGTTCCCTCGGTCCTGTCATCAAGGTGATGCTCGACAATTTCAGCACCGGATCACACCACGGTGAGTCGCCGTTCGGCCAGGCTGGCGGCTCTGCCAAGTCGCGCAAAACGATACGCCAACCCGGCAGAGCCCATCGTACGTCTTGATCGACAGCACCGGATTGCAAGTTTATGACGCAGGCCAATAGTTGGAATCCAAACACGGGACCAGGTCGCTCAGGAAATGGCGGAAGCCACACCTTGCGGTGGATGCCAAGAGTGACAGGATCATGGCGCACACCCTCACCGACTAGCAGACCGATGACCCATCGCAGGTCGCGCCCCTGCTCGATCAGATTGACGGCGGGATTGCTCGGGTAACGGCCGATGGCACCTGCGATGGGGCGCCAATTTACGCGACGATTTTTCGATACGGAGCCGATGTCGATGTGGTGATTCCGCCGCGGCTAACAGCCGAATTTAGCAGTGACTCGATCCGGCCAACGCGCCGCGATCATCCTCTGCAGACGAAGGCCACTGCGAAAAAAAAGCGCGGTGGGGCTGCTGACATGTTTGGCGATGGGGTTCATGGAGTGCTTGCGCAATAACGCCATGGCGGTCCCGATCAAGCCCCACGGATTTTTTCATGCGATCGAAAGTAGCATGATCAGGAGATAGCTAAGTACGCACAGCACCACCAGCGACAACACCACGACCGACGTCACTTTGCTACCTGCGCGCAATACCGAACGCACATCGACTCCAAGCCCCAGTGCAGCCATGGACATGATGGTCAGTCCGCTTGCCAGGCTCTGCGCGGGTTTGATGACGAACCCTGGAATGACACCTGACGAGCGCGCCGCCAGCAGCGCCAGAAAGCCAACTATAAACCAGGGCACCATGTGTGACAGGGCCGGACGGCGACCGCCTGTACCACCTGCTAGCAAGGAGAGCGTCAGTACCACTGGGCCGAGCATCAACACGCGCACGAGTTTGACCAGGGTGCCGATGTGGACACTGGCGAGCGCCACCGGCGCGGTCGCTGCCAGCACCTGCGGCACGGCATAGACCGTCATGCCGGCAAAAATTCCATATTGGACCGCCGACAGCGAGAGGATGGGTGCCAGAAAAGGTAGTAGTACGACGACCACCACGCCCAGCACGGCCGTGAAAGCGATGGCCGAGGCGACATCCTTGCTGCTGGCATCGATCACTGGGGCGACGGCAGCAATTGCCGAGTTACCGCAGATCGAGTTGCCGCAAGCGATCAACACCGCCATCTTGCGGGGTAATCCGAACAACCGGCCGATGCTGTAGCTGCAGACGATGGCGATGAACACCAAAAAGGCGATGCCACCGATGAGCGTTGCGCCGTTTTCCAAAATCGCGGTGGCGCTGACCGAAGCACCGAGAAGAATGACGGCTGCTTCGAGCAAAAATTTTGCACTGAACCCGATCCCGGCATCAAACCGACGGGACAACCGCATGACGCTGCGAACCACCGTGCCGAGCACGATGGCAAGTACCAGACTTTCCAGCCAGGCACGACCGAAAACATGAATCTCCAGCCGCTCGAATGCCCACGCAGCAGCCGTCACAACGCTGCACAGGAAAAGCCCTGGCAGGATGGCTTGAAGGCAT
>JAYVEF010000070.1:0-80372 GCA_043748965.1 Burkholderiales bacterium
GCGGAGTCTGGCGCAGCGTTCGGCGAGTGCCGCCAAAGAGATCAAGGGGCTGATCGGCGACTCGGTCGGCAAGGTCGATGCCGGCAGCAAGCTGGTCGATGAAGCCGGTGTGACGATGCAGCAGATCGTGACATCGGTCAAGCACGTCGCAGACATCATGAGCGAGATTACGGCCGCCAGTCAGGAGCAAAGCGCCGGCATCGGCGAAGTCAATCAGGCCATCACGCAAATGGATGAAATGACGCAGCAAAACGCCGCCCTCGTGGAGCAAGCGGCGGCCGCTGCCGAGAGCATGCTGGATCAGGCCGCAGCGCTGTCGCAGGCGGTATCGGTATTTACGCTGGAAGATGGCAGCAGCTGGGCGGCGCCGCCGCCGCCGCAGCGTGTAACGGGACTGGTCCGGCCGGCTGAAAGCGCGCCAAAAAAAGTACTGGGTAGACCGGCCAGGAGTGCAGCCGCCATAGCTGCGCCAGTCCGGACCGCGCGAGCCATCACGCCACGCGACAGACCAGCCAAAGTCGCTCCCGCAGAGGAAAGCGACTGGGAGGAATTTTAATTGTGCTGGTGGTGATCATGATCGAACAAAAAATTATTCCCTATGAAACTGCGTAGCGCATTCAACGCATTGTTGCCACTGCTGTGCGCGGTTGCCGGAGCGGCAGCACTGGCATGGCTGCTGCAGGTATGGACAACGAGCGGACTCGGTCCGCTTCCAACGGCGGTGTTGTCGGCGGTATTCGGTGCTGGTCTGGCAGAACTGGTGCGCCTGTGGTGTGCGACCTCGGTGGCATTCACAAGCCGGCTCGGCGACGACGTCGATCACATCATGATCGACGCTGCCGGGACCGCATTCTTTATCGATTCGATCAAGCTCAAGATAGAGCACGAATTGGTTCAGACCTACGCCCTGGTGGCGCTGGCCGAGGCCGGCGGCGTCAGTGGCCAGGCGATCGCTGCCAACGCCGATCGCGCGCTGTTGACAGCGACAGAAGTACGTGGCGAGAGCGGTGCCGGGCGCAGCGCCGTTGCCAAAGTTTTGAGCGAAAACGATCAGGCGCGGGCCGGTGCGGTGGCAGCTTCCGAACAGATGGCGATCCTCAAAAGCAGTTCGGCGCAGATTTTGGGGATTACCGACGTGATTACCGAAATTGCCACACGTACCAATATGCTGGCGCTGAATGCCGCCATCGAAGCGGCCCGTGCCGGTGAACACGGCCGCGGCTTTGCGGTAGTCGCTGGCGAAGTGCGCCAGCTTGCCCAGCGCACCCGTGCAGCCACGGATGAGATCGGCGCGATGGTGCGTGCCATCGACCAGCAGGCAGAACGTGCAGCGGCCGGAATGGCGTCCCTGAGTGAGCGGGTTGCGGCAGCAGCCAGCGAGGTCCGGCACGTGAATAATTTTTTGGGCAATATCGAGCAGGCAGCTGTCAATGCCGAATTCGAAGTGCGCCAAATCACCACGGCAGCGCGCGAGCACGTTACCGCAAGTCAGTCGATGCGTGACGCGATCGTCGCCATGCGCGACAGTCTGGCAGTCACCGAAGCCCAGTTGCCTGAGGTTGCCGCGGCAGCGATGCAGCTGTCCGAGCGCGGCGAGGCTGTGTTCGACGCATTGACAGGCTCGGGTGCACCCAGCCGCCACGACGTCATACGCGCAGCAGCCATCACTGCAGCAACGCAGGTCGGCCAGATGTTTGCCACGGCGATCGCCAGCGGACAGATCAGCCGGGAGGCATTGTTCGAGCGGTGTTATGTATCGATTCCAAATACCGACCCGCAAAAGTACAGCACGGGTTTCGATCAGTTTACCGACCGTGTCCTGCCTGCATTGCAGGAAGCGTTGCTGGAACGCCTACCGCAACTGACTTATGCCGGTGCAGTGGACAGTAACGGGTATTTTCCGACGCACAACAAAAAATTTGCGCAACCGCTTACCGGTAATTATCAGACCGATCTGGTAAATAGCCGTACCAAGCGTATTTTCGATGACCGCACCGGCAAGCGTTGCGGTACCAATACCAAGCCGTTTTTGCTGCAGACTTACAAGCGCGATACCGGCGAAGTCATGCACGATCTGTCGGCACCGATTTACGTCGAAGGCAGGCACTGGGGTGGCTTTCGGATGGGTTACCGCTCGCAATAGTCGGTGACGTACCGCTAGCATGTTTGTGCCAGCTGGTGAACTCAATTTTTCAGGATGGACGTGCTTTGAAAACCGTTGCACCAGGCAGGGAAACCAGTACCAAGGAATTTGATTTCACGTCGCGTGATTTCGAGAGGGTGCGCACGCTGATTCATCAGCGCGCCGGCATCGCGCTGGCCGACAGCAAACAGGAAATGGTCTATAGCCGGCTGGCGCGGCGATTACGCGCGATCGGCATGACCAGCTTTGCCGACTATCTGAACACGCTCGAAGCTGGTACCGATCCCGATGAGTGGGAAGCCTTTACCAATGCACTGACGACAAACCTGACCTCGTTTTTTCGTGAAGCACATCACTTTCCGCTGTTGGCTGAACACCTGCGCAAAGCCGACGGTCCGGCCGAGCTCTGGTGCTCCGCCAGTTCGACTGGCGAGGAGCCATATTCCATGGCAATGGTAGCCTGCGAGGTTTTCAATACCCTGACACCGCCAGTCCGGATCGTTGCCACCGATATCGATACCAACGTACTGACAGCTGCGGCCAACGGTGTATATGGGGTTGACCGGCTAGAGAAACTGGCGCCCGAACAGGCTCGACGTTTTTTCCAGAAAGGCAAAGGCGAACAGCAAGGCCTGGTGCGTGTTCGTTCAGAATTGCGCCAGCTGGTAAGCTTCCGGAAACTCAATTTGCTGGCTGCCGACTGGGCCGTCAGAGGACCGTTCGACGCGATTTTTTGTCGGAACGTGATGATTTATTTCGACAAGCCGACCCAGGGAAAAATCCTGAGCCGTTTCGCACCGCTCATGAAGCCGGATGGACTGCTGTTTGCTGGCCATTCCGAAAATTTTTTATATGTGTCCGATGCCTTCAAACTGCGCGGCAAAACCGTCTACGAACTCGATCCGCACACGAGTCAAAAAGAGCGCGGCACCGTCCGCCCCTGAGAAATCCGCCATGTCCAAATCCAACGAAGAACAATTCGCCACCAACGTATATTTCGATCGCACCTTCGACTGCGACGCTGCCAAAATATTGCCGGGCGAATACTACTTTACGCAAAAAGACATGTTGATCGTGACCGTGCTCGGCTCTTGTGTATCGGCTTGTATTCGCGATCGCATCAGCGGCATTGGCGGCATGAATCATTTCATGCTGCCGTATGGCGGCACCGATGTCGACAGTCCGGTATCGGCATCGATGCGCTACGGCACGTACGCCATGGAAGTACTGATCAATGAATTGCTGAAAGCTGGTGCGCGGCGCGAAAATCTGGAAGCCAAGGTATTCGGCGGCGGCAACGTACTGCGCGGTTTTATCGCCATCAATGTGGGCGAGCGCAACGCCCATTTTGTGCGCGACTACCTGCGGGTCGAAAACATTCGGGTAATGGCAGAAGATCTGAACGACATTCACCCGCGCAAGGTATATTTTTTTCCGCGCAGCGGCAAGGTGCTGGTCAAAAAACTACGCCAGCTAAACAATAACACGCTGGTCAACCGCGAACAGGATTACGCCAGTCGCCTGCAGTCGGTGCCAGTAGCCGGCGACGTCGATTTGTTTTGAAGGCCCGGCCTCGTGAAGACATATTGCATAACCCGTAGCGCCATGAAAGTATCTGCATGAATATCGGCACGAAAATTAAGGTCCTGATTGTCGATGACTCGGCGCTGATTCGTAGCGTCATGAAAGAAATCATCAGCACCCAGCCCGACATGGAAGTGGTCGGCGTCGCCCCTGACCCGATCGTCGCGCGTGACCTGATCAAGGCGACCAATCCGGACGTACTGACGCTGGATGTAGAAATGCCACGCATGGATGGGCTCGACTTTCTTGAAAAACTGATGCGCCTGCGACCGATGCCGGTGTTGATGGTGTCGTCGCTGACCGAACGCGGCTCCGAAATTACGATGCGCGCGCTGGAACTCGGTGCTGTCGATTTTGTTACCAAGCCAAAAATATCGATTCAGCACGGCATGCTCGAATACACCAACATGATCGCCGATAAAATTCGCGGCGCCGCCAAGGCACGCGTGCGCAATCGCGCGCTACCGGTTGCAGGCAGTAATGCGCAGGCCGGCCGGCCGCTGCCACAGATCGGCAATCCGCTGACCAGTAGTGAAAAGCTGATTATCATCGGCGCTTCGACCGGTGGTACCGAAGCCATCAAGGAATTTTTGCTGCAGATGCCGTCTGATTGTCCCGGCATCCTGATTACCCAGCACATGCCCGAAGGGTTCACCCGCTCGTTCGCGCGTCGGCTCGATGGGTTGTGCAAGATATCGGTCAATGAGGCAGCGGGCGGCGAGCGGATTTTGCCGGGACATGCGTACATCGCGCCCGGTCATTCCCACCTGCTGCTGGCACGCAGTGGCGCCAACTACGTTACGCAGCTCGATCAAGGCGCCCCGGTCAACCGCCATCGGCCGTCGGTCGACGTGCTGTTTCGTTCGGCGGCACTCTCCGCTGGTAAAAACGCGGTAGGGGTGATCCTGACGGGGATGGGCAAAGATGGTGCCCTCGGCATGCTTGAAATGAAACGCGCCGGCGCGCATAATTTTGCGCAGGACGAAGCCAGCTGCGTAGTATTCGGCATGCCGCGCGAGGCGATTGCCGTTGGTGCTGCCGATGAGGTCGTCTCGCTGCTGGACTTGCCCGGCAGCGTGCTGGGCTGGCTCGCCGCTCAGGGCAGTCGCTCGCTGCGCGTATGAGGACGCGCCGGAAGCCGCCGCCAGCGGCGAAGCCCGGTCCAAAGGGCCGTTTTAAAGGTCCATTTGGGCCACTGCATGCTGGCTTCCGGAGATTAAACAACGCGGTGCAAGCACAACAGTTTCAGCACACCAGTTTAAGCACGCGAGTTTGAAAAAACCACCGCACTTCGGTGCATAATGGAAGACCCTGTCTTCGGACCACGTCGTTCAATTTCTGAAAAATCGATGGAGTAATTCATGGCCGGCCCCAATACCAAATTTCTCGTTGTTGACGATTTTTCAACCATGCGCCGGATTGTCCGCAATCTGCTCAAGGAACTCGGCTATACCAACGTCGACGAAGCCGAAGACGGCGCCATGGCGCTGTCGAAGCTGCGCAGCGAACAATTTGATTTTGTCATCTCCGACTGGAACATGCCGGTGATGGACGGACTGACGATGCTGCAGCAGATTCGCGCCGACCCGGCACTGACCAAATTGCCGGTCCTGATGGTTACAGCCGAGGCAAAAAAAGAGAACATCATCGCAGCAGCACAGGCCGGCGCCAGCGGCTATGTGGTCAAGCCGTTTACGGCGGCCACATTGGATGAAAAACTTGCCAAGATTTTTGAGAAGCTCGAAAAGATCGGAGCCTGACTTGCTCGCTCACGAACCTGTCGCGTCTCACGACTATACGCTGTCAGCAGAATGCGGTCACGACGCCAGCCATGACGAGATGCTGCTGCGGGTCGGGCAGATGACACGCAGCTTGCATGACAGCTTGCGCGTCCTAGGTTTTGACAAGCTGCTTGAACGCGCCGCCCACGATATTCCCAATGTGCGCGACCGTCTGGACTACGTCTCCCGGATGACCGAGCAGGCGGCACAGCGGGTGCTGAACGCCACCGATACCGCAGCCCCTTTGCAGATGCAGATTGAAGTCGGGGCCAGCGCTCTGACGGCCCAATGGCAGGCTGCACTGGACGGTCCGTTTGACGGCGATGACTATCGCGCCAATGTGGCACAGACGTTGGCCTACCTGAATCAGACCCGCACTGCCTCGGGCGCGACGCGCCAGCATTTGCAGGACATCATGATGGCCCAGGATTTTCAGGATCTGACCGGGCAAGTGATCAAGAAAGTTACCGAGTTGGCGTGTGGTCTGGAGCAGCAACTGGTACAGCTGCTAATGGATTTTTCGCCGTCCGAGGGTAAGCACGAAGGCGGCAGTGGTTTGCTGAACGGTCCGCAAATCAATCCTGCTGTGAGCAACGATGTCGTATCCGACCAGAGTCAGGTGGACGATCTGCTGGAAAGTCTTGGTTTCTAATTCGGACGACATGCTTGTCGTCATCTGAACCGCACTGACTGTTGTAATTTTCCTGTGCATGCCAACCCGGGCCACCTAATGCATGATGTTAATTTTATTTTAAGAGAGCCGCTACTCGACCCGGGTATGCGGGTACTAGGTTACGAGCTGAGCTGGCAGAATGCCGACGGCTACCTGTCGCAGCCGAGCGAGTTCGACTTGCAGTCGATGGCGGCTTTTGCCGGTGAACGCTTCACGCATGCCGAGCGTGGCTATTTGATGGACGGTACTTGGATATTCGTTGGGGCGACTCCTGAGACCTTGCGCTCGGGCGTGCTGGACACCCTGTCTGCCAACAACACGGTACTGACGATCCAGCGGGCCGATCTGGGTGACGCCACTGCCATCGAGGATATCAAAACGGCGCGCGCCGCCGGATTCGGCGTACTGCTGCGCGACGCCGATCTGGTCAATGGCGACAAAAGCCTGTTGCCGCTGGTGAGCCACATCGAGGTGCGGTACGGCAGCAGTGATTTTTCTGTCCAGACCAAGCTGTTTGCGGCGTTGCGGCCATCGGGGGTACGCATCGTCAGTCGGGGCGTGCATGCCTGGGCCGAGTTCGACGCCTGTGCCGCGCTTGGCATTGACACTTTTACCGGAAATCTGCACCTGACCACCCGACCCGGAATTCAGACCAAAGGCCTGAACGCTGCGCAGGCTCTGATCTTGCAGATGATGGATATGGTCCGCAAGAATGCCGATGTACGCCAGCTCGAAGGCGTGCTAAAGCGCGACGCAGCACTATCCTACAAACTGCTGCGGTACATCAATTCTGCCGGCTTCGGACTGGGTACCGAAATCCAGTCGCTGCGTCATGCAGTGACGATGCTCGGGTATTCACCACTGTACCGCTGGCTGTCGGTGTTGCTCGCCACGGCCAGCACCGGTGGACACTCGCCGGTGCTGATGCAGACAGCGATCGTGCGCGGTCGTTTTGCCGAATTGCTCGGACAAAGTTTTCTGCCGCGTGCCGAAGCTGAAAATCTCTTCGTTGCCGGCATGTTTTCATTGCTGGATCGGCTGCTCGGCATTCCGATGGAAGAAGTCCTCGACAATATCCAGTTGTCGGAACCGGTATCGCAGGCTTTACTAACCCGTGATGGTATCTACGGACCGTTTTTAGCGCTGGCCGAAGCCTGCGAAAAAGATAACGGTGCCGCCGGTCCGCTGGCCGACTCGCTGTTCATCAGCGCTAGCCAGGTCAATGAGGCGCACATGGCTGCGCTGGTATGGGCGCAGGCGCTGAAGCTGTAGCGTTTGTACTGCGCGTGTGCCGACTGCCGCAGCGATCCGGCACTTCGGCGGCAGCGTATGTTTCTTCTTTGTTGTGCCAGCGTATCGCCTTGTTTCTGCCGGTAAGTAATCCCTTCAGTTGTCACCTTTGACATGATCATCGGCTAGGCTGCGCGATGAATCCTGTCTGCACGCCCGATCCACCGGGCGCTGCAGAATTAGCATGATGATGCGATCATCCGATTGCGTATTCCGATCCGCACGCGTGGTCGGCCAGAACAAACCAAAAAGACGAAGGATCGAGCATGGATCAGGCATGGACCAGCTGACAGCGCCCCAACAACACACGCCAGCAAAAAATAATACAGCGATTCGCGTCCGCCCTCGGGCGCGCACGGTGGTCGCTGGAAGCCTGATCGCATTAATTGCGTTGATTATTCTGGGTGCGCTGGCATGGTATCTGACCCATCAGAAACCGACCGAAGGTGGCGCGTACGGTGGCCGTGGCGGCCCGGGGTCGACGGTCGGTGTGGCGACTGCCGAGGCGCGCGATATTCCGGTTCAGCTCGAAGCACTCGGCACCGTACTGCCTGCGTCAATTGTCACGGTACGCCCGCAGGTCGGTGGCGTGCTGCAAAAAATTCTGTTCAAGGAAGGCGATACCGTGCACGCCGGCCAGGTGCTGGCCACGATCGACCCGCGCCAGTTCGAGATGGCATTGATGCAGTCGTCCGGGCAACGTCAGCGCGACGAGGCGCAACTGGCCGGTGCCAAAGTCACGCTGCAACGTTTTCAGACGCTACTGGGCGAGGACTCAATTGCGCGTCAGGAAGTCGATACCCAGGCGGCGCTGGTCAAGCAGCTCGAAGGCACCGTGACCGCCGATCGCGCCAGCGAAGGCGTGGCGCGATTGAATCTGGGCTACAGCAAAATCGTCGCCCCGATCAGCGGTCGGCTGGGCTTGCGGGTAGTCGATGTGGGTAACGTGGTCGGCTCCAACGACGTCAATGGTATCGCCGTGATCACACAGGTCAACCCGATCGATGTGCAGTTTGCCGTGCCGCAGGATCAGGTCGCCGAGGTACTGGCACGCGAGGCCACCGGTACCTTATTGCCGGTCGCCGCGCTGGATCGGACCCGCACCACGGTGCTGGCCAGAGGCCGTTTTTCGACGCTCGACAACCAGATCGATTTGCAGACCGGTACCGTGCGCGCCAAGGCACGTTTTGCCAATGACGGTCTGCGCCTGTTTCCGAATCAGTTCGTCAACATACAATTGCAGCTGCGCGTGATTGCGGGCGCCGTCACGGTGCCGGTCACGGCGCTACGACATGGCAGCAACGGAGACTACGTGTTCGTGCTGAACAAGGCTAAACGCACCGCCGCGTTTCGCCCGGTAACGCGTGGCCAGACCACGGTAGACCGGGTTGAAATCATCCGCGGCGTCGGGCTCGGCGAAGAGGTCATTACCGAAGGCGCCGACCGGCTCAAGGACGGTTCCAAAGTGATGTTGCCGGGCGACCGGCCTGCAATGGGTGGCACGGGCAAGAGCAAGCGCGGCGGAAGCGCTGACGATGCTTCTACACCAGCCGGGGTACCGCCAGCTGCAGGGGCACGTCGTAGACGTCCGGTCACGGACGCAGCGCAATGAACATGCTGCGCCGATCTGGACCTGTGGCTGGTCGATGAGCCCGTCACGCCCATTCATTTTGCGCCCGGTCGCAACGGCGTTGCTGATGGTGGCGATCGTGCTGGCCGGTTTTGTCGGCTTTAGCTTTTTACCGTTGTCGGCGCTACCGCAGGTCGATTTCCCCACCATTCAGGTGCAGACGTCGTATCCCGGCGGCAGCCCGGAGGTAATGAGTCAGACCGTTACCGCACCGCTCGAACGTCAATTCGGACAGATGGGCGGATTGCAGCGCATGAGTTCGACCAGTGCTGCCGGCGTGTCGATCATCACGTTGCAGTTCGGCCTGGGCCAGACACTCGACGTCGCCGAGCAGGAAGTACAAGCCGCCATCAACGCCGGCGGCTCGCTGCTCCCGACTGATTTGCCTGCGCCACCGGTCTACGCCAAGGTGAATCCGGCGGATGCGCCAGTGCTGACGCTGGCGATTACCTCCGACATATTGCCACTCACCGAAGTCCAGAACATCGTCAACACGCGCCTTGCATTGAAGATCAGTCAGGTCGCCGGCGTCGGTCTGGTATCGCTTTCCGGTGGACAGCGACCGGCAGTGCGTATTCAGGCCGATACTGCGGCGCTGGCGTCCTACGGGCTCGGCCTCGATACCTTGCGCACAGCAATTTCCGCGGCTAATGCCAATAGCGCCAAAGGCAGTTTCGATGGACCAACGCGGTCGTATACGATCAATGCCAACGACCAGTTACTGACCGCCGCCGATTATCGCAACTTGATCGTCGCCTACAAAAACGGCGCGCCGGTGCGGGTCGCCGAAGTCGCGCAAGTGGTCGACAGCGCCGAAAACATCCGGCTCGGTGCCTGGTCGGGCCTGCAGCCCGCGATCATCCTGAATGTGCAGCGCCAGCCGGGCGCCAATGTGATCGCGACTGTCGATGCCATCAAGGCACGTTTGCCGGCACTGCAGGCAGGCTTGCCGGTCGCGTTGCACGTCGATGTACTGAGCGATCGCACGACTGGCATTCGCGCCTCGGTCGATCATGTCGAGACCGAATTACTGCTGGCAGTGTTATTGGTGGTGCTGGTAATTTTCGCTTTTTTGCACAGCCTGCGCGCTACCGTCATCGCCAGTCTGGCGGTACCGATTTCTTTGATCGGTACCTGCGGCGCAATGTATTTGCTGGGATACAGTCTGAACAATCTGAGCCTGATGGCGCTGACGATTGCGACCGGCTTTGTGGTCGATGACGCGATCGTCATGATCGAAAATATTTCACGCCATATCGAGGCAGGTGAGGCACCACTCGAAGCCGCCCTGAAAGGCGCAGCGCAGGTCGGCTTCACGATTATTTCGCTGACTGTTTCGTTGATTGCCGTGCTGATTCCCCTACTGTTCATGGGTGACGTGGTGGGCCGCCTGTTCCGTGAATTCGCGGTCACCCTGTCGATCACGATTTTGATTTCGGCAGCTGTGTCGTTGACGCTGGTACCGATGATGTCGGCACGCTGGCTCAAGCCGCAGCCGCACCGCACCACAGCAACGGGTCGGTTCCAAAAATTGTTTGACCGTGTGGTGGCCCGCTACGACGCCGCATTGACGTGGGTACTGGCGCGCCAGATACTGACGCTGACAGTGGCACTCGCAACGCTGGCTCTGACGGTAGTGTTGTATCTGCTGATTCCGAAAGGACTGTTTCCGACTCAGGATACGGGGCAGTTGCAAGCCCGCATTGAGGCTGCGCAGTCGGTCTCCTACGCGCGTATGGCGCGCCTTCAGCAAGCCACTGCGCAGGCTATCCTGGGCGACTCTGATGTTGCCAGTCTGAGTTCCCTGGTCGGCGTGGACGCGGCTAGTAACACCATGCTGCATACCGGCAGCATGCTGATCAACCTGAAGCGAAGTCGTACCGGCTCGCAGTCTGAGACCATGGCGCGGCTGCGCCAGCGTGCGGCGCAGGTAGCGGGTGTCACGCTGTACCTACAGCCGACTCAAGATCTGACGATCGATGCGGAAACCGGCCCGACCCAGTACCGAGTCTCACTCGAAGGGGCCGACCGTGCCACGGTGACCGCGTGGGCCAGCAAACTTGTGCAGCAGTTACAGAGCCTGCCGCAATTGCGCAACGTCGTATCCGATGCGTCTGCCAGCGGCACAGCGGTGTTTATCGACATCGACCGTGACAGCGCGTCACGCCTTTCGATCAGTATTGCGGCAATCGACGACGCGCTGTACAACGCGTTCGGGCAACGCATCGTGTCGACTATTTTTACCGAGACCAATCAGTATCGGGTAATTCTGGAAGCCCGCCCCGGCACGCTGACTACTCCCGCGTCGCTGGGGCAGTTGCAGCTGCGGACCGGCTCCGGTCGAGCCGCTTCGCTGGCATCGATCGCGACCATCACAGAGCGCCCCGCGCCACTGCAAATCACGCACGTCGCGCAATACCCGGCGACCACGCTGGGCTTCGATACGGCGCCGGAGATTTCGCTTGGGACGTCCGTGGAGGCGATTCGCGAGGCGGCTATCGCGATCAATTTGCCGCCCTCGGTGACGCTGACTTTTTTGGGTGCAGCGGGCGCCTATCAGGTATCGCTGTCCAGCCAGTTATGGCTGATCCTGGCAGCGGTGGTGTGTGTCTATATCGTACTGGGCGTGCTGTATGAGAGCTATATCCATCCGCTTACGATCTTGTCGACTTTGCCGTCGGCCGGTGTCGGCGCGCTGCTGGCGCTCTTGATTGGCGGGCAGGATCTGGGCGTCATCGGCATCATTGGAATCATTCTCCTGATCGGTATCGTCAAAAAGAACGCCATCATGATGATCGACTTTGCAATCGACGCCGAGCGCCATCAGGGAAAGTCGGCGCAGGAAGCGATTCATCAGGCCGCGCTGTTGCGCTTTCGGCCAATTCTGATGACTACGCTGGCGGCTCTGTTTGCCGCGGTGCCGCTGATGCTGGGCTGGGGCGAGGGGGCAGAACTACGCCGCCCGCTCGGGCTGGCAATTTTTGGCGGACTGATTGTCAGTCAGATGTTGACCCTCTTTACGACGCCGGTGATTTACCTGAGTTTCGACCGATTGGCACAGCGCTGGGCGAACCGTACGGTCTTGCGCGAGAACCACCGATGAATTTGTCGGCGCCATTCGTTCGTCGTCCGGTGGCAACCGTGCTGCTGACGGTCGGCATCGCACTGGCGGGCATCGGGGCATTTTTTGTGCTGCCGGTATCGCCGCTGCCGCAGGTCGATTTGCCAACCATTTCAGTCAGTGCTTCGTTACCCGGTGGTAGCCCAGAAACCATGGCGACCAGCGTCGCAACGCCGCTGGAACGCCGGCTCGGCGTGATCGCCGGTGTCAATGAAATGACGTCTTCGAGCAGTACCGGTTCTACCCGCATCAGTTTGCAATTCGATCTGAACCGCAAGATCGATGCCGCCGCGCGCGAAGTGCAGGCGGCCATCAATGCCGCACGGGCCGATCTGCCCGCGACCCTGCGCAGCAATCCGACCTATCGCAAGGCTAATCCGTCAGACGCCCCCATCGTGATTCTGGCGCTAACCTCGAAGACCCGTTCGCCCGGTCAGATTTATGATGCGGTATCGAATCTGGTACAGCAAAAACTGGCACAGGTGCAGGGGGTCGGTGACGTTGAACTCGGTGGCGGTTCGCTGCCAGCGGTGCGGGTCGAACTGCTGCCGTACGCGCTCAACAAATACGGTGTCAGCATGGAAGACGTGCGCGCTGCAGTGCAGGCGGCCACCGTCAATCGGCCGAAGGGAGCGATTGAAGGCAACGACCAGCAGTTGCAGATTTATACGCAGGCCAGTGGCCGCACAGCCGCCGATTATCGCGACCTCGTGGTGGGCTGGCGTGACACTGCCGCGATTCGGTTGGGTGATGTTGCCGAGGTGCTGGATGGCGTTGAAAACAGTAACACACTCGGCTTGTTCAATGGCCAGCCGGCCGTCATCGTACTGATCACGCGCCAGCCAGGCGCCAATGTAATCGCCACCGTCGACGGTGTGCGTGCCTTGCTGCCTACCTTGCAGGCGCAATTGCCGGCCGACGTCAAACTCGAAGTCGCCTCCGACCGCACCAATTCGATCCGCGCGTCGCTGCATGAGATCGAAGTCACGCTACTGATTTCGATCGGGTTGGTAGTACTTGTCGTGAGCGCTTTTTTACGCAGTGCCCGTGCCACGATCATTCCGGCGGTTGCGACGGTGGTGTCGTTGCTCGGTACCTTTGCGGTCATGTACCTGCTGGACTTTTCGCTGAATAATTTAAGCCTGATGGCGTTGACCGTAGCGACGGGCTTCGTCGTCGATGATGCGATCGTGGTACTCGAAAATACCAGTCGCCATATCGAAGCCGGCATGTCGCGCATGCAGGCGGCGTTGCTGGGCGCCCGCGAAGTCGGCTTCACGGTCTTGTCGATCAGCGTTTCGCTCGTGGCGGTATTCATTCCGCTGCTGTTCATGGGCGGGCAGGTCGGTCGGCTGTTCCGTGAATTTGCCGTCACGCTGTCGGTCGCGGTGATGATTTCGCTGGTGATTTCTCTCACCACTACGCCGATGATGTGCGCATGGTTACTGAAACCCGAAGGCGATGCCAAACCGCCTGGCCGTCTCGCAAGACTTTTCGAGCGCGGCTTTCTCCGATTGCACCGTGCCTATGAGGGTAGTCTGGATTGGGCCATGCATAGCGCGGCACTGGTGATCCTGATATTACTGGCAGTGGTCGGGCTAAATATCTATTTGTTCATCGTTGCACCGAAAGGGTTTTTTCCGGAGCAGGATGCGGGCCAATTGAGCGGTGGGATACGCGCCGATCAGAGCATCAGTTTTCAGGCAATGCAGGGAAAACTGCGCCAATTGGTCGCCATCATCGGTCACGATCCGGCGGTAGCGACGGTGGTGGGTTTCACGGGTGGCGGGCGTGCCGGTGGTGGCTTTTTGTTCGTGAATCTGAAGCCGCTCCGCGAGCGCTCCGACGGCGGGCAGGCGGTGATTGCGCGGCTACGCCCGCAATTGGCGCGGGTGACCGGTGTCAGTCTGTTTCTGAATCCTGTGCAGGATTTACGCATGGGGGGCAGGCAGACCAACTCCACATATCAATACACATTGAAAAGCGACAATCTGGCCGACCTGC
Organism: Burkholderiales bacterium; assembly: GCA_043748965.1. GTDB lineage: Bacteria > Pseudomonadota > Gammaproteobacteria > Burkholderiales > Burkholderiaceae_D > Actimicrobium. The sequence goes on from JAYVEF010000070.1 coordinate 14,227, forward strand.
GTCTTTGGGCGGGCAAGCTGGCCGAGTCGATGAAGGCGCAACCGGCGCTAATCGATGTCGACACCGATCAGCAGCAGAATGGAGTCCAGAGTTTCGTTACGATCGACCACGAAAGCGCCGCACGTCTCGGCGTCAGTTCGCGCGATATCGACAATGCGCTGTACAACGGTTTCGGTCAGCGTCAGGTCGCGACGATCTATTCAGAACTAAATCAGTACCACATAGTGATGGAAGTCGCACCGCAGTTTGCGCGCAGCCCGGCTGCATTACAGGATGTCTATGTGCCCGCCAAAGGCCAGGTATCGACAGGTACTGCCGCTACTGCGGTCGTGGCCAGCGCGGTCACCGTCGTGAGTAATCCTGCTGGGCGCGACCCGTCCAGTGGCCAGGTATTGAGTAGTACCGCCACGCGCATGGTGCCATTGTCAGCGGTAGCTACTTTTCTTGAAAGCGCGACTGCCACGGCGATCAATCATCAGGACGCCGAACTTGCCACCACCGTGTCGTTCAATCTGGCAGAAGGCAGCACGCTGCCGCAGGGTCAGGCAGCGGTGCGCCAAGCCGAAACCGAGATCACACTGCCCGCCAATGTGCGCGGCAGCTTTGAAGGGACGGCGCGCGCGGCGCAGGATTCACAGAATCAGCAACCATTGTTGATCGGTGCGGCGATCCTGGTGATTTACCTGGTGCTGGGAATGCTGTATGAAAGCCTGATCCACCCGATCACCGTGCTGTCGACGCTACCTTCGGCCGGCGTCGGCGCGATAGTGGCGCTACTAATTTTTAAAATGGAGTTTTCAATCATTGCGTTGATCGGTGTATTTTTACTGATTGGGATCGTCAAAAAAAATGCCATCCTGATTATCGACTTTGCTCTTGAAGCGCAGCGCAGGCGCAAGCTGTCGGCATTCGAAGCCGTGCGTGAAGCCTGCCTGCTGCGTTTCCGGCCTATCCTGATGACGACCATGGCTGCGATTCTCGGCGCGTTACCGCTGGCGATCGGCTTTGGCGAGGGGGCTGAACTACGCCGTCCGCTAGGGGTGGCAATCATCGGTGGCCTGATCGCCAGCCAGTTGCTGACCCTGCTGACCACTCCAGTGGTCTATATCCTGCTCGACAAATTTCGCCGTCTCAGCCCGCTGGCGCGCGCCGGTGCGACCTTGCTTCCTCACCCTGACTGAGTTGACCATGCCCTTATCGCTCTGGCTAAAAATCGCAGCGCGCCGCCTGCCCGTCACCATTCTCGGTGCTGCCGTGCTGGCAGGTTGTGCGGTCGGTCCGGCGTATCAGATGCCGACGCTCGCTATGCCTTCCTCTTACAAGGAAATCGATGGCTGGGCTAGTGCCACGCCAGCCGATGGCACCGAACGCGGCGACTGGTGGATGCTGTTTGCCGATCCGATCCTGAACGTATTGATGCAGCAGGTCGAAGTATCGAACCAAAATATTGCTGCCGCCACCGCCGCGTATGCACAGGCCCGAGCCACCGTGCGTGAGCAACGTGCCAATTTATTCCCGGTGGTGACCCTCGATGGCGGCGGTCGACGTGCCGGCGGTGCCGGCAATGCCAGCCCCGGAAATACCTTTCAGGCTAGCATCGGTGCCAGTTGGGAGCCCGATCTCTGGGGTCGTCTGCAGCGCGCCGTCGATAGCGCCGATGCCGGCGCTGCGGCCAGCGCCGCCGATCGCGGGTCGGCGCTGCTGTCGGCGCGCGGAGAACTGGCGACTGATTATTTTTCGCTGCGCCAGACCGATGCACAACGCATACTGTTGCAAGCCACCATCGCGGGCTATCAACGTGCGCTACGGATTACCAAAAATCGCTATCAGGCGGGTATCGCGCCCAAAACGGACCTGTTGCAAGCGCAGACGCAGCTAGCCAACGCGCAGGCCGACGAAGTCGGTCTGGCCCGACAGCGTACCCAGTTCGAACACGCGATCGCGGTGCTGAGCGGCCACGCACCGGCGGATTTTTCGCTGGTTGCGGTGCCAACTTGGCAGCCGGTACTGCCAAGTTTTCCAGTCGGGGTGCCATCGACCTTGCTGCAACGTCGGCCAGACATTGCCTCTGCCGAACGTCGCGTGGCGATCGCCAATGCGCAGATCGGTTTTGCCCGGGCTGCCCTGTATCCGAGTCTGAATCTTTCGGGCAGCGTCGGATCGGGTGGCCGTACGGTAGCCGAACTTTTTTCGGCTGCGACGAGCATCTGGTCGCTTGGACTGTCGACAGCGCAGGTGCTGTTCAATGCAGGCGGTACGCGCGCCCGCGTCAGTGAGGCCGAGGCCGCCCAGGAGCAGGCAGCGGCACGCTATCGACAGACGGTGCTGACGGCGTTTGAAAGCGTTGAGGACCAACTTGCTGCCAGCCGGGTTTTGCTGCAGCAGCAAAGTCTGCGCGAGCGGGCATCGGATGTGGCCGACCAAACTGAAGCGCAGGCTTTGAATCGCTATCGCGCTGGGCAGACCAGCTATACCGAAGTGGTCACGGCACAGGTCAGCGCGCTGAGCGCACGGCGGGCGCTAGTGCAATTGCGCGCCGACCGTCAGGTCACCACCGTAGCGCTAATTCAGGCTCTGGGCGGTCAGTGGCGCCCCTAATCTGCATGGCGACGATGGGTCACGGGACGACCTCAAAGTACCAATCACCAGTTTATATTTGACGACTAGTCATAGCAGTAATGTGTTTTTGCCAGCAGGTTGCCTCAGCGCTGCAGCGCGTACAAGTAGTGACAGAAGACTTCGGCGCGCGATGGAGGCGCTGCGATGGTTCGACTATTCGCAGTTCGGTCTGGCTGCCCCATTTGGATATTTTCATGTTTCCAGTGTCATTGGGGTCGATCTTTTCAGGTCAACGAATTCAGTGATCGGGCCTTGCCCGATGGCGACGTTGCAATGATTAGCTGCCCGCATTGCGGCGCTACCAATGAGGGCGGCTCTGGCGCGATTTTTTCAACCCACGCACCGTCCGTGGAAGACACAGCAGCATTCATCAAGGCGGCAGTTGATAGACAATGACCGTATGCCAGTACGGCAAAACGTTCGATATCCTTGCCGAGCCATTTCGCTCGCAACCGCGCCGCGCTGGCGTCGCGCTGGTGTTGTGTGAGGTGCGTTCGTGCATATCTCAGATATCCCGTTTGGCATCACCGACTGGTCCGCTGTCGAGGCTACGACGCATGCGGGAGATACCGGTGTGGTCCTTTGGCGAACCTGCAAATTCGGCACCATCCGGGTTCGTATGGTGGACTATTCGTCCGGTTGTCTGGCCGATCACTGGTGCCTCAAGGGCCATATTCTGTTGTGCATCGCGGGACAGCTCGATACCGAACTTGCCGATGGTCGTAGATTCACGTTGCAGCCTGGTGTGAGCTATCAGGTCGCCGATAACGCCGAGCCGCATCGCTCCTCGACTGCGCTGGGCGCCCGCCTGTTCATAGTCGATTGACACAGACGCCTCTGAACACCTGTCCCTTTCCCCCGCTATTCCCCAGATCAACTTTATTCCTTTGCCGCAATAATTATCGCTAACTGGAGATCCGCCGTCATGCCGACGCCGGAAATTTTCCGGCAAGGGGCGAACGGTGGCAGAAGACAGCGATCTCGAACGGACAGAACCGGCTTCGCAGCAGCGCATTGAAAAGGCGCGCGAAAACGGTGATGTGCCGCGCTCGCGTGAATTGGCCACCTGCACGATTTTGCTGGCAACCGGGGGAGGGCTGTACGTCACCGGTAACAATCTTCTGCGGCAGTTGAATGGCACTCTGAGTTCTGGCCTGTCGTTTGATCGCAGCCAGGCATTCGATTTCAGTTTGCTGCTGACCAGGCTAGGCGCGCATCTGGCCGACCTATTGCTGGCATTTGCGCCCCTCGCGGGGATTTTGATAGCGGTGGCACTCGCTTCGCCGCTGCTGATCGGTGGCTGGCTCTTCAGCACGCAGGCGCTGGTACCGGATTTCAGCCGCATGAATCTGTTCAAGGGACTAGGTCGGCTAGTGTCGGTCAATGCGCTGGTCGAACTGACCAAGGCGGTGTCCAAAGCATTGCTGGTCGGCTCCATCGCCTACCTGGTGATGTCTACCCAGATCGACACCATGCTCGGCCTGGTGGTGGAACCGCCACGCGCCGGCAGCATACATCTGTCGAATCTGATGTTTGCCAGCTACATAGCAATTGTCATGAGTCTGGTCCTCATCGCCGCGATCGATGTGCCGTATCAAATGTGGAGCTATGCGAAAAAGCTGATGATGACGCGCCAGGAAGTTCGCCAAGAGGCCAAAGAGTCCGAAGGTAATCCTGAAATCAAAGCCAAAATCCGTGCCCAGCAGCGCGAAATGGCACGCCGCCGGATGATGACCGAAGTTCCGACCGCCGACGTCGTGGTGACAAATCCGACCCACTTCGCGGTCGCACTGAAATACGCCGATGGCAAGATGCGCGCGCCCACGGTCGTCGCCAAAGGTGCCGACGAAATCGCTGCGAAAATCCGCGAACTTGCCACCGCCAACAATGTGCCGCTGCTCGAGGCGCCACCGCTGGCACGGGCGCTGTTTCGCCATGCCGAACTGGGCGATGAGATTCCAGAATCGCTGTACACCGCGGTGGCCGAAGTGCTGGCTTACGTATTCCAGCTACGGGCTTTCCGCAGTCACGGTGGCGTACGGCCGGAATTGCCAGGCGATATCCCGATCCCGCCGCAACTCGATCCGTTGAATCCGGCTGCACAGCCATCGCCTGAAACCGGAGCCGCCGCATGAACAGTTTTCGACTTCCGCAATGGATGAGTGGTCCTAACAGCAAGGCAGTCGCCGCACCGATCATCATCATCATGATGTTGTCGATGATGGTGCTGCCACTGCCGGCGTTTGTGCTGGATATTTTTTTCAGCTTCAATATCGCGCTTTCGATCATCGTTTTGCTGACCAGTCTGTACACCATCAAACCACTTGACTTCATGGCGTTTCCGACTGTCCTTCTGGTCAGTACCATGTTGCGCCTGTCGCTGAATGTGGCTTCGACCCGTGTCGTGCTGACCGAGGGCCACACCGGTCCGGACGCCGCCGGCAAAGTGATCGAAGCGTTCGGACACTTTTTGATCGGCGGGAATTACACCGTCGGTATCGTGGTTTTCGTGATCCTTACGATCATCAACTTTACGGTGGTTACCAAAGGTGCCGGCCGGATCGCCGAAGTCGGCGCGCGCTTCGCGCTGGACGCGATGCCGGGCAAGCAGATGGCGATCGACGCCGATCTGAATGCCGGTCTGATCGCCGAGGCCGAAGCGCGCCGCCGCCGTACCGAAGTCGCGCAGGAAGCCGAATTCTATGGCGCCATGGACGGTGCGTCCAAATATGTCCGCGGGGACGCGGTGGCCGGCATCATCGTCACCGTTATTAATATCGTCGGCGGGCTGGTGGTGGGGCTGGTGCAGCATGACATGGGCTTTGCCGAGGCGCTTAAAAATTACACATTGCTGGCGATCGGTGACGGTCTGGTGGCGCAGATTCCATCGCTGATCATTTCAACTGCGGCCGGTGTGGTGGTTTCGCGGGTTGCAAGCGATGTCGATATCGGCAGCCAGTTGGTGAATCAACTGTTTGCCAAGCCGCAGGTTTTATACATCACCGGCAGCATCATCGGTGGGATGGGTTTGATTCCTGGCATGCCGCACGTCGCCTTCATCTTGCTCGGTGCCTTGCTGGCAGCGGCCGGTCACGCCGCGTCCAAGCGCCAGACCAGCGCGATCAGCGCTGCCGTAGTTACTCCCGACCCGGTCGCGTCAAGTGTGCCGGTCGAGAACGAAGAAGCCACTTGGCAGGATATCGTGCCGGTCGATACGCTTGGCCTGGAAGTTGGCTATCGGCTGATTCCGCTGGTTGACAAAGGCCAGAACGGCGAGCTGCTGCGGCGCATCAAGGGAATTCGAAAAAAGTTTGCGCAGGAGGTCGGGTTTTTATCGCCGCCGGTTCACATTCGTGACAACCTCGAACTCAAACCGTCCTCGTACCGGATTTCCCTGAAAGGTGTTGAAATCGGCACGGGCGAATCCCATCCCGGGCAGTTTTTGGCGATCAATCCCGGCATGGTGACCGGCACCCTTGCGGGAAACCAGACGACCGATCCAGCCTTCGGTCTGCCAGCAGTATGGATCGACGCGACACTGCGCGAGCATGCCCAGACCATGGGCTACACCGTGGTCGACGCCGGGACGGTCGTGGCAACCCATCTGAATCATCTGATCACCAGCCACGCTGCCGAACTACTGGGTCGTCAAGAGGTCCAGCAACTGATTGATCATCTGGCCAAAGAATCGCCGAAGCTGGTGGAAGACCTGGTGCCTAAACTGATGTCGCTGTCGAGCCTGCAAAAAGTGCTGCAGAACCTGTTGCAGGAAGGCGTGCACATCCGCGACATGCAAACCATCATCGAAGCGCTGGCCGAACACGCCGGGCAGATTCAAGACCCGGCCGAATTGACCGCGCTGGTACGGATTGCACTGGGTCGCGCGATCGTTCAGCAGATTTTCCCGGGCGCCAGCGAGCTGTCGGTAATGACGCTGGATAACCGCCTTGAGCGCTTGTTGATGCAGGCCTTGCAAGCCAGCGGTCCGGACGGTGCGGGCATCGAGCCTGGTCTGGCCGACACGCTGGCGTTTCAGACCCAGCAGGCAACCCAGCATCAGGAACAGCTTGGCCTGGCGCCGGTACTGCTGGTGCCGGCCCCGCTGCGCGCCTTGCTGTCGCGATTTTTGCGGCGCGCCTTGCCGCAGCTGAAAGTTTTGTCGCACGCCGAATTACCCGATTCAAAAACCATTAAAGTCACCAGCCTGGTTGGAGCGCAAGCATGAACGTCAAAAAATTTTCCGCGACCAGTTCGCGTGAGGCATTGCGGCAGGTGCGTGAAGCACTGGGGCCGGATGCCGTGATTTTATCGAACCGCAATCTGAACGGTCTAGTTGAAATTCTGGCGCTGGCTTCCGAAGACATGTCGTCACTGGCGGCCCCAATGATCGAAAAAGAAACTCTGCCACCACAGATCGCATTACCCGAGCAGGAGGCCACTATGCTGGCCGCATTTGCCAAACGTCGTGGCGATGTCGATCAGGCTGCCGGTCTGGCCGGCGCACTCGAGCAGTCACGCAGCGCGCGCGCCATCGAGCCAGTGGAGGCGCCATCCATCTCGCAGGGCGTGAGTCGGGAAATTGCCGCGATGATGAATGAGCTACGCTCGATGCGCAGCCTGATGGAATCGCAGTTTTCAGAATTGTCGTGGAACGCGCAACAAAAACGTGAGCCGATGAAAGCCGCCGTATTGCGCGAGATGCTGGCCGCAGGATTCAGCGCCAGTCTGTCGCGCTACCTGACCGAAAATCTGCCGGCAGGCGGCAGCATGGCGGAAGGCATGCACTGGATCCGGTCGGTATTGGCGCGCAATCTTTCGACCATTGGCGACGAAAGCGAAATGCTCGAAAAAGGCGGCGTATTTGCGCTGGTCGGTCCGACCGGTGTCGGGAAGACCACCACCACTGCCAAACTGGCTGCGCGTTGCGTGATACGTCACGGGCCCGGCAAACTGGCTCTGATCACCACTGATGGATACCGTATCGGCGGCTACGAACAGTTGCGGATTTACGGAAAAATTCTGGGCGTGATGGTGCATTCGGTCAAAGATGAATCCGACCTGCGGATCGCCCTTGATGAACTCAAAAACAAGCACACGGTATTGATCGATACGGTCGGTGTCAGTCAGCGCGACCAGATGGTTGGCGAACAGATCGCCATGCTGCAAGGCGCGGGTGCGCAGGTCAAACGCCTGCTGTGTCTGAATGCCACCGCCACCGGCGAAACATTGAGCGAAGTGGTACGGGCTTATCAGGGCGCAGGGCTGGCTGGTTGCGTCATGACCAAGCTCGACGAAGCTGCCACGATCGGCAGCGTGCTCGACGTTGTGATCCGCCAAAAGTTGAATCTGTATTACGTCGCCAACGGTCAGCGCGTACCCGAGGATCTGCACATCGCTAACAAACAGTATCTGGTCGATCGCGCCTTCAAGCTCAAGAGGGAAACAACCCCGTTCCAGTTCAACGATGCGGAACTGCCGCTGGTGATGGCCAATACTACCCGGGCATCTAACGACAAATCGTTGCGCGAGGTGTCTCTTGGCTAGTTTTACCAACGATCAGGCAGAAGGATTACGACGTATGCTGGCCGGCCCCAAGCCTCGTATTGTGAGCCTGGTGGCGGCTGTTGGTGCGGCCGACAAGGCCAGCCTGCTGCTCAATCTGGCATCGTCATTGACCCGAGCCGGTAGTGACGTATTGCTGCTCGATGCGTGTTCGCCGTCGAACGCACTGGCCCAGCGACTCGGCGTCGCGCGTGCAGCTACGCTGATGCAGGTGGCGCGCCAGGAGCGTGGCCTGAACGAAGTCGCTCAGCGCACCCCGCAAGGTTTTTCGGTCGCCACGCTGGCGCGCGAGAATCTGAAAACCATTTTGCAGGACCCCGATCAGGCACGTCGGCTGGCGAATGCGTTTGGCGTACTCGCCGGTCAAACCGATATCATGCTGGTCGATGCCGAGCTCGACGCTGTCGGCGGCTTTCCGGTGCCGGCCATGCAGCGTGGTGAAATCGTCGTGCAAGTGGCAAACAGCGGTAGCTCAATCACCTCGGCGTATGCGATCATCAAGCGTCTGTCCGGATTGCTCGGACGTCGATCCTTCGGTATTCTGGTTACCGGTGCCAGCGAGCCGGAAGCGCGCCAAGTTTACGCTAACCTGGCACAGGCCGCCAGCCGCTATCTGGCGGTACCGGTGACGTCGATCGGATGGGTGCCGGCCGATACCGATCTGCGCCGTGCCACCGATCTGGGCAGGGCGGTGGTGGATGCGTTTCCGATGGCGGGTGCGGCGGTTGCCTTTCGCCGGCTGGCTGGTCACTTCGTCAACGCCGACAGCGGTGTGGCAGAGTCGGCATATGCATGACCTATCTTCTGGGAGTCTGAACGCTTCATGTACACAGTCAGCGGAAAATCGGACAAGAATCACCTGCTGGCAGATCACGCGCCTATGGTCAAGCGACTGGCCCATCAGATGAAGGCAAAACTGCCACCCAGTGTCGAGGTCGACGACTTGATTCAGGCTGGCATGATCGGTCTCCTCGACGCGATCAACCGGTACGAAGAAACCCACGGCGCCCAGTTCGAAACCTATGCGGTGCAACGTATCCGCGGTTCGATGCTGGATGAATTACGCAGCAGCGACTGGCTGCCGCGCAGCATGCGTCAGAACATGCGCAAGATTGAAGTTGCGATGAACGCGCTGCAGCAAAAACTCGGTCGCGCTCCACTGGAAACCGAAGTTGCCAAGCACCTCAAGATGACACTGGTCGAATATCAGGATCTGCTGGCCGAAGGCGGCGGTCATCAACTGGTCTATTACGAAGATTTTCATGACAGTGGTGAAGGCAACGAACATTTTCTGGACCGCTATTGCACCGATCTGTCGGATGATCCTTTACAAAGTTTATTGAACGCGGGTTTTCGTGAGGCAGTGATCCATGCCATCGAAGCATTACCCGAGCGGGAAAAAATCCTGATGGGCCTGTATTACGAACAGGAGATGAACCTGAAAGAAATCGGTGCGGTGATGGGTGTGTCGGAGTCGCGCGTTTCGCAACTGCACAGTCAGGCGATCGCGCGCATGCGCGCCTTCCTGAGAGAGAAGACATGGACTGGGGTAGCGTAGTCGGATTGCTGTTGGCGCTGGCGGGCATTCTGGTCGGCCAGTGGATGGAAGGCGGCCATCTCGGCGCGCTGATTCAGCCGACCGCGTTTTTGATCGTCTCGGTCGGCACGCTCGGCGCGGTGCTGTTGCAAAGTGGCTGGCCGACCTGCCGGCGAGGCCTGCGTATGGCACGCTCGATCTTCCAGTTGAGACCGGACAAGCACCGCTTGTACGCCGCCGACGTGGCACTCTGGAGTCAAACCGCGCGGCGTGAAGGCCTACTCAGTCTGCAGCGTTACATGGAAGACTCGGACGACCCGTTTATTACCAAAGGGTTGCGTCTGCTAACGGACGGCGTCGATCCGTACAAGATGCGTGAAATCCTCGGTATCGAAATCAGTACCTTTGAAAGCCGTGAGCGCCAAGCTGCCAAAATCTGGGAATCGGCCGGCGGCTATGCCCCCACGATCGGAATACTGGGTGCGGTACTCGGCCTGATTCACGTGATGGAAAATTTGTCCGATCCCGGCAAACTGGGCGCCGGTATCGCAGTGGCATTTGTGGCGACGATTTACGGCGTCGGTCTGGCCAACCTGATTTTCCTGCCGATTGGTGGCAAGCTGAAAACCGCCGTCAACGATGAGGTCACACGCCTTGAAATGCTGACCGATGCATTTTTCTCGATTGCGGTCGGTGACAATCCGCTTTCGATTGAAGAGCGCATGTTGGCCTACGAGCGTTAGGGCGCCATGAGTAGCCAGCATGAGCCCGGTCCCACCGCACAATCGCGCAAGCGCTTTGAAGAGGACGAAATCAGCCACGAACGCTGGCTGATTTCGTACGCGGATTTTATTACGCTGTTGTTTGCTTTTTTCGTCGTGATGTACGCCGTATCGTCGGTCAATGAAGGCAAATATCGGATTTTGTCGCGATCACTGGAAGCGGCATTCGGCAACCCTGTCAGCCGTTTGGTACCGGTGGTATCCGAAGACAGTCGGCCGGCGCTGACGTTGCGCCGCCATAGCCCCGGCGAGCGGCAGCGTCTCGATGCGCTACGCCGTGAAAAAGACACCATGACCGTTATCGCCCGCGAAATTTTAAAAGTATTGTCCCCGCTGGTGAGTTCCGGCAAAGTACGGGTCACGCAGACCAGTCGTGGCGTGAATGTTGAAATTAACGCGAGCGTTTTGTTTGCGCCAGGCGAAGCGCAATTAACCGATGCGTCGAACGCAGCGCTAAGCGCGATTGCACAAATTTTACGCAACGATACGCATGCGATTCAGATCGAGGGTCATACCGATGACCAGCCGATCAATACCGCGGCGTTTCCGTCGAATTGGGAATTATCCAGCGTGCGTGCCAGCAGCGTGGTGCGTCTATTTGCTGAAAACGGTGTCGCCGAAGCACGCCTCACCGCGCTTGGACACAGTCAGAACATTCCGGTCGGCAGCAATCAGACTGCCGCTGGAAGACTGCGCAACCGGCGTGTCGAGGTGCTGATTTTGGCGACGCTACCGGACGTCGTGACCGAAGTACCGATAGACCCCCGCAGGTAAGTCGCCGTTGACAGCCGAATTGCTGCACTGATTGGACGCGCCCGCGATGTCGTTATTTTTGTTACATGCCAACGTGCGACCTCAGCTTATGCATTTGCTTGCTGTTTTCCAGCGCGTTTTTGGCTTTCAGCCGGCTTTTTACCGTGCTCTTTGCATGGAATCGGCTGCGCGAAAATACGACGGAGCAAAGGGTGCTGCAATCGAACCTACTAGCGTCGTGCCTTTGCCGCCTTACGCTCTTCGTAGGTGACAATCTTCTGATGCGCTGTCATGCGATGAGTTCTGTCGAGCAGCTTGCGCATGGTCCGGTCGGGAAGGGCCTCGTAGCAGCGACGATTGGCGCGCATGTCAACCCGGCGCCAACCCATCTGGCCCAGCCACTGCCACTGCTCATCGTCGAGGGGCGTGCGCAGCCGTACCTTCAGACGATTGCGCACCAGCGTACTGCCGATCTGCGGTTTTACGCCGAGCGGCAAAATCTGGCGCTCGGTGCGAATTCCCAACAGGCTGCGTAACATGTGGATCAGGTTCATGGCGCTGGCTCGGTCCCGCGAAAAATCAAGGTCGCCCGATGATACATTTTTTTGATGGCAGGTGGTCGATTTTAGCCGGTGATCCAAGCGATTATCTTTATGCCGGCAGAGCGCGTTCGACTGGCGCTTCGCGGATCGGCAGGTTGATCAGCGCGGCTGCCAGCGCCAGTACAATATCGGCGTGCCACATCCAGTTGTAGTTGCCAAACCGGGCAATCGACAACCCGCCCAGCCACGCCCCAAAAAATCCGCCAATCTGGTGTGACAGTAGCGTCAAACCGAACAGCGTCGCCAGATAGCGCGTGCCGAAAAGTTTGCCAACCAGCCCGGCGGTAGGTGGTACTGTCGCCAGCCAGGTCAAACCAAGCGCCGCCGCAAAAACATAAAACGTCAAAGCGGTTTTTGGCGCAATCAGATAGATGCCGATGATGAAGGCGCGGCTGGAATATATGCCCACTAGCAGGTATTTCATTTGGTAGCGCGATCCTAGTGCACCGGCTGACAGACTGCCGACGATATTGAATAGCCCGATCAGTGCCAGTGCAGTCGCCGATACACTGGTCGACAAGCTGCATAGCGCGACTTCACCTGGCAGGTGCGTGACCAGAAACGCAATATGAAAACCGCACGTAAAAAATCCGGCGTGCAGACACAGGTAACTCCGGTCGCGCAGCGCCAGTCGCACTTGCTGGCCGAGCCCGACTTGATAAGCGCTAGCCATGATTTTGAGCGGAACTACGATGGCGCGTCGGCGCAATGGCCAGGTGAGCGGAATTGTCAGCAGCGTAGTTGCAGCCATGGTCAGCATCGCGATCACCCACCCGGCACTGTTGATGATGGCCTGCATCAACGGTGCAAACACAAACTGGCCGAACGATCCGCCGGCATTGATGAAGCCTGCCGCGAAGGCACGTCGCTGCGGCGGCAGAGTTTGCGCGGTGGCGCCGATCAGAATCGAAAAACTACCGGCACCCGCACCGGCTGCGCTCAGGATGCCCATGCTGAGAAGCAGCCCTGCCTGGCTGGACATGAACGGTGTCATCGCCATTCCGATCGCCAGCATTACCGCGCCCAAAATGATCACTCGCACCGGGCCGTATCTGTCGGCCACGGCACCGAACACCGGTTGCGCCGCACCCCACACGAATTGGCCGACTGCCAGTGCAAAGCTGATCGAAACAATGCCCAACCCGGTCGACGTATTGATCGGCGAAATAAACAGGCCGGTGGTCAGTCGCGCTCCCATCGTGATCATCAGAATTGCGGCCGCTGCAAGCATCAGCAGCCACGCCGCACGGGGCGACATTTCAGTCGGATTGGACATGCATTTTCTCCGCAAATGGGGGTAGGTGCAGTATTGCGATATTGGCATCGTGGTGCAGCGCGTGTATCAAATTTGCACCCGGAGTGCGTTCGAGTTCGCTTTGCGCAAGGCACCGTGCAAGGTGTGCGTTTTGGGGTTTTTGCGACCACTGGCGGTGATCGTCACGATGCGCTGGCGTGTATCACTGCCAGCCGCGAATGCGGCGCAGCCTGTATTGACAAACGGTTTCAGATTGCACGTCAAGGTGGTGCGGTCGGTCGCTAACCTGGCCGTCAGTTCGGCCACCGGCAACGCCTGAACCGCGATATTTTTAAGCAGCGAAAGCTGCGTGGTCTTCGGGCCGACTTCGGTCAGATGTTGGTCGTACAAGCGCAATACGGTGCGGGTCAGTTTGCGTAGCGTGAAGCAGGTGCAAACGAGAGAAGCCGGCATGGAATGGGGTTCGAGGATTATTTTGCATTTACCGGATGCCCGCAATTATATGCACGTGCGCTGAAATAGTCTGCAATAGATTGTTGGGTTGCAACAATGACATCGAATGAACCCGCATTCGTCAAGATTGGGAAGCCGCAACAAGATCAAAGGCTTTCGACGATAGCGCGACGGTGCATGCACCGCAACCTAGCGGTAAAAAAGATACAACATCATCGGGACGAATCCTTCCTATGGCAGTGGTGCAGTGCATGACTCGTGTCACAATTCAATGGTTCGAATTAACAATCGCCGGTATCGTACGATGCAGCGAAAAATTCTCGTCTCATCAATCCTGTCCGGCCTTGCACTGCGCCACGGTCCGCCCGCGCCGCTACCGCCACGGTAACTTTTGACTGGGATGCGCGCATTGTGCAAAGCCTGTCGGGCGTGGCAACCCATGCCGATAACGGGAAATCGGTCACTTCGGCGCTGGCATCGGACATGTCGAATATGGTCAAGAACGATGGGAACAAGGCAGCCACTGCCGAGATTTCTACTACGACAACGTCGACAGTGTCGCTAGACTCGATACGCGCAATCGCGGCGCCGAGCTATGCTGGCGGCGAGTTGGCGCACGCTGGCTCACACAGGTTTTCGAAGTGGGGGGGTAGCGCTGATTCAGGTGTCGTATAGTTATTCGATATCGGCGATGGGCAAATCTTCCACTGCGACTGCGAGGATTGATTTCGCGGGAATCAGCGTGATGGACTCTGCGACCCCACATGGCACCTGTGGCAGCGCGTTTGACCGATACTGGGAAGTTGCACCGGGTATGAACGAGAGTGGCGAGGGCGTAATGGAACTAGTGTTCAGCAACCAAGGTAACGACACGCTGCAAATTCAGTTTGGGAGCAGTTCGGCAGGTTGGACGTTCGGCGACCTGACGACCCCGGTAGCAGCCGCACCTAAGCCGACCAGTGCAGTCATGCTGCTGTCAAGTATCGATGTTATCGGCATGGTGTTGCGCCGTCGTCGGTCACGTAGTCACCAGACGTGTTGCTGGTCGTTACGCGGCCTCGGGGAGCGCGTTTGCTGCGATTGCGTACCTGCGTCAGCCCTGCCCATACGATAGGGCTAGACGTTCTAGGCACGGTCCGACTGTGTACGGATACCGCTAACGCGGTATTTGCTACGGCGGTCGCCCATCAGCGCGCGCAGTTCGGCGATCGACAGGTCGGCGACCTCGTGCATCCGAATCAAAAGCGATGCGCCGATTGGCAATCGGCGATGACGAATCTTGCTAATCACGGGTGGTGCCACCTCAAGCGCACGCGACAAGGCAGCGTCATTTTTGATCGCCAATTTTTGAATCAACGAATTCAGCAGGTTGTCTGGATTGTAAGCGTCGGCGGAAAGATCTTGGGCTTGCGATATCATTGAAATTCACCTGTGTTTGGGTAAGAACAGTTTTAGTCTGCCAAACGAATTACTACTGCGATGTGCGTTGACGCACATATTGACGCAGTCGTATGGTTATTTCAGCGAAAGAAGTCGGCTACGACACAGAATTATGTTTCGCAGGGTAATTTGCGGGCATATTTTCACCGAATCGTCGGCCGGGCGCTACGCTGTGGCTGACAAATCGTGAAAGCGGATATTGGCCGGAGTATTCAATTTCGCGCCGTTGCAGCCGAAGTTCGATCGCGCTGCCCGCGAATTTACCCGATCACCAGCCCGCGACCCAGCGGTTTGGTTGCAGACTGGCCGTTCGGACCGTAAAAATTGCTATGCTGCGGTTTGCCCTGCAAGATGTTGAGTTCGGTCTGACCGCGAATCAAATGACGGCCGATCAGCATGCCATTGAGGCGATTCAGTTCCCTGGCTTCTGCAGTCAGTTCCAGTAGAGTGTTCCACTGCACCTCGGCGTGGACATGGCTGGCAATCCAGTTTTGCATGCCGCTTTCATTGGCCCCGAAGCCGTTGTCTGCGAGTGCGGCGTGACGGCTTTTGGCGAGTGCAGTCAATTGGGCTATCAGGCTGGCTTTGCGTTCCATCAGGTCCTGCAAGCCATCGATACTGGTCTGGACCAATTTTTCCTGCTCCTGTTGCAGCAGCGCGATCAGTCCACGTGCGCTGTGCTGTTCTGACTGCAGGCTGAACAGTGGGTCCGAAGCAGGCCTTGCCATGATCCTTATCCTTTGCGTGACGACAACAAATCGCGCACGGTATCAATCAAGCCGCTGGCAACTTTTTCTGGATCCACCTGGAATGTACCGCTGGCGATCGCCGCCTTGATTTCAGTAACTTTTTTGAGGTCGAACGTGCTGCTGTTGCTGAGTGCCTGTGCCTCTGCCGAAATTTTAACGCTGTCGGACCCGCCGGTAGCGCTACTGGGGACTGCTGTTTTTTCAGCGCCCTTGCTGGCTTTGGTCTGGGCTGCCGCAACGCCCACGCCTATCGCGCCGGTTTTATTGAAAGAGTCGTCGATCTTCACGATGGTTCCTTGGTGGTCGGGGTACATCACCCCTCGTCTTGTGTCTGGTTACGGCAGCAGCAAAAAAAACTTTAGACTTCTTTGCATCAACCTGCAATCCCGTTAAAACGTCACGTCGACAATCCCACCCGCACGCGCTACACCGCTCACCACTTGCCCGCCGGAAGTGCGTGCCTGCGCTATCTGACCCGCCCCGGCATTGTTGAGAGCACGACCTTCTGTGGTAACTGAAAAACCTGCACCGCTGGACACCAACCGCACTGGCTGACCCTGCTGTATCGCCTGCACTGTTTTAAATGAATCCTGCCGCATCGGGCTGCCTGGTGCCATCGACATTGCCACCGTCCGCCCAATGGCTTGCGCCGGGTCAGTCAACACTCCCGCCGGCAACGCCGTCAGGTCGCCTTTGACGGTAATCAGATCACCCGTACCGACCAACTGTCCCGGCACCAGCCGCGCTGCGCTGGCGAGATATTGTGACAACACTTTAACCTGCGCCGTGACATACACCGTCCAATTGGCAGGCACCGTGCAGCGCACCCCGACCGTGGTTTTGCCCCAAACCCGTGAACCGATCGGCAGGAAAGCTTCAGGCGTTGGACAATCCGCCAGATTCAGGTGGGCATCGAGTTGACCCACTGTGATCTGAACCTCGCCGGGTAGTCCGGCTGATTGCACCCGTAAAAATTGATCCACGGTACTTCGAACCACGGTTGTATCCTGGCGCGGTCCGGGCGGCGCAGTTTGCGCTACAGCGGGCAACGCCAGCAAACTGGCGAGCCAGCTCGAGTACAGCAAGGGCAGGAGGATTTTCATGATGGCGGTGGTGTTGATGGAGTAATCCGAAGCTTCATGGTAGTCACAATGCAGGCGTTCCATCACGCAAACAGACCGGGATTTTGCAGATTGCTCATCCGATTGGCCGGTGCGACCGCTCCGTATGATCAGCAGTGGAACATAACCTTTACAGGGCAACCGGCATGTACGGTTACCCCTTCGGAGAATCCCATGATCGGAAAACTAGACGAGTATCTGCGCTTTAACGAGACTGCGCTCAATCTGCGCGGCCAGCGGCAGCAACTGATCGCTTCCAATATTGCTAACGCCGACACGCCCAATTACAAAGCACGTGATATCAACTTTAACGGTGCCATGCAATTGGCAATGGCGCGCGGCACGCCGCAAGCCGCCGAACTCGCCAAAACCGTCACCACCCACATGACGGCTAAAGAGCCATCCGGCAACAGCGGCGTTAGCGGGGTACCATTGCTATACAGAAACATTCAGCAAGGCGCTATCGACGGTAATACCGTCGATATGGATGCCGAACGCAATCAGTTCGCTGACAACGCGATCCGCTATGAAGCCGGCATCACGATGATCAGCGCGCAGATCAAGAGCATGTTGAGCGCAATTCAAGGCTAGATTCCAACCTCGATACCCGACCAAAAGAAAGGATCACTGTCATGTCACTGTTCAGCATTTTCAATGTCGCCGGTTCAGCCATGAGCGCGCAGTCGCAGCGCCTGAACGTGGTGGCATCCAATATCGCCAACGCCGACAGCACCACCAGTTCCACCGGTCAGGTGTATAAGGCCAAGCAGGTGGTGTTCAGTGCGGTGCCGGTGGATGGTGCGGCCTCGAGCGGCGTCAGGGTCGATCAGGTAACCGAAGATACCAGTCCGCCCCGCATGGTGTACGACCCGAAACATCCGCAGGCGGATGAAAAAGGGTACGTCGCGATGCCCAACGTAAATGTGGTCGAAGAAATGGTTAACATGATTTCGGCGTCGCGCTCTTACCAGACCAATGTCGAAACCATGAACGCGGCCAAGACACTGCTACTGAAAACGCTAACGATTGGTCAGTAATGGGTAGTCGTCGTCCCGTACTTGACCATCGATGGAAATGTGCGACCCGTATTGATGTACTACAGCTTACCTAACTCACAAGGGCATTTGCCATGACACCTGTTTCAAATAATGTCGCTTCGGCCGACCTGATGACCACGATGAATCCAGTCAAGGATGCGGCCAGTAGTGCCAATGCTACGCAGGATCGTTTCATGAAACTGCTGATCACGCAGATGAAGAATCAGGACCCGTTGAATCCGCTGGATAATGCGCAGGTGACCAGTCAGCTGGCGCAATTGTCCACCGTCAGCGGCATCGACAAGATGAACAGTACGCTGCAATCGCTGATCGGCAGCTTTCAGGCAAATCAGTCAGTGCAGGCGGCCGGCATGATCGGTCACGGCGTGCTGGTGCCCGGCAAGC
Source organism: Burkholderiales bacterium (assembly GCA_043748965.1). Classification (GTDB taxonomy): domain Bacteria; phylum Pseudomonadota; class Gammaproteobacteria; order Burkholderiales; family Burkholderiaceae_D; genus Actimicrobium. Next base: position 32,542 of record JAYVEF010000070.1, read on the forward strand.
AGATCCAACTCTCTGCCGGCAAGGCGGTGTTCGGCGTCGATCTGGCAGCCTCTGCCGACAAGGTTCAGGTCAATGTCAAAGACGCCGCCGGCAAGGTAGTCCACACCATCGATCTGGGCGGCCGCGACGCGGGGACTGCGGCACTGACCTGGGATGGTGTGAAAGATGATGGCAGCAAGGCCGCCGATGGCGCCTATACGATTGAGATCGCGGCATCGACCGCAACGGCAAAGATCGATTCGACCGCTTTGGCGTTTGGTCAAGTGGCGAGTGTGTCGACCGGCGCGCAGGGCGTAAAGCTGAATGTGCCAGGTCTTGGTGCGGTCAGCATGAGTGATGTACGGCAGATTCTGTAAGTCGGCCAAATTACCTTTTTCAGGAGAACAGCATGGGTTTTCAACAAGGTTTGAGCGGTCTGAATGCCGCTTCAAAAAGTCTCGAAGTAACCGGTAATAACGTCGCCAATTCCAGTACCGTCGGCTTCAAAGGAGCGCAAGCCGAATTTGCCGATGTGTATGCGAGTTCGCTGACCGGTGCCGGTTCGTCGCAAGTCGGTATCGGTGTCAAGGTCGCCGCAGTCGCGCAGCAGTTCACGCAAGGCAATGTGACCGCCTCCAACAACCCGCTCGATCTGGCAATCAATGGCGGTGGATTTTTCAGAATGAGCAATAATGGATCGGTGACGTATGGTCGCAATGGTCAATTTCAGCTGGATAAAAACGGCTACATCGTCAACGCGCAGGGCTCGCGCCTGACCGGCTATATCGCCGATACGAAAGGTGTGCTGGCGACCGGTGCACCGACCGATCTGAATATCAACACCGCCGATCTGGCGCCGCTGGCGACTTCCAAGGTGAAGCTGCTGGTCAATCTGGATTCACGCGAGACACCCCCGGCCACGCCGGTGTTTTCAGCCACCGATCCAACCAGTTTCAATCGTTCGACCTCGATTTCGGTGTTCGATTCGCTCGGCAATTCGCATATCGTGCAGGGCTACTTTGTCAAAACCGCCGCCAATAACTGGGATGTGTATGGCACCAGCGATGGTGCGCCGTTGAACACGCCCAAATTGGGCACACTGGTGTTCGGCGCCGACGGTACGCTGACAACAGCGTCACCGCAACCTTTCAATGCTTCGGCCAATGTCACCACCGGCGCCACTACCCCTCTGATCTTCAAGGTCGACTTCACGGGCACCACGCAGTTTGGCGCCAGCTTCGGCCTGAATACGCAAAACCAGGATGGCTACACGTCGGGCAAGTTGTCGGGCTTTAATACCGGTGCCGATGGCATCATTACCGGGCGCTACACCAACGGAAAATCGGCCACGCTCGGACAGGTCGTACTGGCCAATTTCACCGCGCCGAACGGCCTGCAAAATCTGGGTAATAACTCGTGGGCAGAAACCTCGGCATCGGGCGGACCATTGGTCGGTACGCCCAGTTCCGGCAGTCTGGGCGTATTGCAATCGTCGGCAGTCGAAGACTCCAACGTCGATTTGACAGCCGAACTGGTCAATATGATCACCGCGCAGCGCTACTATCAGGCCAACGCGCAGACCATCAAAACGCAGGATCAGGTGTTGCAGACGCTGGTCAACCTGCGTTGATTCATCAAGAGCAATCACGGAGCGATAAAGCATGGACCGTCTGATCTACACCGCCATGACAGGCGCCAAACATGTGATGGAGCAGCAGGCTACTACCGCCAATAATCTGGCCAATGCCACCACTACCGGTTTTCGCGCACAGCTCGATGCGTTTCGCGCGGTTCCGGTAGTCGGACCGGGTCTGGCGACGCGTACATTCGTAGTCGATTCGACCATCGGTGCCGACTATTCGCAAGGCGCGCTGCAGCAGACCGGGCGCGCCCTCGATGTCGCCATTCAGGGCAAGGGTTGGCTGGCCGTCGAAATGCCGGACGGCTCAGAAGCCTACACCCGACACGGCAGCCTAAAAGTCAACGAAAACGGCGTCCTGCAGACGCAGAGCGGCAATAATGTCGCAGGTGAAAGTGGGCCGATCACCATCCCGCCGGATGTCAGCATTACGATTGCGAAGGATGGCACCGTCTCGTCAGTGAGCAACGCCACCAAGCCGGGTGACTCGACCGTAATCGGTCGGATCAAGCTGGTCAATCCGCCCGAAGACACGCTGGTGCGCGGTGATGACGCGCTGTTTCGTGTCAAAGGTAGCGTCGCCGCCGAGGCAGATGCGAACGTCACGCTGGTCGGCGCTGCATTAGAAGGGAGCAACGTCAACGTGGTCGACGCCATGGTCACCATGATCAGCCTGTCGCGTCAGTTTGAAATGCATATGAGTTTGTTGAAAAATGCCGAGGGGAATGCGACGAAGGCAGCGCAAATTCTGGCGGTGGGGTAGGAGGTTGTAGAAAGCGGTGCGATGTGTCCTGGTTCACGAGGGGCACGGTTGCATGAATCAAAAATTCGTAAAATTGCCCCCCTTTGCAAGAGATCAAGCGATTTTTACCGAAGCTGCAATCTCAATCCGGTCATTCGGTTGAGTCCAGGCGCACTGATCCAAGCTTCCATTTTTTGCCGTGGCAGCGCCCGCGCTTCCATTACGTTGCCAAAAATGCGCTTGTATCGCTGGATGGCCAGCTCAACATAGTTGCGCAAAACGCAGCACGTTTCTAGCTGCCACGTCATGCGGCCGTGTTGTTCGATGGCGGTGATATGTCCGTAACGCTGGCTGTCGTCGGCAGCTGAACGAACTGCTGTCTTGCGATAAGCCCATGGGGCTACACCAGGCAGAGTTGCAGGCTGCGCATCAAGTGCTCTCGCGGCAGTTCGATGCCAATGAAGACGAGTTTGCTGACCCGGGGTTCGTCGCTGGCCCACGGGTTGCCAAGATCGTGGCTCATTAGTTGATGGACCCCCTGCAGCACCACTTTCCGGGCATGTCCGTTGATATTTAAAATCCCCTTGTAACGCAACAATCGCCCGCCGTGGCTATTGACCACGGCATTCATGAACTGGCTGAATCGCTCCGCATGCAGTGGCCGCAGTGAGCGAAAGACGAAACTCTTGACGTCGTCGTGATGATGGTCAGGGTGGGAATGGAGCGGGTCAGCGCAATCGAGCCCATCGAGATTCGGCGTCTCGTCGCTAAATGCCAGCTGGCTGTCGAGATTGAAGCCGCCGATACCGAACACTTTGTCGAGATCGACCGCGCCAAATGGGATCAGCGATTGCGGCGCGTGCGGGTTCATTTGCGACAAGCGCGCCGACAGCGCCTCGATACGGTTCGGCGTCACTAGATCGACCTTGCTGATGAATAGCTGATCGGCAAATCCGACTTGCCGGCGCGCCTCACCGCGCACGTCGAGTTGTTCCATCGCGTGTACCGCGTCGACCATCGTCAAAATCGCGTCCGGCTGATAGCGCGCCGCAATTGCCTCATCTAGAAAAAACGTCTGTGCGATCGGCCCGGGGTCGGCCAGTCCGGTGGTCTCGATAATCACCTTGTCAAACGCCAGAGCGCCACTACGACGTTGTTCGGACAGGTCCCATAACGTCGCGCGCAGGTCCTCGCGAATACTGCAGCAAACGCAACCGTTGCTCATCTTCACGATATGTTCTGTACCGCCAGAAAAAATGATTTCGCTATCAATATTTTCCTCGCCAAATTCATTTTCGATGACGGCAATTTTCTGCCCATGTGTTTCGGTCAGCACGCGTCGTAATAGCGTCGATTTTCCGGCGCCTAGAAAACCGGTCAGGATGGTGGTGGGAATCCGTGGCATCGTTGCTTATCCCAGAATAATCACGGTATAACCGCCAAACACGGCACCGTCCTGCTTGGCGCTGACGCGATAGACATGCGCCTCACCCGGTCCCGGCCTTGTGTCGCTGGTAGAAAACGCGACGTGCTGATCATCGCCAATGACCTGTTGCTGCGCGGCCCCCCCAGTGCTGGGGAAGCCGCCGCCCACCGTCGTTGGCGGTGACAGGGATGGCACACCAGTCGGCGGCGCCATCGCGGGAAAAACGCCGCGCTGTCCGCTATGCAACTGCAGCCACGGTACGCCATTGGGAGCAACCCGCTCGACATGTACCGTGGCCGGCGCTCCGAACAGCGGACCGACCTTCAACAGCAACGGTTGCTGAAACGCTGTCGGCGGCAACATCGGCTCGACACCAAGCGGGTGCATCATCATCATCTGCTGACCGGCAGCAGCTTGGACGTGAATATTGCGTTGTGCTACATGGCGATTTATCGACGCGTCGAATTTCGGTTCGCCGGGCAGATCCGAGGGGTTATCCCAGACCCGCACCAGCAGGCATTCGTGTCCGCCGTTGACGAAGGTCGGAGTCCACGCTTCCGGACACTTGACCACCGCATGCGACCGGCCACTGCCTTTCGCCCCCAGCGACATGAAGGTCTGACCAATCAGGTGGAGCGAATCCGCACTAATACCAAGCGATGGATTGACCCAGTAAAACTCCACCACCACTTCATTCGCCGCGGCTTTACCGAAATTCCAGACGTGCGCGTACAGCGTATTCGGTTGACCGGCCAATGCGATCTGGCCCAATTGCGACGGCAACGGCGGTGCCAGCGACGGCGTTACTCCGCCAAGGATAAAGATGTCCGGGCTTTCCCAGAACGGTGCACCGACGATCGGGCGTGCGCCAAGATCAGCCGGGTTGGCGCGCATGAACAAGTACGGCAATTCCATCTCGGCACGCGGCCCGACCCATACCCCCGGTGTGTCGGGTTTGTTGATATCGCCATTGGTCAATCCGCCGCCTTCTGCCAGTCGGCCATTGCTCTTGCCCGGCGGCCGGGTTGGCCGACCCGGCCGACTACGACCGTCATCGCATGCGTCATTGTCGTGAGGCGGACGGTGGAGTCCGGATGGCGGATGCGCTTCGTCGCAACTGTCGTCGCAATCTCCGTCGCGTTCAAAATACCAGGTTCGCTCGACCACTTTGGACGGCTGCTCGTCGGCACACTCGTCTCGCGCTCGTTGGCGTCCGGGCGGCACGGGCGGCAGTGGTGGTACCTGTTTGCAGTCTTCCTTGTCACCGGGTTCGCGTGCATTTGCCGAGGCAGTTACGCGCTGTGCTCTGGCGTCGCGCTGCAGCGGATTGTCTGGTGGTTTGTTGTACGAACTCATGTCTGCCTCAGGCGGTAGCCGAAAATAGAATGTGCGGGTCGAGCCAGTCGATACCTATCGGATTGGCGGCGGTAGCGGCGGTGGCGGCCGTGGCGGCGGCTGGTCGACCACGGGCGCATCCTTGTACTTCAGCAGCAGCGGCTGGTTCCCTTTAGCCCAGCCTGGCGCGGCTTGCGGTGGCTCTTGTGGCGTCGCATAGGTCAATCCAAAAATGCCCGTAGCGCTGCCGCCCTCGGTCTTGGGATCGTTGCGTATCCAGTCCCACGTCAGATATGCAAAGGCACGATCGCTATCCAGATTGAACTGCGTCGAGTAGCCGGTATTGTTGGCGATCTGACCGATCAGATGCGCCGAAAATGGGATCGGATCGCCAAGCGGACTGTATTTCAGACTGCGCGCGCCAATGTGCTGTTCGTTAAGCTGATCGGTCTGCCACGGTGTTTGCGCCTGTTCATAGGCGGTTCTGGCGTCCGTGTCGACCGGAGCATCGAGCCGAAAAAATACGTTTGGCATCGACATCAGCGGATAGGGTCCGGCACGTAGCGGCTGGTACGCGGTATCCGGACCTTCTCCGAATGATTGCGCCGGGTTGTAGGTTTCTGTCGGGGTATTTTTCAGCGTGTCCTCAGCGCCGTTTTGCTGCACCCTGCTCTTGTCGGGCCAGGCCCACGGGCGATGATATTCCCATCCTTCGACGCTGCCGTCGGTGTGATAACGCAGAACCGGATAGTACGGGTAGTTCGGGTCCGACACCGAATGGCCGATGCCGATCACATCCTGCGAGGTGTCCAGATTCCCAAGCGGATCGAATGCCGCCGCCAACGCATCACGAAAAGCAGCATCGACTGTGCCGCCAAGGGTAATCAGCGGCACATCGATTTCATCCGGCAGACGCAGTTCGCCATCGGAATAAAGCTGCTGCGCGTGCGGCGTAACGAAGCCAGTATGGGCCAGTACTTCATGCGTCTTGATGACGATATCCCACACGATCATCGCCAGCTCATACAGCGCTAGACGGATCAGATAGGTGCCTGGACTGAGCAGCATCTTGACCAAGTCTTCGAGCAACTTGACGGCCGCGCCGATACTCTTGATCGCCCATTCAATCAATGCAATGAAGACGCCGCAGATATCGTCGATCGGATTGGACGGATCAATGCCGCTTAGGTCGGGTGGCTGCAGCAGATTTTCGATATCGGACGGCGGCGGAAAAATAATAAAATCAGGCTTGCGCGGTTTTTCCAGTTCCCACGTACCGTTGAATGAAATCTTGTAGAACGTAATCATGATCCGGTAGACCGTCTGCATTTGCCACGGCAACGGGAAACCTTTGCGTACCGGGAACGGTGGCGGCGGCGCGATGCCGTCGAGCAGTTCCGCAATCGGACGGTCGAGACCGTTGCCGGTGACGTCCTTGATGGTTTTCGTCAACAGCCCGGCATCGATGGTCGACTGAAATCCATCACCCTGAAAAATCTGCGGATGTTCAGCCGGGTCCTTGAACGTATCCATCATTGCCAACACGATCGAATTCGCCATCCATGACGGCATTTCGCCATCCACGTCGAGTGCCTTCTTGCGCGCCTTTGGATCCGCCGGAAGTGGGTCAGGTCGCTGCTTTCCGAACGGGTCGATAGGCGTCATCTGTACCGCAAACCAAAGTGCCGACATGGACGCATCGGGATAGGTAGTCGAGTGACCCCACGGGTCTGGCGTGATCTTGCCACCGGGCGCAGTCTGAGAATAATTCCATGCGTCGATGTGGTTTTCAATCAGATGATGGCGCTGCGGATGGTTACGGAACGGGCCACCGCATTGCTCGTTGACGAACGAATGGGCAATCGTGTCTGTGCCAAGATGTGTGATGTAGCCCAGCGTGAACGCGAGAAACTGCTCCGATTGCTCGTGGTTGCCGGCGGCCTCCAGCGCGTCCACCTGTTGGATGAAGGCCTGACATAGCGCCGAAGGTTTGCGGTAGTGACTCATGTCACTCCATAAGAAAAGCTTTTCGTCGTAGCCTTTTTGTACGCAGGTATCGAAATTGTTGAAGATGTCGGCGTAGGTCAGCAGCTCCTGCTTGGCGATGGTTTTCAACGCCAGCGTCAATTCATCCATCACCACGCCAAATTCGCTGAGTACGCCACCGGTCAGTGCATCGCCGAGATTGTTGATATCCGCAACGATCGGACCGATGGTCTGATTCCAGCCATCCAGAAATTTTTGCCAGATTTTTTGAAGCTTGATCAAGAACCGGAGCAGTGCCGCCATCGTCGCATTTACCTTGTCGAGAATGATGAGTAGCGGCTCCCAATCATTCTCTTTGGCGGCATCGAAAAAATAATAGGTCGCCAGTGCCAGCATCAATTCGTCGCTGGCTGGGCCCAACGGCAAGCCGTTGTAATCTTGCGAAAAATAAAAGAGGTCCGGGCCGATTGCCCCGATGGCCGCAAATTTCTCCCACTTCTGCATGGCCTTTCCACAGGTAACCGCATCGCGCTTGAACAGCGCTGATCCAGCTTGCGGCCACTCCGGAAATTCGCCCGCGATTAAATATTCGGCAACGCGACGAGCAGTATAAATATGGGTGAAGTGGCCGGGCATATCGTCCTCGCTGAAGGGCAGATTGCGCACGATTATTCAACCGCAAGTACAAGTCGGAGCACATCACTGACATGTCCATTTTGGCTGATTTTGTACATCTGGTTTCGTACGTCTGATAATCTTAGATGACAATTTCAGACTGTTTTTGCGATATATCAATATCTCTTGCAAGTCGTTAAAAGTAAACGTTTTTTCGACGGGGTCGGACGCGTTGGCTCCTGCATAAGTCTGACGTAAACGAAATCCGTCCAAAAAATACATTTACTTTCAACGACTCGCAGAAGGGCTTGCAAACTTTCTGGGACTAGCGGTTACTCTCGCTTTTTTGGTGGAGCATTGACAGCTGCATCGATGCACTAGACCGCAACCAAATTTTCCCAACTTGATCCGGGAGATGCGCGCGTGAACTTGATGTTTGATAAAAATTATTACTTGGAGCAACGTTGCCTACTACCGGAGAGTTGCTCGTCCGGTGTAGCAGACAGTCGACGCTAGAATCAATAAGCATAATGTGGTCACCAATAAAAAGAAGCTCATTAAAATACAGTAAAAGAAAAATGCAACAGTCGAAGTCTGGATTGACATAACAGACTGTATGAAACCGCTAGTATTTTTTGAAATAGGGATAAAAAAATAAAAAGTAGATGGCGGCGCCGCTACTGCGTAGCATCAAAAAGTCTTCTTGCGGCGCAAAGCTATCTCACAGATATGAATGGTGATATTACTAAAATTTACGTGATATAAAATAATAAAAAAAAGAAGGTAGAGAAATCTTGGAAGAGTGGAGAAGAAACCTATTGTCGCGAACAGATTTCAAGTAGACGAAGCAGATGTATTTCCGTATCAAATTTCTACTTTATGGCGAAATAAATATTCGATTACAAATCGCAGTAGCCTTAAAGCTTCTGCAATTCTTTCTGCGGAAGTCCGATTTTTTACTCTGTGCATTAGTACCACCTGCTCAAATGCTAATCCGAAAAATATCGGCAAGTAATAACATCTCTCTAGCAACGTGGCATACGCGTTTTCTTGCTCGGTGGACATATCTAATTCCTTCGGAAGAATTATCTGATTTCAGACCAAGTAACTGAAGCTTCGACCGCTAGCCGCTTAGTTCGATTCCGCCGCTGCTGCCGATTCGGCGAAGCGCGCGGCAATTGCCTGCATGCGTGAGCGATTCTTGCCGAAGTCGAAGAGGCCGAAACCAGAACGCGATCGGAAATCAATTTGCTGCTGCTGCGCATCGAGCAGGAAAAATACATCATCTCGAAAGCCGGCAGGCGTCGTAAAGACGGCCGTGATGGTGCTCTCATCCTGCTGTTGGATAGTCGCCTCCGGAAAACCAGCCAGCGTCGCTTGTAACAATGCAAGTCCCCGTGCGCCCGTGCCAGAGAAATGCAGCGGCGCCAGGCCACTACTGTTACGCGAATTGACGCAATTGGTCGGCAGCGTACAGCTTATCCTCGGGTCGATCGGCGTATCGGCCGCCCGTGCTGGAAGAGTTAAGGCACCGCTAGCAGCGGCGACAAGTAGGCTGGCGGTGAAGGCGATTCTGAACACGCGCTGTTGAACCATCGGGCACTCCCATAGTTTGGGCAGGACGTTTGGGAATACCGCATGTCTGCCCTGAAGAGCACAATTTTAACGCGCTATCCCAATTCACATTTGGTACTCTAGTGATCGGCTGCACAAGATTCAACGCGCAAATCAAGCTAAACGCCGCCCGACTGGGCGGCCCAGATATTAGTGCACTGTGTATTCGTGCCATCAGGCCCAGAATAATTTTATCGAATTGGTAGATGAACATCGGATGACGGGCGCGACGCCGGCAGTGGCGATCAACCTTGAATGCAAAGAAAAGCAGTCCTCAAAAATCCGGAATTTTATTTTGAACAGATGCGTGCAGTGCGTGATCTGCGGATCGGCATTGGCGTATCGGTGAATAATTTTGGTACTGAAAGCTGGACGCTGCGATAACTTGCGATGTTGCCGGCGCAGCGCAGGTCACCATAATCCTGCCGACCATGCTGATCAGATGGCAATACAGAGTTCCTGAGCTGGGCGGGGCAGGGCCAGCTGATCGGACCGGCGCGACCGCTGCATGCAATCTTCACGCTGCCTATGTAAGGGCGGGTTGCGCTATAGTGAGATAGGAAGTTTTCACGGTTCGCCGCGACGGCGATGGTCATAGCAGCCCAATCCGGGCGCTACGGCGAATCGCTGATAGTCAGCGCGCCGGCTCTACCGGGGATGCTACCTGACTCATCAACTTGCGATCGGAAGCCGCCATGAGCTATAAAACGATATTAGTGTATGTCGATGCGTCGCGTCACGCTGCTAGACGAATTCAGGCCGCTGCGGCGCTGGCCGTCGCCAATAATGCGCACTTGATCGGGATGGCCTGCTCCGGTATCTCACGATTTATTTATCAGGATGGAGCGATGGGCCTGGCAAGCCCGGTGTCGCCGGCGCACATCGACAAAATATATGCGGATGCGAAGCAGCTGCTGCTGGCTTTTGAAGAAGCGGCGGAGCGACTCGGCGTGCGTTCGTATGAGAAGCGACTGGTCGATGATGAGGCAGCCGGCGCGCTGGCGATGCACGCGCGGTATGCCGATCTGGTGATCCTCGGGCAGACCGATCCGGACGAAACCCTGTCTGCAACGCTGTCGGACCTGCCGGAATATGTCACGCTGAATTGCGCGCGGCCGGTACTGGTGATGCCGTTCGCGCAGGACTACGACACGCTCGGTCATAACATCCTGCTGGCGTGGGACGGCAGCCTGGAAGCAACCCGGGCAGTGACGCAGGCGATCCCGTTGCTGCAACTTGCAAAAAACGTTACCGTCGCCGTCTTCAATGCGCTGCCGGCCGATGATCTGCACGGTCAGGAGCCTGGCGCAGATATTGCGCTGTATCTTGCGCGTCATGACGTCAGTGTTTCTGTCTCCCAGTTTTATCGCGTCGATAGCGTGGGTGATGCGTTGTTGTCGCTAGCTGTCGAGCGCGATATCGATCTGATCGTGATGGGGTGTTTTGGTCATAGCCGTTTTCGCGAAGTGTTGATGGGCGGCGTCAGTCTGACGATGTTGCGATCAATGACGGCGCCGCTGTTGCTGGCGCATTGATACCGGCTGCCGGGCGACTCCGGCAATTTTGATCCACCTCAAGGAATTTGCCGACCCCCTTGCCTAGACTTCGATCGATCGAAGGTTTGCCGACACACGGCAAGGAAGTCACCACTGGACGCCACCATCTCACCCGCTGCAGTGCCGCCAGCCGAATTGGCACACAAGCACAAGCCGCGTGCGGAGACGGCGTACGCCGGGCTGCCTTTTTTTTGCTATCCCGGGATCGCGCAGTTTTCCACCGGCTTCGGCTATCGTGATTATCTGCAGGCGGTGGCCGGGTTACGCACGCGCGGCGGTCGCAATGCGCTGGCGCTGTCACTCTATGTGCCGGCGCCGGTCGCCTCAGGCTGCCTGACCGCTGACGGTGAATCGGGTGGCATCGAACTGCATAAGCCGTCGAGCTATCTGGCTTACTTGCAGCGTGAATGCGAGATGCAAGGGCAGCTCTTTGCGGGGATGAATCAAATTGAACAGCTGACGTTGTCGGGTCCTGGTGTTGCGACACTGGGGCACGCACAGATACAGGCTCTGATGCAACACCTGCGCCACTGGTTTCAGTTTGCGCCAGAGCCGGCTGGAGCCTACGCCATCGACATTGATGCGCGGCGCATCACCGAAAGGCAACTCGGCGCGCTGCGAGATGCCGGGTTCAATCAGGTTCGACTCAACTATCCGGCGGTCGACACTGCGGACGCACCGCTACTTGAAATTCGGCGCTCCCAGCATCAAACGCTGGTCGGTATCGGGCGCGTCAAAGCGGCTGATTTTCGCGTCACCCGGATCGATCTGATGATCGGGTTGCCAGGTCAGAATCTGCTGACGCTGTCGCGAGCGGTAGCCGCCATGATCGACGCACGGATCGACCGGATCGTTCTGCCGGATCTGGCAAACGCGAGCACCGAGGTCGAGCTGTGTCAGTCGCGATGCATCTGGCAGCTAGAGCGCGCCGGCTATCGACATCTTGGCACTGGCTACTTCGTACGCGCCGGTGATTCGCTTGCAGTAGCGCAGCAACAGGGCCGCTTGCACGTCAATCTCGACGGATTTTCAGTGCAGGCGGATCATGACGTGGTGGCGTGCGGCGTTTCCGCGGTCAGTGTCATCGGTAGCGCATACAGCCAGAACGTCGACACGCTGGAAGCCTACTATGACAGGATCGACGACAATGCGTTGCCGATTGCTCGCGGCGTCGTGCTAGGTATGGACGACGCCCTGCGGCGCGCCATCATGAAAATGTTGATGTCCAATCTGACGCTGTCGGTAGTCGCGATAGAACAGGCATGGCCAATCAACTTTAGCGCCTACTTTGCGTCTGAACTAGTAGCGTTACAAGTGCTCGCCGACCAGGGTCTGCTATGCATCGAGCAGGGCTGGATCAGCGTCAACTCACGCGGGCGTCTGTCTATGCGATCCATCTGCGCGGTATTCGACCGCACGCTGACGGCGTCCCCACTTCCCGCCAAAGAGGGTGCACGGGTACCATGAACGGACTGAATCTGCTGCCAATTTTTTTGATCGGGTTACTGGGCAGCGTGCACTGCATCGGCATGTGCGGCGGGATCGTCTCGGCGTTCTCGGTTGCGTCAGGCCCGGCCCGGCGAATCCCCATTGCGTTGCAGTCAGTGGGATCTGTCCGTATTTTTAACGGCTTTGCCAGTGTGTTTGCATACAACGCGGGACGCATCGGTAGTTACGCCGCAGCCGGGGCGCTGGCGGGTGGCGCCGCACGTGGCGTGCAAATGCTGGCAGGTATGGCGCGGCTGCAAAGTGTCGGTTACTGGCTGGCCAATCTGATGCTGGTAACGCTCGGTCTGTACCTAATGGGTGTGTGGCGCGGACTGGCCCGGCTCGAAGTGGTCGGGCAACTTCTCTGGCGGCGCATTCAGCCGGCGACAAAACTTCTGCTGCCACCCGATACGCCGCTGAAAATGCTGGCGCTGGGTAGTCTTTGGGGCTGGCTTCCGTGCGGCATGGTGTACGCCGTTTTGCTGACGGCACTGCTGACCGGATCGGCCACCCGCGGTGCGATCGTGATGCTAGTTTTCGGTTTGGGTACCTTGCCGACGTTGCTGGCGATGGGGTTGATGGGAACGCGTTTGCGCGGCTGGTTGCAGCAGCGCCGGATCCGCCAGGGTAGCGGCGCGGTGGTACTGTTGTTCGGCGTCGTCGGACTGATGCGCGCGTGGCGCGGGATGTCGTCGGGCTGGCTGGATGCATTCTGTCTCACACCGTTCATGGCGGGACAGTGAGCCCTGACGGCAGCGCGAGTGCAGCGGCGCTTGTGCCCCCACCGATCAGCACGCTCTGCTTTCATTGTGGTCTGCCGGTGCCGCCTCTGACGCACTGGCAAGTCGATATCGATGGCACCTTGCAGCCGATGTGCTGCCCCGGTTGTGAGGCCGTCGCCAGTAGCATCGTCAGCAATGGTCTGAGCGATTATTATCGCAACCGCAGTGGTTTTTCAGAGACTGCTGCAATGATTCCGCCGGAGCTGGCGCTCTACGACACAACGCCGATGGCCGCAGCATCGACTAGCGATGACGGCGAACTGTGCGAGGCGACGTTTTCGGTCGAAGGCATCCGCTGTGCGGCCTGTATCTGGTTGATCGAAGGGCGGCTGGCGCGGCTCCCCGGTATGCAGCAGGTGGGCCTCAACGTCGCCACTGGACGACTGCATCTGCGCTGGCGGCGCCAAGACTGCAAAGTCAGCACAATCCTGCTGGCCTTGCGTCAAATCGGCTATCCAACATACCCGTTCGACCCGGTCCGGCACGATGCCCAACTGGAACGTGCCCGCAAGACGCTGTTCAGGCAAGTATTCATCGCCGGCTTGTCGATGATGCAGGTGATGATGGTCGCACTACCGGTGTATCTGGCAACAGACGGTTCGATCGATGCGGGCATGGTCAGTCTGATGCGCTGGGCCGGACTGCTGCTGACGCTACCGGCAATCGGGTACTCCGCACGACCATTTTTTGGCGCGGCCTGGCGCAGTCTGAAGGCGCTCGCGCCGGGCATGGACGTGCCGGTCTCGATCGGGATTCTGGCAGCGTTCGGCGCCAGTCTGGTGGCGACCTGGCGTGGCGCTGGCGTGGTGTATTTCGATTCCGTCACGATGTTTATTTTTTTGCTGCTGTGCAGCCGTTATCTGGAACTCGGTGCTCGGCGCAAGGCAGCCTCGGCACTGAACGCGCTACACCATGCGCTACCGGCTTCTGCATTGCGCCTGCAGGACCTGTCGGCAGATAGTACCGACATGGTGGCGGCTAATCAGTTACGCGTACACGATCGCATTCTGGTGCGGCCCGGCGAAGCGATCGTCGCAGATGCGGTAGTGCTGCAGGGCGTCAGTGCGATCGACGTGTCACTCCTGACCGGCGAAAGCGCGCAGCAAAAAATTACTCCCGGCTGTAGCGTGCCAGGTGGCGCCATTAACCTGGACCAGACAGTCGTACTGCGTGTGACGCGTCCGGCAGTCGACAGCACGCTGTCGGTGCTGGTGAAACTGGTGGAACAGGCGGGGCTGGGCAAACCGCGTTTCGCGCAACAGGCGGACTACGTGGCGACGTGGTTTGTCACGGTATTGCTACTATTTGCGCTGGCGGCATTTTTAATCTGGCATGTAGTCGACCCGACGCGGGCCTGGTCGATCGCGATCGCGATTCTGGTCGTCTCGTGTCCTTGCGCACTATCGCTGGCGACGCCCACCGCGCTGGCTGCGGCAACCGACCGGCTGGTGCGCCAGGGCGTACTGATGATCCACCCGCACGTGCTCGAAACCCTGCAGTCCGCCACCCATGTCGTATTCGACAAGACAGGTACGCTAACGCTCGGCAAGCCGAGTCTTCAGCAACTTGAAATTTTCGGCGAGCGATCGCGCAACTGGTGCCTGCACGTTGCCGCGGCACTCGAACAGGGCAGTAGTCATCCGCTCGGTGTCGGCATCGTCACCGCGGCAGTACAAGCCGATCTGTCGGAATATGCGCAGGTAGCTGTCCTTGGCATCCAGCATCATCCGGGCGAAGGTTTGTCGGGCTCGGTCGATGGATGCTGCTACCGGCTTGGCAGCGCCGCTTTCGTTGCTAGTTCGACGTGCCTGGCGCCGCCAGAGCCCGGACCACCCGACATTACAGAAATTTACCTGGCCGGCGACGACAGGGTACTGGCGCGCTTCGATCTGGCTGACACGATGCGTCCGGACGCTGCAGCAGTGGTCACGGCATTGCAGCGCGCAGGGAAAAAAGTTTTGCTATTGAGCGGCGATCGACAACAGGTGGCGCAACGCGTCGCCGATCAACTCGGTATCGACACTGCGCTGGGTGACACGCTGCCGCAACAGAAACTGGCATTTGTCCAGAGCCTGCAAAGCAGTGGCGCCGTGGTTGCGATGGTCGGTGACGGCATCAATGATGCCGCCGTTCTGCGTGCTGCGGACGTGTCGTTTGCGATGGGCGGCGGCGCTGCACTGGCCCAGATCAATGCCGACTGCGTATTGCTGGCGGGGCGTCTTTCGGCGTTCTCCGACGTGGTCGATTGTGCGACCCGCACGCTGCGGGTGGTGCATCAGAATCTGGCCTGGGCGACGGCATACAACCTGGTGGCGATTCCGGCAGCAGCGCTGGGCTTGCTAGCCCCGTGGATGTCTGCCGTCGGCATGTCGGCCAGTTCGGCGGTAGTGGTGTTGAACGCCTTGCGACTGCGACGGATCGGCACGGCGGCACGGCCGGGAGCCATGCCGCCTGCAGAAAGGCGCTGATCATGGAAGCACTGTATCTGTTGATCCCGCTCGGCGTAATGCTGGTGTTTGTAGCGATCTGGGTTTTCTTCATGATGTCGAATGCGGGTCAGTTCGACGATATGGTCGGGCCCGCGTGGCGTATTTTGCAGGACGACGATCGGGCCGTGCCGGTTGCACCGGCGATGGTCGAAGCTGGGCAACCTGATTGTGCAGCGAGCAGCACATCCCATCCGGTCGATTTTGATTCACATCAAGGATTTTAGTGATGCACTCTTTTACTCTCGCAGCATCGCCCTGATGCTACCGGAGAGTATGTGTGAACAGCGTCAATCATTACAATTACAAGGTCGTCAAACAGTTCACTATTGCCACCGTTGTATGGGGTGTCATCGGCATGCTGGTCGGCGTCATCATCGCTGCGCAGCTGGCCTGGCCGGCACTGAACTTCGATATCCCCTGGCTCAGTTACGGACGGCTGCGTCCGCTGCATACCAACGCCGTAATTTTCGCATTCGGCGTATGCGGTTTGTTCGCGACCTCCTACTACGTGGTGCAGCGCACCTGTCAGGTCCGCTTGTTTTCCGACCGGCTGGCGGCATTCACTTTCTGGGGCTGGCAAACGGTACTGATTGCTGCTGTCATCACCTTGCCGATGGGCCTGACACGCGGCAAGGAATACGCTGAACTCGAGTGGCCGATCAGCATCTTGATTGCCATTGTCTGGCTGTCCTACGCTGTGGTCTTTTTTGGCACGCTGTTTCGGCGCAAGGTCGCGCACATCTATGTGGCGAACTGGTTCTTTGGTGCTTACATTATCGCCGTCACGCTACTGCACGTGGTCAATGGCGCCAGCATGCCCGCCACGATGTGGAAATCCTATTCGGCCTATGCCGGCGTGCAGGACGCCATGATCCAGTGGTGGTACGGGCATAACGCGGTCGGCTTCATTCTGACTGCCGGCTACCTCGGCATGGTCTACTATTTCATTCCCAAGCAGGCCCAGCGGCCGGTGTATTCGTATCGTTTGTCGGTGGTGCATTTCTGGGCATTGATCTTCACCTACATGTGGGCCGGTCCGCACCATTTGCATTACACCGCGTTACCGGATTGGACGCAGTCGATTGGTATGGTGTTCTCCTTAATTCTGCTGGCACCTTCCTGGGGCGGCATGATCAACGGCATCATGACCCTATCCGGGGCTTGGTACAAGCTGCGTTCCGACCCGATTCTGAAGTTCATGATCGTCTCGCTGTCGTTCTATGGCATGGCGACCTTCGAAGGTCCGATGATGTCGATCAAGACCGTCAACTCGCTGTCGCATTACACCGACTGGGGCATCGCCCACGTCCATGCAGGCGCTCTGGGTTGGGTTGGGTTCATCACGATGGGGTCGATCTATTATCTGATCCCGCGCCTGTCGGGCAAACAGCAGATGTGGAGCACGCAACTGATCGATACGCACTTCTGGGTGGCCACCATCGGCATCGTGCTGTACATCGCCTCAATGTGGATTGCCGGAGTGATGCAGGGTCTGATGTGGCGCGCGGTGAACCCCGACGGCACGCTGACGTATACCTTTGTCGAAGGCGTCAAGGCCACCTATCCCTACTACGTAATCCGGTTCACCGGTGGGCTGCTGTATTTGAGCGGCATGCTGATGATGGCCTGGAATACCTATATGACGATGCGAGAAGGCACGGTCGTCGAAGCACGCATTCCGGCGCTGCCCGGTGCGCCCTCGCTGGCACCGGCTTAAGCCCAGGAACTTCATGAAATTTTCTCACGCATTAATCGAAAAGAACCCTTGGCTGCTGATCGCGCTCACATTGCTGGTTGTAAGCGTCGGCGGTCTGGTCGAAATTGTCCCGCTGTTTTTTCAGCACTCGACCACTGAACCGGTGGCCGGCCTGAAACCATACTCGCCGCTGCGGCTGACCGGACGCGATATTTATCTGCGCGAAGGTTGCTACAACTGCCATTCACAGATGATCCGCCCATTTCGTGCGGAGACGGAGCGCTATGGCCACTATTCGGTGCCGGGGGAATTTGTCTACGACCGACCGTTTCAGTGGGGTTCCAAGCGCACCGGCCCGGACTTGGCACGGGTCGGTGCGCGCTACAGCGACGAATGGCACCGCGTCCATTTGAACAACCCACGCGATCTGGTGCCTGAGTCAAATATGCCAGGGTATCCGTGGCTGGCAAAAACTGCGCTAGTGCCCGACGACGTGTTGCCAAAAATGCGCGCGCTGCAGCGTTTGCGTGTGCCGTATTCGGATGCAGAAATCAGCGCGGCGCCGGCCACGCTGGTCGGTAAAACAGAACAGGATGCGCTGATCGCCTACCTGCAGGAACTCGGCATCCTGATCAAGACAAGGAACTGAATCATGGCTATCGACAGTTTGCTCAACGATGCCAGCGCGGCGATGACGGTTATCAGTCTGGTGACTTTTGTCGGAATCCTCTGGTGGGCATTCAGCGCGCGCCGAAAGCGCGATTTCGAGATCGCCGCCCAGTTGCCTTTTGCCGATGACGATTCACCGCAGGAGCAGGTAAGCCCAGCGCCGACGGAGCCGCATCATGGCTGACTTTACCAGCGGTTTCTGGAACCTGTACATCACGCTGCTGACGTTGATCAGTATCGCCGGATGTGCGTTGTTGCTTTGGTCGCAGTCGCGTCAGCAGGCGGCTGTGACCGGTGCGACTGGCGCTGTCGATACCACCGGCCACGTCTGGGATGAAGACCTGACCGAACTCAACACGCCGATGCCCCGTTGGTGGATGTGGCTGTTTTACATCACCATCGTCTTTGCACTCGGCTACCTGTATCTGTATCCAGGTCTGGGGAGCTATCCGGGTAAGCTCGGCTGGAAATCCAGCACGGCCTACCAGCAGGAACTGGTGAAGGCCAACGCCGATTTCGGGCCGCTGTTTGACAAATACCTGCATCAGGATCTGAAAATGGTTGCTGCAGATCCCCAGGCACATGCGATCGGCGAGCGACTGTTTTTGACCTACTGCGCGCAATGCCACGGCTCGGATGCGCGGGGCAGCAAGGGTTTTCCCGACCTGACCGATAATGACTGGCTGCATGGCGGTACACCCGACGCAATCGAAACATCGATCCTGCATGGTCGCGTCGGCCAGATGCCGTCGATGGCGGCAGCGCTCGGCTCGGACAACGATGTCGAAAACGTCGCGCACTATGTGTTGAGTCTTTCCGGCTCGACTGCCGATCCGATCAAGGTGGCGTTCGGTAAGCCCAAGTTTGCCGTATGCGCGGCGTGCCACACCGCGACCGGTGCCGGTAATCTGGCGATAGGCTCGGCCAATCTGACAGACAAGATCTGGCTGTACGGTGGCAGTGTCGAAACCATCATGGAAACCATCCGGAAAGGGCGTTCCAATACAATGCCGCCGTTCCAGGACTTTTTGGGTGACGCCAAAGTGCACGTGCTGGCGGCTTACGTGTGGAGCCTGTCGAATCAGTCGTCTGCACTGACCGCACAATGAAGCGGCCTTTGCACCGTCGATGGTGAGCGCCGATGACTGAGATGCAGGCCCCCGCCGCGGTGATCAAAATGTACGCTGCCCGCGAACCAATCTATCCCCGCGAAACCGGCGGTTGCTATGCACGGCTGCGCTGGCTTTGCGTCTGGCTGACACAGGCGGTATTTTATGGCCTGCCATGGCTGGCCTGGAATGGCCGGCAGGCGGTGCTGTTCGATCTCGGCGCGCGCAAATTTTATTTGTTCGGTATCGTGCTGTGGCCGCAGGATTTTATCTATCTGGCGGCGTTGCTGATCATCTGTGCCTACGCGCTGTTTCTGGTCACGGCAGTCGCAGGGCGCGTCTGGTGTGGGTTTGCCTGCCCGCAAACGGTTTATACCGAAGTGTTCATGTGGATCGAGCGCCGCATTGAAGGAAGCCGCAGCGCACGCATGCGGCTCGACCGGCAGGGATGGTCGCTCGGCAAGGTCGGCAAAAAAACCGCGAAGCATACGGCGTGGGGTCTGGTGGCGTTATGGACCGGATTTTCGTTCGTCGGGTACTTTACGCCGATCCACCTGCTGATGCGCGAGACCAGTGCTTTGCTGCTCGGGCCTTGGGAGTCGTTCTGGATTCTTTTCTATGCGCTGGCGACGTATGGCAACGCCGGCTGGATGCGCGAACAGGTATGCAAATACATGTGTCCGTACGCGCGCTTTCAAAGTGCCATGTTCGATCGCTCGACGCTGATCATTACTTACGATACCGACCGCGGCGAGCCGCGCGGTCCCGGTGCACGTCCGGCTGTCGGTGCAACGAAGGGAGACTGTATTGATTGCACCCTCTGCGTTCAGGTCTGCCCGACCGGGATCGATATACGCAATGGCTTGCAGTATGAATGCATCGGCTGCGCGGCTTGTGTCGATGCCTGCAATACGGTCATGAAAAAAATCGATTTGCCGAAAGGGCTGATTCGCTACTCGACCGAGCACGGCATGACCCAACGCCTTTCGCCCAAACAGATCCGGCAACAGGTGTTGCGTCCTCGCGTCCTGCTCTACAGCGCGCTGCTTCTGCTGATCCTGCTGGCGTTTTTTGCCACCTTGGCGACCCGCATACCGCTAAAACTCGACGTCATCCGCGATCGGGGAGCGATGGGGCGCGAAGTCGCCAACGGCAGCATCGAAAACGTCTATCGACTGCAGATCATGAACACGGCAGAGACCCCGCACCGCTATCGGCTCGCAGTGGCCGGAATACCATCGATTCGACTGATCCACGCTGATGATATTTCGCTCGAAGGCACTGGTTCCCGTGGAATACCAGTGCGGGTGCAGGTCGATCATGGCGCCGGCAAGCCGGGCTCGAATCCAATTCGCTTCACGCTGCAGGCGATCGACGACCCGCACCTCGTGGTCGCAGAAAAAGCAGTTTTCTTTGTGCAGAATTAACCTGAAACACGCCGACCGGGAGCTATTGATGACTACCACTTTTTTACCCGCCGATGCCGGCCACGACGGAGGGCCCTGGTACACCCACCGCTGGCCGTGGCTGGTCATGTCCGGCCCTGCAGCGGTCGTGGTGGCCGCCAGTTTCAGTGGTTGGCTGGCGTTTTCGCGGCAGGATCAGATGGTCGTCGATGACTATTACAATCAGGGACTGCTGATCAATCAGGATATTCGGCGCGATACTGCCGCCAGTGCGCTGGGTCTGGCGTTCCATGGGCATTACAATCCGGCCACCGAAAGGTTCGACGGCACCTTAACCAGTCTGGGTCGACCGATCGGTGGCACAGTTCAGATCGGTCTGCGGCATGCCACCGATCCGAGAAAAGATCGCAACGTACTTGCCAGGGTCAGCCCGAACGGCAGCTTCAGCGTGCTACTGCCGTTGCTCGAAAAATCCCGCTGGAGCGTGGTAGTTATCGACCAGCGCCGCAGCTGGCGATTGGCCGGCATCTGGCAATGGCCGCAAACCGGTGATGTGACGCTGCGTGCGGACGTGCCGGCGGCAAAAAAGAGATGAGTATGCTGCGAAGGATGATGCCGATTGTCTGGCCTGCGTTTTTGGTAGCGATACTTGCCGAGGGCGCGTTTTTTTCCGTATTCGACCCGCGCGCACTAGGTGGCGGCCAGGAAGGATTCGGCTTGTCGGCGCTGGCGAGCTATTCGATCGGCTTCTTGTTTTTCTGGACCATGTGTGCGCTCGCCGGCGGCTTGACCGCCTACCTGATCGTTATGCCGGGGAATGATGCAGCGATTTGACGACGCTGCATCAGCCGACCGCGCAAGTGCACCGCAGTTACATCGGTTGACAGTGTTCGGTGCCGGCCGCCATGGCGCGCAGACGTGCCGGATCGAGTAGATGGACCTCGCGCTTGTCGACGGTCAGCCAGCCCTGTTTTTTGAAGCGTGATAGCAGACGGCTGATGCTCTCGATGGTCAGGCCCAGGTAGTTGCCAATGTCTTCGCGCGACATACGCAACTGAAAGCTGCTGGCTGAATAGCCACGGGCGGCGTAGCGCGACGACAGGTTCACCAGAAACACCGCAAAGCGTTGTTCGGCGCGCATGTTCCCGAGCAACAGCATGACATTTTGCTCGCGGGTGATTTCCTGGCTCATGATGCGGTGAAAATGATGCAGCAAGGTCGGAATTTCTGCGAACAAATCTTCCAGACGCGAGAACGGGATTTCGCAGACATCGCTGTCTTCGAGTGCAATCGCGCCGCAGTGGTGCCGCTCGGTACCGATCGCATCCATCCCGAGCAACTCGCCAGCCATCTGGAAACCGGTGATCTGCTGCTCACCGCTGGGATTGATCTGATAAGTTTTGAAGTGGCCGAGCCGGATTGCGTACAAATTTTTGAACGGCTCGTCCATCCGGTATAAATTCTCGTCGCGCAGCACGCGGCGACGTTTGCCGATAATATCGTCGAGACGGTCGATCTCGGTACTGTCCAGACCCATCGGCAGGCACAGTTGGTGCATGCTGCAGCCGGCGCAACTGGCCTTCAGTACCTGCAGATTGAACTGTGGTCCGGAAGAGATCGAAACGGGTAGGGTCATGGTGGTCCGGGTGGGTCGCTGCAAAGGGTAATTGCCATCCGATGTGACTACTGTACAGCAGGTTGCCGCCAGATTCTGACACCCGCCTTACTTAAAACAGCATCATGCTCACTCGCCGCTTCCCCGTCGGTGCGGTACCGTACATACTTTTAGGTTTGCGGAGATGCTGCCTGCCGGCACCTCAGTTGCGCCCGGTCTCGTGACATGCCATCACCTGCGAAAACCCGCCGTCAACGTAGGTAATTTCGCTGGTAATGCCGGAGGCCAGACCGGACAGTAAAAACGCAGCAGTGTTGCCGACTTCTTCGATCGTTACGATGCGCCGCAGAGGGGCATTCGCCGCAGCCTGTGCCAGTAATTTGCCGAAATCACGGATGCCACTGGCCGCCAGCGTCCTGATCGGTCCGGCCGAGATACCGTTCACGCGGATTCCCTTGGGACCGAGTGAGGCCGCCAAATAGCGCACGCTGGCTTCCAGCGACGCTTTAGCCAGGCCCATTGTGTTGTAGTGGGGTGCCGCTCGAATCGATCCCATGTAGGTCAGTGTCAATAGCGCCGAGTCTGGTCGTAACAGCGGTAACGCGGCTTTTGCCAACGCCGGAAAACTATAGGCCGAAATATCGTGCGCGATACGGAATCCCTCTCGCGTCAGGCCCTCCAGAAAATCGCCGTTGATCGCGTCGCGCGGTGCGAATCCGATGGCGTGGACCAATCCGTCGAGATGGTCCCAGGATCGGGCCAGATCAGTAAAAAGACGCGCGATCTGTTCGTCGATGCCGACATCGCATTCAAAAATCAGCGTGCTGCCAAACTCGCCGGCGAAGTCGGTGATCCGGTCTTTGAAGCGTTCGCCGACATACGTGAATGCCAGCACGGCACCCTCACGGTAGCAGGCCTGTGCGATGCCGTAGGCAATCGAGCGGTTCGAGAGCAGCCCGGTAATTAAAATCTGTTTGCCCTGCAAAAACCCCATGCGAGCCTCCTTGTGATGTGCGTGCGGATGCCTTGCGATACCGTTACAGCTGCACCGGACTGGCGTGCAATGCTAGCGAAATACCAGAACCGGAATAACCGAATGCGCCAGTACCTTCTGGGTTTCACTACCGACGAATAATTTGTTCAGCCCTTTACGTCCATGCGAAGCCATGAAAATCACGTCGCAATTTTTAGTGGTCGCAATGTGAATAATTTCTTCGTATGGATTAAATCCCTGCGTGACGATCGTTTCGCATTCGACGCCGGCCGCCTTGGCAGCATCGGCGACTTTTTGCACGTTGGCGCGGGCTAGTTGCACCATGTTTTCCTGATAGAGATTGGCATCGCCGATCAGCATGCCCTCGGATAGCGGCGAATACGGGTAGGGTTCGGCCACCGACAGCGCGATCAGCTTGGCGCCATTGGCAGCAAATTTGATGGCGGCGTCGATCGCGGTATTCGATAGCAACGAACCATCAGTGGGGAGCAAAATTGTCTTGAACATGGGGAGCGCTTTCGTAAAGGGGAAGTGGCGCTGTCAAGATTCGGCCACGCCCGACGGATGCTAGACAAAGCACAAATAAATTACTTTGATCCAAATCAAAATCACCAAAGCCCACGGGGGTTGCCGGTAACCCCGGTCCACGATACCGGCGCAGTCCGCTCCGCTGTTGAAGGCCGTCGAGCGGGTCGACTGCATGCGCGCGATGCAGCGCAATCGCAGATCGTCAATGTCAATCTGCGCTACTTGATCTACATCAATTTATTTTCAGATGTCGTTTGCTACCGTCGGGCACGTCTTGCCAAAACAGGAACCCCGTGCTGTCCACCGACTTTCCGCTGCTGCGCATCAAGCAAAAATCACTACTGCCAATTGTCCAGGGCGGTATGGGTGTCGGCATCTCGGCGCATCGACTGGCCGGTACGGTGGCTAGCTTTGGCGCCGTCGGCACGGTTTCCAGTGTCGATCTGCGTCGCCATCACGCCGATCTGATGCAGCAGACGCACAAGTCGCGCGACAAGGCGCTAATCAATGCAGCCAATCTGGTTGCGCTGGACCGCGAAATCGTTCTGGCCAAAGCACTCGCCGAAGGGCATGGCATGATCGCCGTCAACGTCATGCGTGCGGTGGCCGACTATGCACCGGCAGTGCGGCAAGCCTGTGTGAGCGGTGCCGATGCGGTAGTCGTCGGTGCCGGCCTGCCGCTCGATCTGCCTGAGCTGACTGCCGACTACCCGTCGGTGGCATTGATCCCGATTCTGTCTGACTTGCGCGGGATTACAGTTTTGCTAAAGAAATGGATGCGCAGAAATCGTCTGCCCGACGCGATCGTGATCGAAAACCCGCACTATGCGGCAGGGCATCTCGGTGCTGCAGATCTGCCAAGCGTCAGCGACCCGCGGTTTAAGTTTTCAACCGTACTCGAAGGAACTCGCCGCTTGTTCAAACAACTGGACTTGGAGCGCGAACAGATTCCGTTGATCGTGGCGGGTGGCATCCATCGTTTCGAGCAGGCGCAAACCCTGTTCGCGCTGGGTGCCGATGCGATTCAGCTTGGCACACCGTTTGCAGTGACCACGGAGGGCGACGCGCATCCGAATTTCAAGAAAGTACTGTCCGAAGCGCAGCCTGATCAGATCGTCACGTTCATGAGCGTGGCTGGGTTGCCGGCACGCGCGGTACGCACGCCTTGGCTGGCAAATTATCTGGACAAGGAAGTCAAGCTGCAAGGGTTGGCAAAACCACGCGCCTGCACGGTGGGTTTCGATTGCCTGCATCAGTGCGGCTTGCGCGACGGAATCGCGAGTTCAGGACAGTTTTGCATCGATACACAGCTTGCCTTCGCGCTGGCAGGCGATGTCAAACGCGGGTTGTTTTTTCGCGGATCTGAGCGACTGCCGTTCGGCGATGCGATCCGGCCCGTGAAAGAGCTACTGGCGTATTTTTTAAATGGTAACCGGGCGACGCTCGCGGCCTGACCAATAGGTCTTCGCTGCGTGCAGACACCACACTTGCAATGCTTCCGTACGTGGTCGCTTCTGGTCGTTCAGAGGTTTTTAAAACAGGTTCTGAAAGTGCTCACCATGTCTTCTATTTCTCGCGGCTGCCAGCGCCATCTTCTGGTCGTACGGACGATTCTGTGGACGCTGCTGATGGCGCCACTGCTGGCTCTGATGGGCCCGTCAGCCTATGCACTGCCGGTATTCGCCAGGCAAACCGGGCAGAGTTGCGTTGCCTGCCATGCTGGCGGTCAGTTCCCGGAGTTGACTCCCTACGGACGATTTTTCAAGATGACTGGCTATACACTTGGCACCCGCACCACGCTGCCGCTGTCGGTGATGGGCGTCGTCAGCTATGCCAAAACCCGTGACACCACGAGCGACACGCCTTCGGTCGATTTTGCCAAGGACGCCAATGCGCTGTTCCAGACCGGCAGCGTTTTTTTGGCCGGCAAGGTGACCGACAATATCGGTGCTTTCGCGCAAGTCACGTATGACAATTATGCCAGCCAGGATCCGGACAGCCTCGCATGGAGTGGGCACTCTCACGCAGACAATATCGACCTGCGCTACGCTGATCATTTCGTCAAAGGGAACACCGACCTGATAGTCGGTGCCAGCCTGAATAATAATCCGTCGCTGTCGGATGTATGGAATACTTCACCGGCCTGGATTCAGTATGTTCCGACGCATTTCGGAGTCACCGGTGCATCGGCTGCGCCCATGGTCGCACAGCTCGGGCAGCAGGTAGTCGGACTTGGTGCGTATGCATTCTGGAATAGAACCGTGTACGCCGAAGTGGCCGCCTACCAGACGGCCAAGGGCGCGTTTTCGTTCCTTAAGGCGGGTAACACGATCGGTAACCGCCTGCAGGGATCGAACCCGTACGTACGGGTTGCGCTGAACCGCGAATGGGGTGCTCACAATGCCATGATCGGTGTCTTCGGCATGAATGCCGATGTGTATCCGGACCCGACTTTTGCGACGGGACCGGTGACCCACTACCGCGATCGCGGGATCGATGCGCAATATCAGTATCTGCTTGATCCGCACACGGTTACCCTGCAAGCAAGTTACATCCATGAACGCAGTGACGGTGGTGTCGATAGCGGTGTTTCGACCAATGACACCAACACACTGAATCAGCTTCGCCTGAAAGGTAGTTACATTTACCGCTCGGTCCTCGGTGGCAGCCTGAGCTACTTCAGCACCACCGGTTCGGCAGACGATACGTTATACCCCGGCACGCAGGCCGACGGCAACGGTAATCCGACGCCGATTCCGATTTCGGGGAGCGTCGCAAATTCACCGGCGACACGTGGCTGGACGCCGGAAATATTCTGGATGCCGGTACAGAACGTTCGGGTCGGCGCGCAATATTTTGTCTATGACCGCTACAACGGCGCTCGGACGAATTACGATGGTGCCGGCCGTAATGCCAGCGGCAATAACACCTTGTTCGTATACGGCTGGCTGGCATATTAGGACAGCGCATTGCCCACACGACACTGCTTGATTTTCCGATTGATTTGCCTTTCTGGATTGCATCATGAACCTTCTCCCTTTTCGGCTTTCTATGTGTGCGCTCGGGGCGCTGCTTTTGGTGGCTGGTTGTTCCGTGCCGCAGCACTCACCCACGCTGGGCGACGATCGGGTAGCCGCGAGCACGCTGGCGGTCCAGGTTTGCGCGAGTTGCCACGGCTCCGGTGGCAACGCGACCACGCCGACATTTCCTAAACTGGCCGGCCAGCAGAAATCCTATTTGGCGGCGCAGTTGAACGCCTATCGCGCCCACACCCGCGCGGACGCCGACGCGGTTGCCTATATGTGGGGGATCGCAGCGCATCTGAGCGATGCACAGATCGAGGGACTCGCTGCGTATTACCAGGCATCGCCGCCGCTAGTGCGGCCGGCGCAAGATACTTCCACCGCAGCGATGACGCCGGGCCGCACGCTCTACCAGCAAGGCGATGCGGCGCGCGGTGTTCCGGCGTGCGCCTCCTGTCATGGTGCTGGCGGTGCGGGTAGCGATGCATTTCCACGCCTGACGGGGCAGCACGCCGCGTATGTGGTCAAACAGTTGAAAGTGTTTCAGGTAACCGATCAGCGCCCGGCAGGCACGGCGATGAAGGCAGTCACCCATGCGCTCACACCGGCCGATATGCAGGCGGTAGCGTCATACATTGGGAACCTGTAACGCAGTTCTGGCAGGGACGACGCGATTGACTGTCGCCGCCGTTCGTGGCGATGTTATTGATGTATTACTGCGGCGAATCGGTAACATTTAACAATGCTTAAAGTATTCTCTAACGGAAGTTAATTGCTGCGTGACAAAATAACTGTAGGCCGGTCATGCCCCGGTTACAGGAGAAGTAGATGTCTACCTGCACACTTGCCGTACCCTCGAACGTCGGGCAGTCAAGCGGTATCACACGGGACGCGCCTGGTGCAGCCTACGTCGCACATCCGGGGACGGTGCCCGACGTTACAGCAACCAGGCCGTTCGGCGCGACCATCGTTTTTTTGCAGGAAGGTTTCGCCGAATACGAAGCGATGAACTGGCGCATCAAGACAACGTTGCAAAGCTTGTTGCCGCCGGCGGAAGGTATCGCGCAAAGACGCACGGAGTGCGCTGGCAGCGCACCTGTCGAACTGCGCCGACTGGCATTTGCCAGCGAATTTGGCCTCCTGATGGCTGGTGTCGAGCAGGCCGTGAGTCGCGCCAGTGCCTTGCAGATGCAGTTGATTACTGCAGCCTCGCTGGCGATTTTCGATAGTCGGCAGCGACTGTCGGACGCACTGGACGGCGAGGGCCGGTGCGACCCCTACCCATCGTCTGAAAAAACTAGGCTGGCCCAGGTGGCGATGCATGCGTGTGCGATCGAAACCGAACAGTTGACGCTCTACATCGAGCGCGGCGTCGAAGCGCTGACTGCACTCGCCAGATCGACTGGTAATCGCGTGCTGGATGCGCTTAGCCTGCACTGAGCGGTGCCGCGGCGGTTTTCTATCTATTGAATGTCATACGCCGCATGACGAGGCATTGTCGTCAGCGACTGTCATGCTTTCGGCAGGTACGACACCGGCGCGCTGTTGCCGTCTCTGCCGACGAAGTAAATGATTGCACCGACCCCCGCGAGCACCAATACACCCGCTACCAGCGCAACGCGATCGATCGACCAGCCAGCGGCGACAGAAGCGGCGTAGCCTGCCAGTAGCGCGACGCTCGCCAGATTTTCAGCGAAACTCTGTACCGCGACCGATTGTCCGGAACGCATCAGCAGCGCGCCACGCTGCTGCAACAACGCATTCATCGGTACCAGCAGCAACCCAGCGAGTACGCCAACGGCAGTGAGCAACGCTACTAGCCAAATCACCTGCTGGACCATGGTAAGTACCAGCAGGAGCGCGCCCAGTGCCAGTCCGACCGGCGTCAGCCGCGACGTGGTCGACAGCGTGATCCAGCGGCCCGCCGTGGCGGCCCCGCCGATCATGCCGAGTGCGACTGGCAATTGCAGCAGACTGGCTGCCGCCAGTGACAGGTGTGCGATCTGCTGGCCCCAGCGGAGTACCAGAAACTGCAGCACCGCTGCGACCGCCCAAAACAGCGCTGTGATGGCGAGGGCAGTGCCGGCCTGGCGGTCGCGCCAGAGTTTTTTTTGGCAGGCAAGAAATCCTCCATCTGCGTGCTCGGTGGCGATGCTGATGGCGCTGGCGTGAGGCCTCACGATCAATCCGGCCGCGACCGCGGCGCCGGTATACAGCACCAGCAGCCAGCGCAGCGCATGCTCCGTCGCCGGCGCGGCGAGCGACATCAGCGCGCTGCCCAACGCCAGCCCCAGCAAAATCGACAGTACGGTGGTGATTTCGACCCAGGCGTTGCCGGCCACCAGGTCGGCTGGTGGTAGCAGTTCCGGCAGGATGCCGTACTTTGCCGGCCCATACGCAGCGGCACCGGCGCCGACCACTGCATAGGCCAGCAGAGGATGCACTTGTGCGAGCAGCAGAGCGCAACCGATCAGCTTGACGACACTGGTGACCAGCATCACGCGGCCCTTGGGAAAACGATCAGCGACACGTCCGGCCACCGGTGCGCAGCACAGATAGGTGATGCAGAACAGTCCGCGCAACGCCGGTATCATCCAGGCTGGCGCCGCGCGCTCGAGTAACAAGCTGATCGCCACGACCAGTAGCGCATTGTCGGCCAGCGAGCTCAAAAACTGGGCTGCCACGACCCCTAAAAATGCCCTTCGCAAGCGCATCGGTTGCGCGTCAGGCCGACAAAAAATGGCGGCGGTAGCGCGGCGCCAGATCGACCAGTCGCAGCAGCATCGGCAGATCGGCGGTATTAAAAGCAGGGTCGCGCGCCGGCGGCCCCAGCACTTGCGCACCGCAACGCAGATAACCTTTGATCAGAGCTGGAATCTCAGGCGGACGTTCGTAGGTGTCCGGTCTCATCACGGCGTCCGGTAGCGCCAGGCGAGGGTGCACTTGCCATTGCGGCGCTGCCAGATGATTCACGCGCAGATGTTCCCAAACGTGGCTCGCCTGCGCGCCACCATCGCCCAGCCAGATGCTGGCACAGCCGAACAGCGTGTCCAGCGCATGCTGTTGCATGAACTGGCCGAGAGCGCGCCACATCGTCATGATGACACTGCCTGAACGCCAGTCCGGATGGACGCAGGAGCGGCCCATTTCAAGCACCGTGGCGCGCAGCGGCGTCAGCGCCTGCAAATCAAATTCAGTGTCGGAGTACAGCCCGCCAGCGCGGCGAGCCTGGGCCGGGCGCAGTACACGGCAGGTGCCGACCAGTGTTCCTTCCGGATGCTGAAGTGTCGGTGCAGCGCGCACCAGCAGGTGATCGCAGAACGGATCGAAACGATCACATTCGTGACGTGCGGACGTGCCATGGGTACAGACAGCCGGGCGGGCACCGAGCTCGGTAACGAAGACTGTATAGCGCAAATTTTGCGCGGCGCGCACCGCTGCTTCGGATCTGGCCCATTCGACTGTCAGTGTTGGCCGCAGGTGCCGCCCGGGCGCAAAGAGACGCGGCAAGCCGGGCGCGATAATGCAATCGTTAGTGGTCTGCATTGCCTGCGCTCAGTTGGATGGTGGATACAAGTCGATCAGGCGCAGCTGGCGTCGATACAGTCGAGCCAGTTCACGCAGACCGATCGGCCTGACGCCACGCTCACGCATCGCGGCACCGATTGCAAACAGGCGGCGCTGCTTGGCAAATATGATCTGGAATGCCTTCCACAATGGGACATCAGGATCCCAGGCCTGGATCGCTTCCGATCCGGCGCCATTGATTTCGATAATCTTGAAGCCGTCGCCAGCCTGCAATGCGTTGATATCGCTGAAGCGCACATCAAAACGCCCGCAATAAAAATCCGGCATGTCGCGCGCTATCGCATCGATGGTGGCGCACAGGGCGGGGCTGATCCACGACGCGCCGTCACGATACAACCCGCCGACGCGCGTCGAGCCGATAGTGGCCAGACGCACCACGTGCCCCGCCGGCGGGATCAGCGCGCCGTCGAAATTACCCACATGCCGTCCACCTTGCGAACGGCGCGTGCGCGCATCTGCCTTGATCAGTGCGTCGAGACTACGCCGCCCGTCACCAGTGACACGTGGGTAATATCGCAGTGCCATGCCGATCAGTTCGGCACGGTCGGTGCGCGGGTCGCGCGCGTAAAAAATTCCGGCTTCGCCTTCATCGTATAAATATTCCTGCAGGACGATGACTTCGTCACGCGGAAAAGCCAGTGCATATGCAAGCAGGTGGTGCAGGTCATCGACCCTCTGCACGCCAAAGCCGCATAGACCAAGGTCGGGTTTGGCGATCACCGGAAAACCCAGCCCGGCAGCGCGCATTTGCAGTGCGAGCGACTCGCCAGTCGGCGCACAAGCCGTTGATATCGCCCAGGAGCGTGCCGTAAACTGCCGTGCCAGCGGACCCATGCCCTTGAAATAATCCATCTTGCCTTCGCCGACCAGACCACCCGACGGAATCGATGGATTCGCTGCAGACGGCAAGGTGAAACTACGGTAACGCAGCGATAGCCAGGCCCATTGCACTGCCCGCGGAATGCAGATCAGCCAATTCGGCATCCGCTCGATCATGCCGCAGCCTGTGATGGCAGCATGGCTGTCGCGTATGGCCGACCGTAGCAGGCCGCTGCGATCAAGTGGCATCGACGCCTCCAATTACTGGTTGGGTTGCTACCAGATCGATGACGCCGACGCGCTCGACGGGGCCATGGGAAACGTGTTCGCGTTCTGCGCCGATCAGGTCGGGATCGATTGCAGTGTGGCGGCAGTTGAAAGGCCCACGGACAGCAGCAAAGCAATCACTCTGTACTGTGATGGCGGAGATTTTTGCCGCCGTTACCTCGACCGCCGAAAAATGCAGCGCGACCGGGCCGATTTGATTGCGTTCGCATTGCTGATCCCAGCCCAGCGCAGCACGCAGTCCTGGTCTGATCTGGCAATGTCGCTGCAAATGGCGCTGGTGTGCGGCAGGGGTCGCTGTCATGAGACGGCAGTTACCGACAGCAATGGTGTTCAGCAGTGCGTACAGGGATGCGGCGTAGGGCAGCACTATTGCGCTGATGGCGGGATTATGGGAAGTGTCTGGCAATTCACCCTCTGGTGTGGCGGCATCGATTGAAGCGGGCCAGCGCGCGTTGGAACTGCGGCGAATCGTGGTCGCAAGGAAGGTCAGGCATGACGTCGTGCTCGGCGGTTGTCGTGAAGGTACTGGAGTGACAGGCGCAGGCGCGGCTTGTATGGCCGGATGCAGCAACTTGATTGAAACTCGACAACCTTCGGAGGATGCTACGCCAATGTATGCGCTCTGCTATGTACGCCAGCGAACGCAGGGCAGCGTTAATTGAGTCAAGGTGACGGCGCCGCCCGCCTCCCTGACACGCTTCGGAATTTATTGCACGCAGATCAGCTTCTTGTTGACGAACTCCTGGATTCCGGCGCCGGACAGTTCGCGACCGTAGCCAGAATTCTTGACGCCCCCAAATGGCAGCTCTGGCGATGACGATGCTGGTGCATTGATGAACACCATCCCGGTTTCGATCCGGCTGGCGACCTGTTTGGCGCGCGCGATGTCGCGGCTGAACACCGAACCGCCGAGTCCGAATGGCGAGTCGTTGGCAAGTGCCACCGCAGCATTTTCATCGGGCACCGCAAACAACAGCGCCACCGGGCCAAAAAATTCTTCACGATAGGCTGGGTTGTTTTGGTCGATGCCAGTCAGGATGGTTGGCTGCATGAAGGCGCCCGCGCGCTCGATCCGTGCCCCACCGATGACCACCGTGGCGCCGTGCGCGACGGCACGGCTGATTTGATCCAGCAGTTTGAGCAGCGCGGCTTCAGAAGACAGTGGCGCCAACGTAGTAGCCGCATCCATCGGATCACCCGCTTTGAAATTTCCTAGTGCGGCTTCAAAGCGCTGCTGAAATTCTTGCGCCAGTGGCGCGACTACGATAAAACGCTTCGAGGCAGTGCAGGCCTGTCCGGAATTTCCCATGCGCCCGGCTACGGCGCATCTGATGGCGAGGTCGAGGTCGGCATCGTCCAGCACGATAAAGGCGTCGCTGCCACCTAGTTCCATAGTGCTTTTTTTAAGGTTGCGTCCAGCCCGTGCGGCAACGACTGCGCCGGCTTCTTCACTGCCGGTCAGCGCCACGCCGCGAATCCGCAGATCGTCGATCACCTGCGCTACCTGGTCCTTGGACAAGAACAGATTAGTGTACGCCCCGGGTGGCGCGTCGGCGTCCTGCATCAGCCGTTCGAAGGCCAGCGCGCACTGCGGAACATTCGACGCATGTTTGACCATCACGACGTTGCCTGCCATCAAATTCGGCGCGGCGAAGCGAGCGATCTGGTAATACGGATAGTTCCACGGCTCGACGCCGAACAGGACGCCGATCGGATGACTTTCAACTTGCGCCTCACCATGCTTGACGGCCAGAATTTCCGGAGCCAGAAAAGCTTCAGCGTGCTGCGCGTAGTAGTCCAGAATCGCGGCGCTCAGGGCAACCTCGCCGCGACTCTGCTCGATCAGCTTGCCCATTTCAAGTGTGATCAGACCCGCAAAATAGTCGGTGCGTTCGCGCAGAATCGCCGCAGCACGTCGCAGCACCGCGCTACGCGTGGCAAAAGTGGTAGTGCGCCATTGGCCTTGATAGCACTGCGCGGCCTGCGCAAGTTTGGATTCGAGCTGTTCGGAATTGCATTCCTGAAAGGTCTGCAGAGTTGCGCCATCGTACGGATTGGTGCTTTGATAGGCCATGGTTTTTCTCTCCGTTGAGGATCTGGTTGGGGCAACCTGGCAGTATGCCGATTGCCAAATGTGCTTCAAGTTTGCCGAGGTCCTCAGAGTTGCACTGTCTGCCAGTGCACATAAGGGCGAAAAAATCTTATCGGCGACGCCAGTGCCTTTGAGTGAATGCAACACCACAGCCACGGCTGCGGTTGGTTTTGATCCAGCGAACGTGCATAATGCTTTGGCAATCGGAGCGCCTGTGTCCCACTGACGCGGGATTGACCGATTGCATCGCGCTGGTTGATTAATTCGTTGTAACAGCCATTCGTCACAAGCGATTGCATCAAAATTCTGAGCGCAGCGTGTCGCGCTGGAAAACCGGTCAAGGAGCCGAACTTGAAATGTGGTCATTGCGGGGCGACAAATTCCGATAGCGCGAAATTTTGCTCAAAATGTGCTTTCCGGCTGCCATCCACTGCCAGTAACGTCGTCGCAGAAGCCGATCCGAAAGCCACTATTGCACAGGCGGTGAGTGGTGCGGCAGTCAAAGGCGTCCGCCCACACGCTGGTAACGGCCCGACAGAGACGCCGTTATTCGACGACGACGACACCACTATTATCATCGCACCAAAAGCGCCCGCTACAGCCGCCACGCTCCCGCAGCGAAGACAAGTACCTGTACAACCGACTGCGCCCATCGCCGCGACTACCTCGGCCGCTATGCAGTTGTCGCCCGCACACAGTAAAACTCCGCTGTTGATGATTGGTATTGCATTAATGTTACTAATTGTAGTGGCGCTGTGGTGGGCCCGGCGTAACGCGGCGCCTCCGGTCGAGCCGCCAGTACCTGCAGTGCCTACCATTTCTGCAGCCCCATCGGCACCTTTGCCGTCTGCGGCACCTGTACCAGACTCGGCAATGACCACGGAGTTACCGGTACCCGTGGTCGCTGAGGTCGCCATTGCTGCGGATGTGCCAACACCAGCCGCCATATCGCCGCAACAGAAGGCAGTACTGCTGGCGCGCGCGGAAAAACAAAAAGTCCGGCGCGAAGCCGATCAAAAACGCAAGGCCGAGCAGGAGATGCGCCGCAAGCAGGACGACGACGTTCGTACACAGGCAGCAGAGGCCACCCGCCTGCGCGATGCGGATGCCCGCAACCGCCAGGAGGAGCAAACCAGGCTGGCCAAAATTTCAGCAGCGCATC
The DNA here is from genome assembly GCA_043748965.1 of Burkholderiales bacterium. Taxonomy (GTDB): domain Bacteria; phylum Pseudomonadota; class Gammaproteobacteria; order Burkholderiales; family Burkholderiaceae_D; genus Actimicrobium. The sequence continues at coordinate 67,182 of JAYVEF010000070.1, forward strand.
GGTCACCACAACAGGCCTGCGCCGACCGCCCAAACTTTATCAGTCGCGGCTTGTGCGAGTCGCGCGAGTGCGAAAAACCCGAGCAGGCCCGCTTGGCATTTTGCGTACAGATGCACGAACGGCGTGCACCAAGGGAAACCTATAACTGAGCTAGCGGCTAGTTGGCGCCCGCTCGCCGGCGGCGCCCGGATTAATTGCAGCGTTGAAATATTTTGCGATCGTTGTGTTTTAGGCGGGAACACAGCGGGCTCCGCATACGTCAACGCCGACATTCACTTTCGGAGCAACTTCAATTACTTGATCCTGCTTACCCGCGTCCTCAGGCATCGTTGCATACAGCAGCCGTCGCCCCATATTCTTGCTAGCGTGACATTATTCTTCTCTGACAGGGATACAAAAAAGTTGATGTCGAGCAAGATCAACGAGAGCCGACGCCACAAGATCAAAAAATTTCGCTACAAAGTGACGAACTGGCACGACTAGAATCCATCTTCGCGACGGCGCGGTGACATCACGATTTGGTTTGCGCCGGAAGCGATCCACCCATGGCGCCCCGAGAAGACGGGTGTCCGGGAACGACCGATCGTGTATTCGAATCATCCGATTGAGAGCGCCATGTTCATCTGCCAGGTCTTCAAGCTGTCGCTGCGCCAGACCGAAGGGTTCATGACCTCGATAGCTCGCACGGCGAAGGCCTGGAACACCATCTCCGATTTCCGCTGTATCTCTAGGCACGGAGCGGACCTGCCGGCCTTCCTGATCGACAAGGCCATGGGGCTCGGAAGCATTGTCATCGTTGACAGTATCGGGCTGAAAGTGCAGGGCAAAGATGAAAGGCACCTGGCAAAGCACGCTGTGTCGGCCCGTAGAACGTGGCGAAAGCTGCACCTGGTGGTGGGCGAACAGCATCAGCTTGTGGCTTCCGAGTTGAACACGCCAATTCGCCACCCAGGATCTTGGTTCCTTGCGCTTGCGCGCCGCTCCTGCCTTCAGCCTGGCTTTGCACGACATGACGATCATCCCTTTGTTTCCTGAGACTGTATTTATACAACAGTCAGGTCGCTGCCCGGGATACCCTTACGAACAAGGCCTCACGTTCTGACTTCAGGTTCGCCATCAAGCAGATTCTTGTGCCCGATACCCCAGCACCGCGGAAATCTGGCTCACGGTCAGGACCAGATCCTCAAGCCATTCCTCTTGCAGGCGGTCGGCGGGTGCCGAGATCGACAGCCCTGCGATCAGTCGGCCGGAGTCGTCGCGGATTCCGGCTGCCATGCAGCGCACGCCGAGTTCGAGTTCTTCGTTATCGCGGGCATAACCGCGCGCCCGTACCAGGCTCAGTTCGCGTTCGAGCTTGGCGAGTTCGGTGATCGAATTTTTATTGTGACCAGCGAGACCGGTGCGCGTGGCGTACGAGCGTACCGATTTTGGATCGTCCACCGACAAAAAGAGTTTGCCGGTGCTGGTCAGATGCAGCGGCGCACGGCCGCCGATGGCGCGTACCACCTGCATCCCGGAGCGCTCTGAAAACGCCCGGTCGATATATACGATCTCGTCGCTCTGGCGCACCGACAAGTTGATGGTCTGATGGGTTTTGCGATGCAATGCGCGCATGAAATCGAGTGCTGCTTCGCGCACGTTCAGACGGCTCTTGACGATGTTACCGAGTTCTAGCAGACGCATACCGAGCCGATATGAACCGGGTTCGGCACGGTCAACAAAGCGCTTTAGTACCAGATCGTTCAGGATGCGGTGGGCCGTCGATGGGTGCAGTGCGGTGTCAGCTGACAGTTGCTTCAGGCTGACCGGATCGGGATACCGGGCCAGCGCGTCGAGTAGCGACGTCATGCGTTCGATGACCTGAATCGAGGTCTTGTCGGTATCGGAAACAGATGCGATTTTCATAGGAGAAACTAAGCCAGGGACATACCGGATGATATACCACATCGTGAAAAGATCGCTGCATGGCGCGGCAAAAATCGACGCCTTATGCACAGTTTCGTGACACCTTGATGAGGTCGATGACGCTGCGACACCGATACTTCGACTGCTGCTCGGCGAGCGCGGCCCTGTTAAACTCCGCAAGGCGCGTTTTGTCAGTCGCCCGGTTCGCGCTGACCGCGCTGGCGTTTATACAAAACTTTTCAACCAAACTATTCCATCAGGCGCAGCATGAGCGAGCAGCAACCACCGATCAGTGAATTCAAAAGCAAAAGTGGCGTTGACCGTATTTTCGGCGCCTTCTTCTACTCGATGGAGGGCTTCAAGGCGGCTTGGCTGGGCGAGCACGCATTTCGTCAGGAACTTGGCGTCGTAGTACTGGCTACGATTATCGCGTTGTTCCTGCCCGTTCCGGCGCTGCAGCGCTTGATGCTGATCGGCGTGTTCGTGCTGGTGCTGATTGTCGAGTTATTGAATTCGGCAATTGAAGCAGTGGTCGATAGGGTGTCGCTGGAGCGTAACCCGCTTTCCAAGAACGCCAAGGATTTCGGTAGTGCTGCGGTATTTCTGACCTTTACGCTGGCCGCCGCTACCTGGGGCGTGATTATCTGGCCGCTGCTCGGCATCCATTGGTAGTCGGGCCGACGTACCGCCGTTCGTAGTCGCCCCTATACGGTCTACAAATATTTCGCGCGGTAGGGTCTTGCGCCAGAAAAGGCTGCAGTATGGTCTCAGGGTTGGTTTCAAAACACGCGCACCGCTTCGGTGTCCTGCGGCATCGTAACTTCACGCTTTACCTCGCGGCACGGCTGCTATCGACGCTAGCGGTGCAAATGCAAGGCGTGGCGATCGGCTGGCAGGTGTATGCGATGACCGGCAGCATGTTTAATCTCGGTTTGATCGGACTTGCACAGTTTGCACCGTTTCTGGTACTGATTTTGTACGCCGGTCACGCTGCCGATCGCTACGACCGGCGTCGCATCATCACCGCTTGTATCGTCGCGCAGCTGCTGTGTGGGCTGAGTCTGCTGGCCTTTACCTGGTGGGGACTGACGGTCGTCTGGCCGATTTTTTTGGTACTGGTGCTATTCGGCAGCGCGCGGGCATTTGTGATGCCGGCCAGTCAGGCGATGTTGATCAATATGGTGCCACCCGAGAGTTTCAGCAAAGCGGTCGCCTTGAGTTCGTCGGCTTTCCATGTCGCGGTGATCGCCGGACCCGTGTTAGGGGGCGCGTTGTATCTGGCTGGCCCGCGTGCGGTGTACACCGTGGTCGCGACGCTGTTGTCGCTGTCGGTTGTGTTGATGCTGCGCACGCATTCCACGCCGCAGGCGAGCAACCGGGAGCCGGCAAGCTGGCATAGCGTGCTCGAGGGTCTGCGTTTCGTCTGGTCGCGCCCGGTCGTGCTGGGGGCGATCTCGCTCGATCTGTTTGCAGTACTGTTCGGTGGCGCTACGGCGCTGTTACCGGCGATTGCCCATGACATCCTGCAGGTCGGCCCCACTGGTCTGGGGCTGTTGCGCACGATGCCGGCCATTGGATCGGCGATCACGTCGATCGCGCTGACATTTTGGCCGATCGCGCGACGGGTCGGCCGCTGGATGTTCGGCGGGGTTGCGCTGTTTGGCGCTGGTACGGTAGTACTCGGGTTGACCACCAGTCTGACGGTGGCGTTGATCTCGTTGCTACTCATGGGCGTTGGCGATATGGTCAGCGTGTATATCCGCCATTTGCTGGTGCAGTATGAAACCCCCGACGCGATTCGCGGTCGTGTCAGCGCGGTGAATTCCGTATTCATCGGGGCGTCCAATGAGCTTGGCGAATTTGAATCCGGCATCACCGCTGGTTGGTTTGGCCTGACCCCGGCGATTCTGCTGGGCGGCGTCGTGACACTGGCAGTTACTGCCGCCTGGTCGCTCGGATTTCCAGTGCTGTCTCGGATGGATCACTTTCCGCACGCCAGCAAAGGCGAGGCCGCATCGGCCGACTAATGCAGCAAGTGGCCAATGCCGTCCCATGCAAGTTTTAATCCGGTGATCAGCAAAAAGCCATACGATAGACGGTAGAACAGTTTTTCATCCATACGGTTATGCAGCCAGGCGCCGAGCTTGACGCCAATGGGTGCCAACGGCGCCAGCACCGCGGCGGTCGCCAGATTGTCGGCGCCCAGCTGACCGAGCAGCGCGTACGGTATCAGTTTGGTGTAATTGATCAACGTAAACAGGATCGTCAGCGTACCGACCAGTACGGATTTCTCAAGATTTTTTGGTAGCAGATAAATCATCATCGGCGGTCCGCCCGCGTGCGATACAAAGCTGGTAAATCCCGATAGCGTCGACCACAATCCAGCGCTCGCAATCGGCGGCAAATGCAGCGCTGCGTGCAGCCGCCCGTTGAGCCAGTAATTCAGCGCAAACAGCAGCGCCATGACTCCGATCATGGCTTTCACCATGGCGTCGTTCAATTGATGAAACAGCAGCGCGCCGATCAGAATGCCGATCAGCGCGCCGGGCAACAACAGCTTCAACAAGCGGACATCGCAGCGCTTGCGCCACGTCATCAGCCCGACCAGATCCATCACGCACAGAATCGGCAGCATGATGCTGGCCGCTTGCACCGGCGAAATCACCAGCGCCATCAACGGCACCGCCGCGACGCCCAGCCCGCCGGCAAAACCGCCTTTTGAAATACTGGTGAGTAGCACTGCCGGTACGGCCGCCAGATAGAACAGTGGATTGACGATAATCTGCATTGGCCTATCCGCGCCACAAATGTGACGACGCCGAGGGCACCGTCACTGCGCTGGATTGGTAATTGTCAGATGGATCGCGTTGATCGCGGCAACTACCTCGTCCGACAGAGGTATGGCATACGCATCGATGTTCTCGGCCAGCTGCTTGATGGTGGTGGCACCGACGATGGTGGAAGCGATAAACCAGCGTGAATAGCACCACGCCAGCGCCAGCGCGGTTGGTGTCATGCCATGTTCAGCGGCCAGCGCAGCGTATCGGCGTGTCGCCTCGACGACGTTTGGGCGCAAATAGCGGGGACTCCATGTCGGCGGAAAAATCGTCAGCCGGCCGGCAACTGCCGGGCCGGTCAGGTACTTGCCGGTCAGTTGGCCGAACGCCAGTGGACTGTATGCCAGCAGACTCACCTGTTCGCGAAAACATACTTCGTCCAGCGCGCCCTCAAAACTCCGATTGGCCAGATGGTAGCCGTTTTGAATCGTCGCGATGCGCGGTCGCCCTTCACGTTCGGCGTGCTTGATGAATTCACTGACACCCCATGCGCTTTCGTTGGATACCCCGATCTGCCGAATCTTACCGGCCTTGACCAGATCGTCCAGCGCATCCAGGGTTTCGCCAATCGGAGTACAGGGGCGTTCCGCCTGGGGGTTGAACGCCAGTTGACCGAAGATCGGTACGTTGCGACTCGGCCAGTGCAACTGGTACAGGTCGATGTAATCGGTTTGCAGGCGTTGTAGGCTGGTGTCCACCGCAGCGCGCAGATTGATCGCATTCAAGTCACTTTTGCCATCGCGAATCCAGCTGAAATGTGCTGCCGGGCCGGCGATTTTGGTGGCTACGATCACGTCGCTGCGACGCCCGGATTTTTTGAGCCAGCTGCCGATCATGCGTTCGGTGGCACCTTGGGTGGCCGCGCGCGGCATGACCGGGTACATTTCGGCAGCATCGATAAAATTGATGCCGCGCTCTAGCGCATAGTCGAGTTGGCTGTGCGCTTCGCCTTCGGTATTTTGTTCCCCGAAGGTCATGGTGCCGAGACAGATCGGTGACACCAGCAAATCACTGCGCCCGAGCGGTATTTTTTTCATGAAAAACTTTCTTTAGCATTGGCGTAAAGCGGTGGCACACTCGCGCACCAGCGCCGGACCGCGATAGATCAGGCCGGTATAGAGCTGCACGAGTGCCGCGCCGGCGTCTTGTTTTTCCTTGGCGTCGGCACCAGACAGAATTCCGCCGACGCCGATAATTGGAATCGTGTCGCCGAGCACTGTTTTCAGCGCACGGATCACCCTCATCGAGGCGGCGCGTACCGGTGCGCCCGACAGGCCGCCGGCTTCTGCCTCATGCGCCATTCCTGCGACCGCGCTGCGGTCGGTGGTCGTGTTGGTCGCGATCACGCCGTCGATCCCATGGCGCAGCAGCGCGGCGGCGATCGTGCTGATTTGGACGGCATCCATATCGGGCGCAATTTTGAGTGTCAGCGGAACATACCGACCATGCTGATCGGCCAGCCGCTGCTGGGCACTTTTGAGCGTCGACAGAAGCGCATCCAGTGCGTCGGCAGCTTGTAGTTCACGTAGATTTTTGGTGTTCGGCGACGAAACATTCACCGTCACATAGCTCGCGTAAGGATAAACTTTTTCGAGGCAGATCAAATAATCGTCGGCGGCCTTTTCGATTGGCGTATCGGCGTTTTTACCGATGTTCAAACCTAGAATGCCTTGCCTGTTTTGAAAAAATTGCGATGCCTGGACGTTGCGCACGAACGCATCGACACCACCGTTGTTGAATCCCATCCGATTGATCAGTGCATGCGCCTGCGGCAATCGAAACATGCGTGGCTTCGGATTACCCGGCTGCGGCCGTGGCGTCACCGTGCCGACCTCGATAAAGCCGAATCCCAGTGCGGCCAGTCCGTCGATATACGCACCGTCCTTGTCAAGTCCGGCCGCCAGTCCGACCGGATTCGGAAAATGCAGGCCCATTACCGTACGCGGGTCCGCCTTCGGTTTAGGCAGTATCTTGCCTAGCCCAAATGCGGCAGCACGTCGCAACGACGGTAGCGTCAGGTCGTGGGCAGCTTCGGCGTCGAGCAAGAATAGGAAGGGGCGAGTAGCTGCGTAGAGAAGTTTGTCTGACACGGGTGCGCGGGAGAAAAGTTTAATCGGCGGAGGGTGAATTGACGGAGCTGCGTTGGTCCGATGGCGTTCTCTTGCTACATCGGTGCCCATTCGTTGTGACGGTAGGCCTGCAAAGGACGAAAATTGATTTTGTAGGCCATCTTGGGACTGGCCTCGATCCAGTAGCCGAGATACACGAAGGGCATGCCGAGTGACCGACTTTGTTCGATCTGCCACAGCACATTGAACGTGCCGTAGGAACTGCCTTCGATATCCGGTTCATAAAACGTGTACACCGAAGACAAGCCATCATCGAGCACGTCGATGATACTGACCATGCGCAAGGTGCCGTCGCTTTCACGGAACTCGATCAGGCGAGTATTGACTTTGCTCTGCAGCAGAAACTGCGCGTACTGATCGCGGCTGTCCTGATCCATTCCGCCACCGGCATGCCGCGCCGATTGATAGCGCAGATACAGTTCGTAGTGTTCCGGTCGGTACGCCAGTTTGGTCACGCACGGGGTCAGACTCTGATGCAATGACCAGGCGCGTCGCTGGCTGCGATTGCGCCGAAACGCCATCACGTCGACCCGTACCGGAGTGCAGGCCTGACAGCCGTCGCAATAGGGCCGGTACGTAAATACGCCGCTGCGCCGGAAACCGGTCTTGACCAGTTGCGAATACACGTCCGCGTTGATCAGTTGCGAAGGGGTGGCGACTTGTGAGCGGGCCTGACGGTCATCCAGATAGCTACACGGATACGGTGCGGTGGCATAAAACTGCAGGGTCGAGAACGGCAGGTCTTTAAGATGCGTCATGGTCGAATTCGGCGGGCGAAATAAACATTGATCGAAACATTCGACCGAGTGATTTTATCAAACTGGCTGGTCAGTGGACGCTACGAATTCTGGCGCACCTTGCAGCAGCCCGGCGATGCCAAAAGACGTCCAGTGCAGGATCGGCGGTTCCGCAATGGCTTTGCGCAGGTGGGTAATAAAATCTGCCCGCGCGATGGGTACGGCACCGAGTGAAGCCAGATGCGCAGTCTCCTGCTGGCAGTCTATCATCGAAACTCCCTGCGATTTAAGCAACGCGACCAAATGCGCGAACGCAATTTTGGACGCGTCGGTGACACGCGCAAACATTGATTCGCCATAAAACATCCGGCCGATGCAGACGCCGTAGGCGCCGCCGACCAACTTGCCGTCAAGCCAGACTTCTGCGGAATGCGCGTACCCAGAGCGGTGCAGCGCGCAGTAGCCGCTGATGATGTCGTCATTGATCCAACTGCCGGCACCCTGCTGACGAGGCGCCGCGCAGGCGCGCATGACCTGCTCGAACGCGCAGTCGAAGCGGATTTTCCAGCGCGGGTTGCGGGCGACCTTGCGCAGCGTTTTTTTGAGGCTGTCGGAAACAATAAAACGGTCGGTGAACAGCACCATGCGCGGATCCGTGCTCCACCACAGAATTGGCTGGCCCTCGGAAAACCACGGGAAGACACCGTGTCGGTAGGCTTCCAGCAGACGCTGCGGCGATAGATCGGCCCCGGCAGCCAGTAGGCCGGCGGCGCCATCGGCAGCGCGCAAGGCCTGATCCACGTCTGGAAAAGCCGAGTCCGATTCGAGCCAGGGAATCATGGGCGGCCGATCCGATCAGGCGATGTCGGGATCCGGGTGCCGCATCGGACCGTCAATGTCGTGGGTATGGAAGCGGAACTCGCCACCTGCACGCACGGCAGGCAGATCGCCAAAGAACAATCGCAGCGTCTCACTGATCGTCGGAAAGGCAATCTCGTCCCAGGGAATCGAGGCCTCCGAAAAAAGCGCCACCTCGAGACTTTCGATGCCGGCGGCGTAATCTAGGTCCAGCAGGGTGGCGCGATAGAACAGATGTACCTGATTCACGTGCGGCACATTCAACATCGAAAACAGACCGTGCAGCGCAATGCGCGCGCCGCTTTCTTCAGTGGTTTCGCGGCTGGCTGCGGTGGATGTGGTTTCAGCGTTTTCCATAAAGCCGGCAGGCAGCGTCCAGAAACCCAGGCGCGGCTCGATCGCGCGACGGCACAGCAACACGCGAGCGTTGCCGTGCAGATCCCATACTGGAATCGAACCCACTACAAGCTTCGGATTTTGGTAATGAATCACGCCGCAGCGCGAGCATACGTGGCGCATTCGGTTGTCGTCCTGCGGAATCGTCAGAACAACGGGCGCGGCGCACTCGGAACAAAATTTCATGGCAGGTCCGGCAAAAAAATCAAAAAGCTGATGGGCAGAGGGGAGTGGTTGCACACGGAGCAGCACGGCACTTAAAGGCAGCCGGTAGGTGCACTGTCGCTAGTGTAGCACCACGAAATCACTGGCGAAGGCATTGCCAAGGATCGGGATAGGCTGTATATTTCTTTGTATCAGACGCGGGGTGGAGCAGTCTGGCAGCTCGTCGGGCTCATAACCCGAAGGTCGCAGGTTCAAATCCTGCCCCCGCAACCAGATCAACCGCTGATCCAGCCTGACCTAGTTTTAATCCGTACACTTATTCCCCGCCCATCAGTACCCCTCCCCGAAATGGGCGCCGGAACGCAGCATCAACTGGTTCACCGACCGGGCCGTTGTCTCGAACAACTGCCGTTGACCAACACTTCTGCAATCTTTTACACAGCTGGACAAGAATCACTAATGAATACCGCTGAGGCGAAAAAAGTCCTCGAAACCGCCTTGTTGTGTGCCCATGAGCCGCTGTCGATCAACGACATCAAGAGGCTCTATGTCGAGCCGGACGGGCGCGACGACGAAGTTGGTGCCGATACAATCCGCGCGCTGCTTGAACAGCTGCGCGTCGATTGGGTCGGCAAGGGGATCGAAGTCGTGGGCTTGTCGACCGGATGGCGCTTTCAGAGCCGGCCTGAAATGAAGCAATATCTGGAGCGTTTAAATCCCGAAAAGCCGCCCAAGTATTCGCGCGCAACATTGGAAACGCTAGCGATTATTGCGTACCGGCAGCCAGTGACGCGCGGCGACATTGAAGAAATTCGTGGGGTTTCGGTAAATTCGCAAACCATCAAGATGCTCGAGGACCGAAAATGGGTTGAGGCGATCGGGCACCGTGATGTGCCGGGCCGGCCAGCTCTGCTCGCCACGACTCGCCAATTTCTCGATGATCTGGGATTGACCGCGCTGAATCAGTTGCCGCCCCTGCAGCAGGCGGCCAAAGGCGCGTTGCAGGAAGAGTTGCTGCAACAGATGCAGGCGCTCGACAATGACGCCACAAGCGATCTGTATCAGGGCGCAATCGATTTTGCAGAACCACTCGGGCTGCCAGCGGTGCCGGTCGATTCCGATTTGACCAGCACCGTAGCGGACCGGGCAGAATTTGATGCCGGCCCCTCTGAAGTCGCATACCCGCCGTCGTCGCCAGTCAGTCCGTCGCACTCTGACGCTGATTTTGCTGCGCAGGACATGATGGTCGACACTGGGTCGACCGAGCACAATAAAGAATCAGACAATGACCTTGCCTAAACCATCCGACGCCGATCAGATTGCCACCTCTTCTGCCGCTACTGCGGCAGTGAAAACACCACGCAAACGCGCCGCTCGCGCCAAACTGCCGGCGGATTCGGCGGGCCCGACTGCCGAGGTGCCATCGACGCCGCGGCAAGTGTCGCCTATCGCGCCAGCTGCCGTGGCGATAACGGCCGACGTGCACGATGCGTACAGCGCACCTGCGCCAGTGTTCGCCCCGCTTGGCAGCGCCGAAACGTCGCCGGCGACACCACGACGCGGTGTGCGCGGTCCGCGCAATTTGCGCCGCAACCGGGTGTCGAACGAGCGCACCGAAAACGTCGTCGCAACGCCCTCGACCTCCACCATCGCGGATCAGGTCGGCGCTAGTGACGCCGCCACTCCTGACAGTCTGCGAGCAGCCAACGCAGCCCGTCCACCGCGCCAGCATGTCCCGCGTGAAGCGCGTGGCCGCAATCCGGAAGGTCGCGGCAAGGGACAAAAGCCTGGCACCAAAAATTCACAAAAGCCGAACGGCGGCGTGCGTACCGGTGCCAAAACCGGGGATGCCGATGCGGCGTTTTCATTTGTCACGTCCGACGCGTTCGATGCACAGTCCAGCGACGGGGCTACCGACGAAGCAAGTCGCACCGGTCGTCAGCCAGCGCCAAAAGTCGTGCGCCGGGACCTGACCGCAGACGACGATGCGCCGAAACTGCACAAGGTTCTGGCAGAAGCAGGTTTGGGCTCACGCCGCGACATGGAAGAACTGATTATTGCCGGCCGGGTGTCCGTGAATGGTGAGCCGGCCCACATCGGTCAGCGTATCTTGCCGTCGGACCAGGTACGGATCAACGGTAAATTGATTCAGCGTCGCGTCAGTAAACGGCCGCCGCGCGTGCTGGTGTACCATAAACCGGCTGGCGAAATTGTCAGTCACGACGATCCGGACGGCCGACCATCGGTGTTCGAGCGCTTGCCGACAATGAAGGCTGGCAAATGGCTGGCAGTCGGCCGACTCGACTTTAATACCGAAGGTTTGCTTTTATTTACAACTTCCGGCGATCTGGCCAATCGGCTAATGCATCCACGCTACGGTATTGATCGTGAATACGCCGTCCGAACGTTGGGCGAACTTGAAGAGGGCATGCGCCAGAAATTGCTTGCTGGCATAGAGTTGGAGGATGGTCTGGCACAATTTTCGCGGGTTGCCGATGGCGGTGGTGAAGGCGTCAACAAGTGGTATCGAGTCACCATTGGAGAAGGTCGCAACCGCGAAGTACGCCGCATGTTCGAAGCGATAGGACTGACGGTGTCGCGCCTGATCCGGACTCGCTACGGTGCGCTCGTGCTACCACCGAACCTCAAGCGTGGTCGCTGGGAAGAAATGGACGAGCACGCAGTACGGGCGCTGTTGAGCGTCAGCGGACTCGACAAGAACATGGGTAAAGGCGAGGGCGAGGCGCCGCGCAGCCGTCAAGGCAACAGTGGTGCTACCGGAAATGGAAACAGTCGGGCGTCGCGTGAGGACGATGACGGCGGCGTCAACGGTAATCGGCTGGAACGGCCCTCGCCAGCACAGCAGCGCGGTCCGAACGGTAACCGAGGGCCCGTTATCGAGCCTGGTCAAGGCCAACCGCGTGGCCGCAGCGCCCCGCGCGGTGTTAGTGCCGGGGGTGGCCAGGGAAGCGGACAGGGCAAGCCATTCGGCGCTGGCCGTGCTGCTGAAAAGCCGCGCAGCCGCCAACCTGATCCGCTGCAGACTGCGCTCGGTTTTCCGGGAATGGGACAGCCACGCCGCAATGGCGGTCAGGGGCGTGGTGGTTTCGGGGCGGCGGGGCAGGGTGGTCAGGGTCGCGGCGGTTTCGGGGCCGGTGGTCAGGGTCGCAGCGGCCAGAGTGGCCAAGGCCGGAGTGGTCAGGGTCAAAGCCAGGGCGGACAAAGTGGACTAGGCGGCAATCCAGCCGCGCCGCGGCGGCGGTCACGCGGGTGATCGTTGCGTCAGGGCGGAAGTTTCTTGCCAAAAATAACTTTGGTACGGTTTAACCTTCGCGCGGCACCATTTCAGCATTGCGGCGCACAAAGTTATCGTTTATAATTTGGCAGTTAACAAAAGTCGCCTCAAAGGCCGGTTCAGCAGTACGAACAGCAGGCGACGTTTTCAAAGAAAGATGGGCAGATGCCCATTTTTTTTTTGCTGAAAAGATTGTGATCGGTCTGGCAAAGTGAATCGACAGTGGCGATCTGCTGGTCTGGTCAAGGCGGTGCGCGTGCGCGAACCGGCTCTGTGTCGGACGTATGGCGCACGCTGGTCGCGAGTAAATCCGTAGCTGAAAATTGCCGTACCTGATTCGGAGAATGGCTGTGCGGTTGCTGGAAATGATTGAAAAAACTGTCGTCGGCATGGACTATGAGTTGGTCGACTTCGAGCAGGCTGCGCGCGGTTTGCTGCGCGTGTACATCGACTTTCCGCCGGAGCAGGCGGAGCGCGGGATGATCACTGTCGAAGACTGCGAAAAAGTCACGCATCAGTTACTGCATGTGTTGACGGTTGAAAACGCCGTCTACGAACGCCTCGAAGTGTCCTCGCCCGGCCTGGACCGGCCGCTTAAAAAGTTGGACGACTACATTAGGTTTGCAGGGCAGGAGGCGATCGTCAAATTGCGCATGCCGATGCCGGGCGCGTTCAACCGAAAATCGTTTCAGGGGATTTTGCAGGCCCCGGATGGAGATCTGCTGAAACTGGAATTTGAAGGCAATGAAGGGTCGGCGATGCTGCAGTTTGCGCTCGCTGATGTGGACAAGGCACGCCTGGTGCCGAAAGTGGATTTTAGGAGTCGCAAAGCATGAGTCGCGAAGTTTTACAATTGGTTGATGCGCTGG
>JAYVEF010000071.1:0-5520 GCA_043748965.1 Burkholderiales bacterium
GTGCCGCGCTATCCCCATCAGCGGCGGGTACCGGCGCGGTTGCACCGGCACCCATTGAACGCGGTGCGTCCTGTCCGTCACTTTTACAGCAGCGTTTCACTCGTCTGCAGGACGAAGTACCGCAGGCCCTTTGCCAATACGCAGGCAAGGTTGTGATGGTCGTCAACACCGCCAGTTACTGCGGCTTTACCAGCCAGTATCAGGGGTTGGAAGCACTGTACGCCCGGTATCAAAGTCGTGGGCTGGTAGTACTGGGTTTTCCCTCTAACGACTTCGGCAAACAAGAACCTGGGTCGAGTAAAGAGATTGCCGACTTTTGCTTCAATACCTATGGCGTGAAGTTCCCGATGTTTTCCAAATCAGTGGTGTCGGGTGCCCATCCGAATCCGCTGTATGCCGCGCTGGCCCGCAGTACAGGCATATCGCCCCAGTGGAATTTCCATAAATATTTGATCGATCGCTCCGGCCGGGTGGTGCTCAACGTCCCGGGAGATGTCGGGCCCGAGGATCCCGCTGTTGTCGCAGCGATCGAACACGCGTTGGTACAAAATGCCGGGCAGTACGTCAAACCAATGCCTTGAATCCATTTTCCGGCGGCAAGCGTAAATGTTCTAAGCAACTGACCTAACAACCGTTTGACAGCCGCAATCGCCGTCACGGCCACGCACGCTCGACCCGCATCGCAGTACTTAGCACCGGATCTACCGAACCGTTGAGAAGCGGCATAATTACCTCTTTCGTCGCCGTGCGACTGGCCGGCAGAAATGCTGTCCACCGGCGCCCCCCCAGGCTCCCTCCTGGTCGCGTCTGCCGGTCGCACGGTCTTTTTATTCGATTCACCGGGCAGGAGACGCTCGCATGAAAATCGCTGTTGTCGGTGCCGGGATTTCCGGTCTGTCCTGCGCGTATCGCCTGACACAAGGCGGCCATGACGTGACGCTCTTCGAAGCCAATGGTTATTTTGGCGGACACACGCATACCGTCGACGTTACGCTCGACGGTCAGACACATGGGGTGGATACCGGTTTTCTGGTGTTCAATCAAAACACCTACCCAAATCTCGTCTCCCTATTCGACGAGCTCAACATCCCGACTGCCAGCACCGACATGTCCTTTTCGGTCAAGCTACCGCTCGGCAACCGACAGCTCGAATGGGCTGGTGGTGATCTCGACGCGGTGTTCGCGCAGCGTCGTAATCTATTCAGTCCGCGATTTCTCCATATGCTACGCGATATCCTGCGCTTCAATCAGCAGACCACGGCGATGGCCGCCAGCGGTGCTGATCTGGACTCGGCACTATCGCTTGGTACCTTTCTGGATCAAAACCATTACAGCGCGCAGTTTCGTGCGTGGTATCTGCTGCCGATGGCCGGTTGTATCTGGTCCTGCCCGACCGAACAGATGCTGGCATTTCCACTGTCGACGTTTGTACGCTTCTGCCACAACCACGGTCTGTTGCAGGTCAACGGTCGACCGAAGTGGCAAACCGTCCGCGGCGGTGCGCGCCAATATGTCGATAAGCTGCTGGCGGGCATCGGCCACACTGCCCTACACACGCCGGTTACCTCCGTCACGCGCAGCACGCATACCGGGCACACTCGCGTTACCATCGAAGCCGCAGGCGTCTCGCAACTGTTCGATCACGTGGTCCTGGCCAGCCACAGCGACCAGACCCTGAAGCTGCTGCAGGACGCCACGCAGAAAGAGCGCGAGTTGCTGGGCGCGATTCGCTACGAGCCCAATCGCGCGGTACTGCATACCGATGTCCGCTGCCTGCCGAAAAGTCGCAAGACCTGGTCCGCATGGAACTATCAAAGCGATAACAGCCCGACGCCGAAAGTCTGCGTCCATTATCTGATCAACAAGCTACAGCCTTTGCCCTTCAAAACGCCCGTGATTGTTTCACTCAATCCCGTCACCGAGCCCGATCCGGCCTGCGTGATTGACCAGTACGACTATGCCCATCCCGTGTTCGATGCCGCAGCGATTCGCGCGCAGGGCCAGCTGGAATTGATTCAGGGGCAGCAAAACACCTGGTTCGCCGGCGCCTGGACCGGCTACGGCTTCCACGAAGACGGCCTCAAATCCGGCCTTGCCGTAGCATGTGCAATTACAGCAATAGCGGTCGAACAGGCAGTCGAACTGGCTGCAGCCTGACCATGCTGCACACTACCGACACCAAACTCGCGACGCCGCAAATTTGCTTCGGCACGGTGCGTCACAGCCGCTTGAGGCCGGTCGTCAACGCGTTCGAATATGGCGTGTATTTCATGCGACTACCGTTACGCACGCTGGGTGCGGCCGATTTCGGCCCGAGCCTCTTCAGCCGCAATCGCTTCAATCTGCTTTCATTTTGCGATGCAGATCATGGCGACGGCAGGCAACCGTTATTGCAATGGATCGACCAGTTACTGCACGCCGAAGGGATTGATGACGCCACCGGCGAAATCTGGCTGCAGTCCTTTCCACGCGTACTGGGATACGTCTTCAATCCGGTCTCGTTCTGGTTCTGCCATCGACCCGACGGCGCGTTGCGCGCCGTCCTGTGTGAGGTACGCAATACCTTCGGCGAGAAACATTTTTACCTGCTCGATAGCGGCGCGTCAATGTCATACGGCGTGCAACTGAGCGCGCGCAAAGTGTTTCATGTGTCACCATTTTGTGCCACCGACGGTAGCTACCGATTTCGCTTCATGCGTGCGCAACGCGGCAGCGAACAAACGGTGGCACGGATCGATCATGACGACGCGATCGGTCCGTTGATCCTGACCAGCATCAGCGGTAGCGCAGCGACGCTGTCGTCAGCCAACGTGCTGCGAGCCTTTTTCAGTTACCCGTTGATGACCTTCGGCGTGATTGCAAAAATCCATTGGCAAGCGCTGAAGCTGTTCATCAAGCGCGTGCCATTTTTTAGTAAACCCCTTCCGCCTGCAGGTAAGCTCAGCCGATGAATACCACTACCGTCAACCTGGCCGCCCACCCCCACCGCGACTCGGTCCTATCGACCGAAGGATTCCCGTCGCAGGTGCAATTCGTTCTTCAGTTGTTAAGCAGGATCGAACACGGTGCCATCGTCATGGAGTTCCCGGACGGGCAACAGGCCCGCTATGGCGACAACTCGGCACCGGTGTCGATGAAGCTGCACAACTGGGATGTCTGCAACGCGGCTCTCAAGTCAGGCGATATCGGCTTCGCGGAAACTTTTATCGATGGACACTGGAGTACTGACAATCTGCCTGCTTTGGTCGAGCTATTTACGCGTAATCGGGTAGCCGTGGAATCGGTAGTCTACGGGACCTGGTGGGGGAGTCTGCTGTATCGAATCAGGCACGTGTTCAACCGCAATTCGAAGTCCGGCAGCCGCAAAAATATTCATGCCCATTACGATATCGGCAATGACTTCTATCAGCTTTGGCTGGACCCGTCGATGACGTATTCGAGTGCACTGTTTTCGAACGGTCACGTAGACAGCTTGCAAGACGGCCAGTCAGCCAAATATCGCCGGATCCTGAACCAGCTGAGTCTGGCGGATGATGCGCGAATTCTTGAAATTGGCTGCGGCTGGGGTGGCTTTGCCGAAGTCGCTGCGCGCGAAGCGGGTGCCCGCGTGACCGGTCTGACGCTGTCGACCGAACAACTGCATTTTGCCAATCAGCGCCTGACAGAGGCCGGGGTGGTCGATCAGGTCGAGCTGCGACTGCAGGACTACCGCGACACCAACGGCGAGTTTGACGGCATCGCCTCGATCGAGATGTTCGAAGCGGTTGGCGAAGCCTACTGGCCCAGTTATTTTGAGTGCATCGCGCGCAATCTTAAAACCCACGGCCGCGCCTGCATCCAGACCATCGTGATCGACGACGCACTATTCGAGCGGTACCGACGCGGCACGGATTTTATCCAGCAGTATATTTTTCCGGGTGGGATGCTGCCGTCGCCGTCGGTTTTCAAACAGTACGCCACCGAACACAGTCTACGGGTCGTCAACGAATTCAAATTCGGGCTCGACTATGCACGCACTCTGGCCGAATGGCGCAGTGCGTTCAAGGAACAATTGCCGCGCGTCAGGGCGCAAGGCTTCGATGACCGGTTTCTGCGCACCTGGGAATTTTATCTGGCGTATTGCGAGGCAGGATTTCGCGCCGGCAGCATCGATGTCGCGCAGTTCACGCTCGAAAAAATATGAACCCGCGCCGCCTGTTGATTTTGTCGGTGGGCTTGTTGGCATCGCTACCAGCGCTAGCGGCGGCGCCAGCGCAAATCCAGTCCGAGATTACCGGTGCCAGGCTGGCAGGTCAGGGCATGTTTCGCTGGTACGGGATGGCAATTTATGACGCGCAGTTGTGGGTTGGCGACAAAGGTTATAACGCAACTAACCCCGGTGCCGCGCCATTGGCGCTTGATCTTAAATACGACCGCGCGCTGTCTGGTAAAAAAATTGCTGAGTCGAGCCGAGATGAGATGCAAAAGCTCAACGTCGGCACGCCAGAACAACGCGCCCTCTGGCTAACAAAAATGCTGGCCGTGTTTCCGGATGTGCATGACGGCACCCACATTACCGGCGTATATCTGCCCGCGTTCGGCGTCAAATTTTATCTGGACGGAAAGCCGCTCGGCGAGATTGCAGACGCGGAATTCGGTAAGGCGTTTTTTGCTATTTGGTTGGACCCGAAAACTACCGGCGGCAAACTGCGTGATGCGCTGCTGACGAACGCCATCGCACGGTGACCAGACCCCTCACGCCAGCCGCGTTGCTGGCCTATGGCCTGTTTGGTTTGCCGCTGGCGATGGTGGCGCTTCCAGTGTATGTGTATGTACCCCAGTTGTACGCCGAGCGCTTCGGTTTATCGCTGACGCTGATCGGCGCGGCATTGTTGATCGCGCGTGTATTAGACGCCTTTCTCGACCCGGCGCTCGGATGGTGGATCGATGGCACGGTAGCCGCCGACGCGTATCGTCGCTTTATATTGCTGGCGACCCCGTTTCTGGCCTTGGGATTCATCGCGCTGTTTCATCCGCCAGCGGCTGCCGCGAATTTTACGATGGCGTGGTTTCTGGGTGCGTTGCTGGTGGTATATATCGGTTTCAGCATGGCTACGATCAGCCATCAAAGCTGGGGCGCGGCACTGACGCAGGCGCAGTCTCAGCGGACCCGGCTGACCGCTACCCGCGAAGGATGCGGCCTGATCGGCGTGATTGTTGCAGCGGCGCTGCCGGCGCTGGCGCCAGCAGGATGGCTGACGGTAGCCTTTCTTGTGTCGCTGCTGGTGGCAATCGTGGTACTGGTGCGCGCTGCCCCGTTGCCACGGCGCGAGCAGCGCCAGCACGATGGCTGGCGAGTCTTGCTGATACCGTTCGGCAACCGGCTGTTTCGGTGGCTGTTTGCAGTATTTCTGGTCAACGGAATTGCCGCATCGATTCCTGCCACGCTATTTTTGTTTTTTGCCAGAGACCGGCTGCAGCTGGCGCATTACGCCGGGCTGTTTCTGGTGTTGTATTTCGTTGCCGCCGCGTTGTCGATGC
>JAYVEF010000072.1:0-5464 GCA_043748965.1 Burkholderiales bacterium
CTGCACCCACCATTTCTGAGGCAATCAAACGCAATGGCGCATTGATGGAGAAGTTCGGCATCAACGGCACGCCTGGCATCGTATGGAAGGATCGCTCCGGCAAAATTCAAATCAAGGGCGGCATGCCGCGCCTGTCTGAACTACCCTTGATGACTGGTCTGCCGGAGCAAAAAATCGACGCCCTCGAACTGCAAAAATTCAGATGATCCAGACGGTGGCCTTGGCTCAATGTTTCGCTTGCGCGCCGAGTACATGCCCATTGACGGTGGTTCCGTACAGGGAGGTCGCCGAATCGTGATACTTTTTTCTCGTTTCCTCAACCGACCCCTTGAAACGCGGATCCTGCGGCCGTTCCTGGCTATCCATGAAGGTGGCCACGTCCCAGACGTCCTGGTCGCTCAGGGTCCCGCCTAGTCCGAGTGGCATGTTTGCCTTGATGAAACCAGCGGCGTTTTTTACATCATGCATGCCGGCGCCCCAGTTGAACGACTTCGGACCCCACAGCGGCGGGAACACCGCTTTTCCGGCGCTCGCCTGCCCTTGTCCGTCAGCGTTATGGCATAGTGCGCAATGTTGCTCGTAGACCTTGCTGCCACGAACGTAGTCGGGCGCCAGCGCCGCCTTGGCCACGGTCGGATAACCCTGCCCCGCGATCTTTCGGCCGACCGGTGCGTCCTTCGCAAGCCAGTAGGCATAGGTTTCCAACGCGACCAGGATCGGATCACCCAATGGCGGAGGCTTGCCATTCATGCTGAAGTGAAAACAGCCTTGTAGGCGTTCTGCGAACGTATTGACATGCCCGTTCTTGCTCCGAAATGCCGGGTACATCAGGTACGCCGCTCCCATGGGGCTGGAATTCGGCTTGCGACCGGCGTCGAGATGGCAGCTGACACAGTTCAGGCTGTTGCCGACGTACTTGCCGGCATTTTCCTTTGTGTGCAAAAAGATCTGTTCACCCATGCGAACGCTTTTTCCAAAGCCGTCGTCCGGAATGGCGTCGGCCGCAGGGGGCATGAACGTGTTCGGCGGTACGGATGAGGCAGGCGCCGCCACCGTTTTCGTGGTCTCGGCGGCATTTGCATGATCGAGCGCCGGTGCGAACAGCGCCGAGATCGCCAGACAATAGTCCATCAGGGTCAGGGTGCGGCGCTTCATTTCGACACCTTCTTTTCTGGCATTGGCACAGCCGGCGTCTTGATCTCGCCGTAGTAATTCGCCACCGCAGTAATATCGGTCTCCGAAAGCTTACTGGCCACGACGCCCATGAGATTCATCGGTCCTCCTGAACGGGTCTGGCGTTTGAATGCGTGCAGCTGATTTTCGATGTACGTGACTGGCTGGCCTGCCAGGGGCGGAAAGGCAGTGCCCACGCCCACGCCCCCCTGCGCGTGGCATTCCACACAGGCCGGCAGTCCGTTTTCCCAGCGGCCGCGCTCTGCCAGCCATGCCCCGACGTCCGTGCTTTTGATGTCGACTGCGTCGGAGACGGTGCCGGGCAGCGGCGATGGCAGGCGGCTGAAATAGCTTGCCAGGGCAGCCTGCTGTGGCGCGGTCAATGCTTTTGCGATCGGCTGCATCACCGCATTCTGTCGCTCACCACTTGCAAACGCCATGAGCTGCCGCTGCAGATATGGCATGCTCAGGCCTGCGAGTCGGGGAAAGCCTGCAAGTCCATTGCCCTCGCCTTTGCTGCCATGACAGCTGGTACAGGCGGCAGCGTTTTGCTGGTCTGCTCCCGGCACCACCGCCGCCCTCGGTGGCAGCGTTTGCGCAGACGCGCCATTCGCGGAAACGATCACGAGGACTGGTCCAAGTATGCCAACGATCTTGCTTAGACTTGGAAAAGGTCGGTACTTGCTCATAATGCACTCGATTTAAGTTATCGTGCGGTTGACTATCCGGTTGCAGCCTTCGAATTTCCTCACCTGGACGCATCTGCCTGGTACCGTCTGAAGCCATAGCCTTCGAAAATCTTCAGGGCAGCCGGCGAACGGATAAAAGTCAGCCACGACTTCGCCGCTTCGACGTGCGCTGCGCCGCGCACCACGGCGCCGGCATAAATCGCCGTCGTATTGAACTGGTCCGGGATATCGACATGCGAAATCGCATTGCCGACTTGCTCCTGAAATATTGCTTCGGACTTCCAGGTCACGCCTGCGTCTGCGACCCCCTGCATGAGAAACAGTGGCGTTTGCCGATGATGAATATGTGTCAGGATCGTGGTGCCCGCCCTGATCTTGCTACCATAGACGGCATCGTCGAGCGTCGCGCCACCGGCTTTTCGAAGCGACGCCTTGATCTGTCGTGCGACGCCTTCAAACTCAGGATTCGGCATGGCAAGACGCACGTCCTTCTTGCCGAGGTCATTGAGCGTTGCCACATGACCCGGATTGCCTTTCGCGACCATGATGGTCAGTTGGTTCGTCACGTAAGGCACGGCGGGGTTGTCGAGCAGCCCTTCCGAAATCAGGTCCTTCACCTTTTGCAGGCCGGCGAAATACGCATCCGGTTTTACAGTCCATGTCATGTTCCCGGAGGTGACGACTCCGCCTGCCTTCATTTGTTTGACCAGGAGCCCGGGTGGAATCGTTTCCCAGTAGATTTTTCCTGTGTATTCCGGGTGTTCCTGTTCGAACTGCTTGACCAGCGGCGCCATTGCAAAAAAATAATTTCCTCCGACGAAAAGGACCAGCTTGGGGTCGGTCAGGTTGCCATGAAAATCGGCGAGCACATCGACCTGTGGAACAGTGAACGCGAGCCCGCGCTCGACCGCGTCATTGTTCTGACCGTGCTGCCACGGCGGAAGCGTGACCTGCTGCCCGGGCATCGCATTCGCAGCGGGCTCCATGGCCATCCCGTACGTCGTCACGCACAACAAACACGCGGAGACGACGGCTCTCACCACGCATTGTTGCGCACGGCTCAGCCCCAGGGATCGGGTGTAGGGTTCACGTCGCATAATGGAATCCCGCTTCTTGCAATTCAGGTAAAGTGGCCACGGCCCCCGAAGTCAGGATCACGCCTGAAATCAGGTGGTTCGTCAAGTCAGCAGCCAATGCTTCATGCGTGAGCTTGTCGGGGTTTTGTCCGGCCTCGCGCAACTTCTCGGCAATTTCTTAAATCGCGTTATGACAGGACAGAAATACAGTGCCACGTCGCTGCAGCGGGACGATGCTGCTGTTGTTCTTCGCCGAAAAAACGCCGTCGCCTTTCTCGTAGTCCGCGGCATCCGACGCCGCGACATCCGCCCTGCTCTGTGCGGCGATGGTGCGGTTGGACACCAATGCCACACCGGCCGCCAGACCCATTGTCTTCAATGCGTTACATCGAGCGTGATGTTTGTTCATCGTAATCCCTCGGTTTTACAATCATCGAGCAACTGGCGACGTGGGTGCGGCAGCATTAGCTTTCTGTTCGAGCACGCCAGGTATGTCGGTGGCCGGACGGCCGAATTTATCTTTTAAGTCGTCAACGCCGGACTGCGGCTTCGCAATCGCGGCAAGGTTGATTCGATTGTGGCGCTTTTTGCTTGTGTCAATTTTCATGCGCCGATCGCGTGACTCGACCAGACCGGCCATCGCTTCGCCGTCACGGTTGAAAGACCAAGCCAGCATCGGTTCGCCTAGTGGCAGCTTGTCACCAGGCGCGCCGTCGTGCCCCGTGTTCCAGACGTGCCAGGTCTTGCCGTAGCTGTTCATTTTTTCCTTCATCAAAGCATGTTCCGCAACGTTCGGTAGTGCAGGCGCGACCAATTGTCCCGACAGGATCTCTCCGTTGTGGGGATGCCAGTATCTGCGCTCCTGCACCGGCAAACTGGCAAACAACTTTTCGGAGATGATGTATTCCATACCGTTCATGCTGGCGTTACCGGTATTGCCATTGAACAAGACGCACTGCGCAAAATCTTCATTCATCTGATGGCAGTAATGGTGGGACTCCATCTGCATTTCAGGGTGCTCCTTCATGGGATGGAATCCAACCAGATAAATATCGAATCCTTTGACCGGAGAATTGCTCTGAAGGATTTTTGCGCCGGTTTCGAGTATCTCGGTAGTCCCGGACTTGGGTGCGCCGGGGGCAACGACGACGGGGTTTGCAGTCTGCTGCGCCTGCACTCCACCAGCGAGCAACAACATCGATAAAGAAAATGTCGCACATCGTATCTGTGAGTTATTCATCTCCCCCTCCTGAAAATATTTCAGAATCACGCTTTCCAGCCCCATTTCTTAAAAATGCGAGCACCTTCGGCTGAGCTTAGAAACTCAACGAACGCCTTTGCCGACGGCTTTGTCGTACCCTGGGTAGTAAGCCCGACGCCCGCATCGCGGTAGATTGCGAACTCGGGTTCAACCGATACGACATCAGCAAGCGTCGCATTGGAAACCTGCCAGATATTCCAGATCAACCAGACGTCGATATCCTTGTTATCGGTCCAGGTTGTCTTGGCGACTGCACTGTTGGCCGCATAGCTCACGATATTGGTGCGCATTGTGCGCACCGTCTCAATATCGCCCTTGCGTCCCGCCACGTCTTCCCACACGCCGTTCTGCCCTGCGCCGTTGACGACAAGGATCTTCATTCCTGGTTTCAGGATGTCCCTGAACCCATTGATGTGCTTCGGGTTGCCAGGCCGGACGAGAATTGCCATCGGGCGGAGATAAAGAGGGTTGACCGTCTTTTCGACGATGCGACCTTCCATTGCGACGCTGAAGTCCGTCATCATCGTCTCGGAGCCACTGAAGATGACGTCGGCATTCTGCTTGGCCTTGTCGATCCAGCTCGGCGTCGGCCCGGCAGTTACCTCAACCTTCAACCCATTTGCTTTTCCGAACGCTGCAGCAGCTTCCTTCATGGCCGGCGCTGGCCCACCCGGACCGTAGACGTACAAAGTTTCTTGAGCAAGGACAGCGCTTGCCGCCATGCTCAATGTGGCAGCCAAAAGAAGGTGTGTCAGCATGGAAGATTTATTGCAGAGAAGACGCGTCATCAAGGTATTTCTTTCAAGAATTAATTTGAAATCTAAAAACTTTCAATTTTTAAAAGCATATAATATAACTAATTTAATTCATAGCCGAATGTTCTATTTTGTTTCGACATCGTGTTGCCTAAGAGGTGTAGCGATCATTGCGCGGCAAGAACGCTGCAGCATGCTCAACCGACATTACCAGACCGATCCGTCGAAAGCAGGAAGGTGCGGAACACGTATGCGTTCGGGACGCCGTGGGCGACCTCTCTGCTGCAAACTTAGGTGACCATGTATCTGATTATTCACCTTCTCCAGCAAAGGCAATCATGAGCCGCACACTGACCATTTTGCAGATCAATGACCTACACGGCTACATCGAACCGCATATCGAAATGATTCGCACCGGCGATGGGATGACATACAAAACACTCGGCGGTTTGCCGCGTATCGCAACCGCGTTCGAACAGATACGGGCGCAGTGTCCTGGCGCCGTCGTGG
>JAYVEF010000073.1:0-5396 GCA_043748965.1 Burkholderiales bacterium
TCTGCACCTTTGCCGTGCTGGACCAGCACCAGGCCGATAATCGTCAGCGCAGACAATACCTGAATGACAACGATGATGCTGAGTAATGAATTCATTGCAAGATTTCCGATCGAGTGTGATTCTGTTGAATGCTTTGGGTTGCAAGGTTTTCGCAGCATTTCTGCATGCTGCTTTGTCGAAACGCGCTTGATGTCGTGCCGACTTCATTGTCAATCGGGTAGAACTGTCTTGTGCGCGGTGTTCAAGCCGCCTCGATGATCGCCATAAAATCCGCCGCTTTCAGTGCTGCACCACCGATCAGACCGCCGTCGATGTCTGCCATCGCCAACAATTCGCCAGCGTTGTCGGGCTTCATGCTGCCGCCATACAAAATTGCAACCTCGGCCGCGGCCTGCGGGTTTTTTGCCGCCAGCCGCGCGCGCAACCCTGCGTGTACCAATTGCGCCATGTCGGGTGTCGCCGTCTTGCCGGAGCCGATTGCCCACACGGGCTCATAGGCTACGACGATCTTTGCGATATCACCGGGCGCCAAGACTTCAAGTACGGCATCGATTTGGGCAGCCACAGTCGCTGCGGTTTCGCCGGCTTCGCGCTGCGCAAGCGTCTCGCCGACACAAACAATCGGCGTAATGCCAGCCCGCAGTGCACGTAAGGTTTTTTGTGCTACCAGCTGATTGCTTTCACCGTGGAAAGCGCGGCGTTCGGAATGCCCGACAATCACGTACCCGCAGCCGAATTCATGCAACATTGCAGCGGCTACTTCGCCAGTGAAAGCGCCGACTTCGTGCGCCGACACATCCTGCGCGCCCAGTACGACCCGGCTGCCAGCAAGCACCTGCTGACATTGCGCCAGATACGGCGACGGTACGCAGACCGCAATCTCGCACCCGGTTGACATTGATCCCAGCGCGAGGGCGATGTCGTCCAGCAGCGTACGATTCGCCGATAAACTGCCGTTCATTTTCCAATTACCAGCGACGAGCGTTCTGCGCATGTGAGAACTGTGGATTGCAATAACCCGCTATTCTATCCGCTGGGGCTACCACGGGTCAAATGCTACGGCAGCGCGGCAGCAGGATAGGGCGTTAACTATCCGCCGACCGACAACATGATCTTGCCGACATGCGCGCTGGATTCCATCAAGGTATGTGCCGCAGCCGCATCTTCGAGCGGGAAGGTGCGATAGATCACCGGCTTTATTTTCCCTTGTGCGAGCAAGGGCCATACCCGGTTGTGTAAATGTTGTGCAATAGCCGCCTTAAACGCGATCGTGCGCGGGCGCAGTGTCGACCCGGTAACAGTCAGACGGCGTCGTAGCACTTGTGCCAGATCGAGCTCTGCTTTGGCACCGCCCAGCAACGCAATCAGCGCCAGCCGACCGTCATCGGCCAGACAATTGATTTCACGCGGCAGATAGTCGCCGCCCACCATGTCGAGAATCACGTCCGCGCCCTTGCCACCGGTTAAGGACTTGACGATGGCGACGAAGTCTTCGGTGCGATAGTTGATCGACTTTTCAGCACCAAGCGCTTCGCAGGCACGGCATTTTTCGTCTGAGCCTGCGGTAGCGAAGACGCGGTGCCCCAGCGCGGTTGCCAACTGGATCGCCGTAACGCCGATGCCCGAGCTACCGCCCTGTACCAATAAAGTGTCATTACCGGATAATCCCGCCCGATCGAAAACATTGCTCCAGACCGTGAAAAACGTTTCGGGCAACGAGGCGGCTTCGAGTGCGCTCCAGCCATCCGGTATTGGCAGACATTGTCCGACGGGTGCCACGCAATATTCAGCATAACCGCCCCCTTGCACCAGCGCACATACCAAGTCGCCTTTCAGAAACGTCGTCCCGGTCAGGTTGCCATCGACAATTTCGCCGGCGACTTCGAGGCCCGGCAAATCGGAGGCGCCGGGCGGCACCGGATAGTTGCCGGTGCGCTGAAACACGTCCGGTCGATTGATGCCGGCAGCGTGGACTTTAATCAGGATTTCGCCGGACTTTGGAATCGGAACAGGACGCTCGCAGAGCTGCAGTACGTCCGGAGCACCGAACCGGATGATTTCAATGGCACGCATGGGATAGGCTCTTTCCAAAAACTGCATTGTACGGTGAAGCTGCTTCGGCAACAGGCGGGGTCTTTTTTCCGAACACGCGAACGGAACGTGCGTTGACACAGGGAGGTCCGGTACTGATGCGCGCGCCTCCCTTACGCGTATTTGGGCGATTTGCGGTTAGACGGCGGCGCAGGATCGTCAACCATACCCCAGCGTTATTCCATCACATCGAACACCATCGTCGACGGTAACGAAAGCGGGGACAGTTTCCATACCGAGCGCGGTCGCGATGACGGCATTTTGCTGCGTAAAATCACGCCGAAGTGCAGCGACGCTTGATACGGAAAATAATTTTTTTGTTTCGATACGACGTGTCGAAAACCCTTGTTGACGTAATACGCCAACTACGGGTCGGCAGGCCGGTCGCCGCGTGCCGTTTTCGGCGCATGAACGTATTGCCAGACGCAGAGTTCCGGATCTCCTTTCGCACCTTTTCGAAAGCCCTGAACCGGCGAGCTAAGATAAATGTCGCATCAGCCGGCCCCTCCCCCTTGAGTACGAGCAGATTAAAAAAATTAGAAATTCCCGCGACGGCTTCCGCGATGATACTGCTCAAGCTGATACCGAATAGAGACTCTCTTTGGCTATACGCCGCGTCAACGCTTTCGAGCGTCTGCAGTAATGTTCTCGCTGGTTGGGGTGGTAAATACTTTTAGACCGATCGAACGTATGAACAGCCGAGCGGGCGCCTTGCCGGTGCTCGCTCAAAACGCCCTGATGTAACGCTAAGGAAAGGCTTGTACACGCTGCACTAGCGACTTCGCCGATCAAACCACCGAGCTAACCCTGGGTGATGACTACCCTGCATTGGAACGCGGGACTTGCCATCAAGACGCGATGCACCTGATAAGATCCATGCTGTCGGATAGCGGCTATTTTGGGACCGCGGTGCAGTGAAGCCCCCATGAAAAAACCGCCGGCGACTCGCGTCCCGGCGGCTTTTATTACCTCGGATTACAGGAGGATTACTGTGCTTCCGAGACCGGCTGCGCGGCAGGTAAACCTTCCTCGCTGGCGGCGGCCTTCATCGACAATTTCAAACGACCGCGATCATCGGTTTCGAGCACTTTGACGCGCACTTGCTGACCTTCTTTCAGATAATCCGCGACCGCATTGACGCGTTCGTTGGCAATCTGGCTGATGTGCAGTAAACCGTCTTTACCCGGCATGACCTGAACGATCGCGCCGAAGTCCAGCAGCTTCAACACGGTACCTTCATACACTTTTCCGACTTCGACCGATGCTGTCAGCTCCTCGATCCGCCGCTTGGCTTCCTGCCCTGCCGAAGCGTCGACGGACGCAATGGTGACCACGCCTTCATCGCTGATGTCGATCTGGGTGCCGGTCTCTTCGGTCAGCGCACGAATCACGGCGCCGCCTTTGCCGATCACATCGCGGATTTTTTCCGGATTGATCTTGATAGTGATCAGGCGCGGAGCGAAGTCCGACAATTCCGTGCGACCGACCGGCACCGCCTGCTGCATCTTTTCAAGGATATGCAAACGCCCTTCCTTGGCTTGCGCCAGCGCGACCTGCATGATCTCTTTAGTGATGCCCTGAATCTTGATATCCATCTGCAGCGCGGTGATGCCATTAGCGGTACCGGCAACTTTAAAGTCCATGTCTCCCAAGTGATCTTCGTCACCCAGAATATCGGTCAGCACTGCGAACTTGCCGCCGTCCTTGATCAGGCCCATCGCGATACCGGCCACATGCGCCTGCATCGGCACGCCCGCATCCATCAGTGCCAAACAACCGCCACAGACCGACGCCATCGACGATGAACCGTTCGACTCGGTAATCTCAGACACCAGACGGACCGAATAGCTGAATTCTTCCGCCGGTGGCAAAGCCGCCAGCAAGGCACGTTTGGCCAGGCGACCATGGCCGATTTCGCGACGCTTTGGTGTGCCGACGCGACCAGTCTCGCCGGTAGCAAACGGTGGCATGTTGTAATGCAGCATGAAGCGGTCACTGTACTCACCCATCAGCGCGTCGATTTTTTGTTCGTCGCGGGCGGTACCAAGAGTGGCGATCACTAGTGCCTGGGTTTCGCCGCGGGTAAATAGCGCCGAGCCATGTGTACGTGGCAGCACGCCGGTACGAATAGAAATCGGCCGCACCGTGCGGGTATCGCGACCATCGATGCGTGGCTCACCATCGAGGATTTGCGAACGCACGATTTTGGCTTCGAGATCAAACAGAATATTGTTGATGTCGGAGCTATCTGGCAGCACGCCGCCGACTGAAGTCGCTTCTGCTTTCAATGCTTCCTGCACTTCAGCCATGGCGGTCTTCAGCTTGGCGGTACGGGCTTGCTTGTCCTTGGTCTGATAGGCTTCGCGTAGCTTGGCTTCACCAAAATGTGCCACACGTGCAATCAGCGCGTCGTTCTTTGGCGCTGGCGCCCATTCGACTTCCGGTTTGCCACCGTCGCGTACCAGTTCGTGGATCGCGTTGATGACGGCTTTCATTTGATCGTGACCAAATACGACGGCACCGAGCATGACTTCTTCGGACAATTGTTTGGCTTCGGATTCGACCATCAACACCGCGATTTCGGTACCGGCAACCACCAGATCGAGCGCCGATTCTTTCAACTGCGAGGTGGTCGGGTTCAGCACATACTGACCGTTAATATAACCGACACGCGCCGCGCCGACCGGGCCGCTGAACGGCACCCCGGAGACCGACAACGCCGCCGATGCACCGATCATGGCAGCGATATCAGGATCGATTTCAGGATTGACGGATAACACGTGGATGATGATCTGAACTTCGTTCAGATAGCCTTCCGGGAACAGCGGACGGATCGGCCGGTCGATCAACCGTGAGGTCAGGGTCTCTTTCTCGGAAGGACGGCCTTCACGCTTGAAGAAGCCGCCCGGAATGCGCCCCGCCGCGTAGGTTTTTTCGACATAGTCGACGGTCAGCGGGAAGAAGTCCTGGCCTGGCTTGGCATCCTTGCGGGCCACCACGGTTGCCAGTACGACGGTGTCTTCGATCGATACCAGCACGGCACCAGAAGCCTGACGGGCAATTTCGCCGGTTTCCAGCGTGACTTGATGCTGGCCGTACTGGAAGGTCTTGGTTACTTTATTGAACACGGTGATTCCTTTCTATTTTGCCGACAGATTTTCAGGGGCTGTCGTTCACCTCACCACGGACGACTGTCGCACCCGACCAGTCCTCTTCTTGCCAAATCGAATACACACTGCACTATCAATTCGGACCATAACAGCATCCGGAAATTCATCCGCCGCATCGCATGATGAACCCGTCAA
>JAYVEF010000074.1:0-5392 GCA_043748965.1 Burkholderiales bacterium
GGCGGGTGATGGCTGGATTTCGCTCGGGTCCGAAGGCGGTCACACCAGCTTTTCGCCGCGTGACGATCATGAAATTGCGGTGCTGCGATTTGCCTGGAACGAGCTCGATCACGTCTCCTTCGAGCGTTTGCTGTCCGGCGCCGGAATGGCACTGATGTACCGTGCGCTGGCCGATGCTGCCGGCGTGGTCGCGGCGCCGCTGGCGGCACCCGATATCACCGAGCGTGGACTGGCCGGCACAGACCGGGTCTGCGTCGACACACTGGACGTGTTTTGCGCGCTGCTCGGTACTGCAGCAGCTAACCTGGCAGTCACATTAGGCGCATACGGCGGCATCTATATCGGTGGCGGCATCGTGCCGCGACTCGGCGCGTATTTTGATCGGTCGCGTTTTCGCACGCGCTTCGAACAGCAGGGGCGTTTTAGCGATTACCTGCGCGCCATTCCGACCTTCGTGATCACAGCGGAGCGCGGTACTTTCAACGGCGCATCGGCGATTCTGGATGCCCAACTGCGCGCCTTGCAGGCCACCCCCGGCTCGGCAATTCTAGGGCAGATCCGGCGTGCCCGAGGCGAGCTTTCACCAGCTGAGTTGCGCGTGGCTGACCACGTGCTGGCGCATCCACGCTCGATCCTGAATGACCCGATTGTCGAAATCGCACGCGCCGCGCAGGTCAGTCAGCCGACCGTGATCCGTTTTTGTCGCTCGCTCGGCTGCGAGGGATTGTCCGACTTCAAGTTGCGCCTGGCGTCGGGGCTCACCGGCACCATCCCGGTCACCCACGTGCAGGTCACCAATGACGATTCGATGGTCGAACTCGGGGCCAAGGTTTTGAGCAATACGGCGTCGGCAATTCTGCAGGTGCGCAGTCAACTGAACCGTGAAATGATCGAACGTGCGATCGAGTTATTACTGCACGCCGAGCGGGTTGAATTTTTTGCGGTCGGCCATTACGGTGTGGTGGCGCAGGATGCGCAACTGAAGTTTTTGCGACTGGGTATTCCGAGCGGCATCTGCACCGATTCGCATTTGCAGGTACTGACCGCGAGCGTGCTCAAAGCACGCGATGTGGTGGTCATTATCAGCAGCAATGGGCGCGTGCCGGAGTTGCTCGAAGTCGCTGAAAAGGCGCGCGAGCGCGGCGCGTCGGTCATCGCCATCACAGCCAGCCAGTCACCGCTCGCGCGCAAGGCCGACGCGGCATTGATCGTCGATCACCAAGAAGATGTGGCGACCCATTTGCCAATGGTCAGCCGGATATTACATCTGCTGGTGATCGATATTCTCGCGGTCGGTGTGGCGATGCGGCTGCACCCACAGGGCGTCACCGAGTTTAGTGCCGAGGCATCCGAGCGCACGGCGGAAATTGTGCCAACGGCTTCGGCGCTGGCGCGGCTGACCTCGCATAGCCGCTAATTAGCCGTGTCAAGGCAGCGCGATCGCTGTGCGATCTGCAGCGCCGCCGCGCACGCTTTGCCACCATAGGCGGTGTTTTCACCACCAACGGCGATTTCTGCATCCGGTGCCCCAACAGCATTGGCGGCCTCCTTATAGTTCGAGGTATCCAATAGGCGGTAGCCGCTACCTCGTTAGCTGGGCAGCGCAACGTAAAGCGCATCACGCTCGACCCGTCGTGCCGAACGATATAAATCGTCGTCGTGGCGCTGCCGAATTCGCTGCCATCGATGCGGGACGCTCCCCTTGATCGTTTGCATCGGCCATGCTGCCGGCGGGCTGGAACCAACACGGTGTTTAATTTGTAGCTTAAATACGGAAAATCCATAACTTTTGTTTCGGAACTGCTTTTCTGCGACGCCAGAAGAAGGTGGTGGAACATCACTCGCCATCTTTCGATGTAGTAGGATTACATACCTCCTTTTTGGATTCTATTGGCTGGCCATTGACAAGGAAGTCATCATGCAAGCATCGCGTAGCAGTGCTACCACTGGCCCCGGAATGTCTCGTATCGCGCTCGGTTTATGGCGCCTGCAGCAATGGCAGCTGACCACTCAGGAGCTGATCGCGCTCACCGAGCAATGCATCGCGATGGGCATCACCACTACCGATCATGCTGATATCTATGGCGGCTATCAGTGCGAAGCGTTATTCGGCGCCGCGCTGGCTGCCGCACCCGGCCTGCGCCGGCAGATTGAAATCGTCAGCAAGTGCGGAATCAAGCTGGTATCACCGCAACGGCCGGCGCATCGAGTTCAGCATTACGACACCAGCGCTGCGCACATTATCGCTTCTGCAGAACAGTCGCTGCGTAACCTGCATACCGATTACCTCGATCTGCTGCTGATTCATCGCCCCGATCCGCTGTTGCAGGTCGATGAGGTCGCACACGCTTTCGACACACTGCGGCAGGCGGGCAAGGTACGCCATTTCGGGGTGTCCAACTTTACCCCGGCACAGTTCGAGATGCTGGCTTCGCGCTGCACGCTGGTAACCAACCAGATTGAGGCGTCGGTGCTGCACCTGGATCCACTCGACGATGGCACGCTGGACCAGTGCCAGCGGCGCGCCATCGCGCCGATGATCTGGTCGGCCCTGGCCGGCGGACGGCTATTTAGCGAGCAGAGCGAGCGCGCCATTCGGCTGCGCGAGATGCTGACCACAATTGGTCAGGTGCATCAGGTGTCGGTATCCGTCATCGCCTGCGCCTGGCTGTTGCAACTACCCTCGCAGCCAATCGTGCTGACCGGCTCGGGGAGGATTGCGGCGCTGCGTGAAGCCGCCCAGGCAAGCACACTTCGATTGACGCGCGAACAATGGTTCGAGATCTGGATTGCATCCACCGGCCACGGGGTGGCTTAAAGGCCAAGTAGCATCGGGTGCTCGCTGGCTCGACCGAGTAAAGATTCTCTCGATTAAGCTAGTTTCACTACAAATGTTGACCATTCCACGCTATGAAACATAATTTTATGTTTCAAAATAGATTCACGGCGACTGGTTGTGTATCGCTAGAGTCAAAAGCAGATATTTTAACTTATTGATTATAAACAATTAAATTTACTAACATCAGTTTTCTACGAGACTTTTCGCTCGAATCAACTGTTGTTTTCGCACCGATACTAAAGTACAAAAAAGATTGACATTAAATCTTGTTTTAGTACAAGATAGCCTCGGACAGTGCAGTTTGCCAGGCCAGCGAATCACGCCGTCGGATGCAGTGCAGAAACAACAGAAGCCCTTAAAATAGTCTCGGAGACCTTATGAAAAAAATTATCGGCGCCCGCTGTGCGGAACGCCCTCGCTTTACTTTTCCACTCAACCCGGTCGCTGCCGGTTGCGCGCTGATGATCGTTGCGAGCACGGCGTACGCCCAGCAAGCGGCACCCGAGGCGCCAGCAGGCGACGCGGCGCAGACCCCGCCAAGTACCCAGACTGTTACGGTGACAGGTATTCGGCGCGGTATCGAAAGCGCGATCGCTGTCAAAAAGAACGCGACGTCGATCGTCGAAGCAATCTCGGCGGAAGATATTGGCAAGCTGCCCGACGTCAGCATTGCCGAATCGATCGCCCGCCTGCCGGGACTGGCAGCCCAGCGAGTCGCCGGCCGCGCGCAGGTAATTAGCGTACGCGGTCTGTCACCGGACTTTTCCACGACGCTCTTGAATGGCCGGGAGCAAGTCAGTACTGGCGACAATCGCGGGGTTGAATTTGACCAGTACCCCTCCGAGCTCTTGAGCGGCGTGACGGTATACAAGACACCTGATGCATCACTGGTCGGCCAGGGACTCGCGGGCACGCTGGATCTACAAACCGTGCGCCCACTTTCGTTTGCCAAACGCACGATGGCATTCAATGTGCGCGGCGAGCGCAACAGTCTGGGCAATGGCGTCGATCAAAGTGCGACCGGCAGTCGTTTCAGCGCCATGTACATCGATCAGTTCAATAACCGCACGGTCGGACTCGCGCTGGGTTTCGCGCATATGGATTCGCCGATTCTGGCGGATGAATTCGGCACCTATGGCTACAGCACCGATGGCCGTCCCGGCCTGGCTGCAGGCGTTTCCAATACCAACGGTCTGAAAACCTATCAGCGTAGCGGTAAAAATACGCGTGACGGTTTCGTCGGTGTGCTGGAATTCCGTCCGGACAAAAACTGGACCAGCACGCTTGATGGCTACTATTCCAAATTCAAACGTTCGGAAACCGCGCGCGGCATCGAAACCAATCTGGGCGACTACAACGGCGGCAACCAGCCGGGCCTGAATTACACGGCAACGACGATCGACAACAATTCACTAGTGGGTGGCACGGCGACCGGCGTGTATCCCCTCGTGCGTGGTCTGTACAACAAACGTGAAGACACGTTGACCTCGCTGGGTTGGAACAACAAGTTAAAGTTGACTGGTGCCACACTAACCGGTGACTTGAGTTATTCAAAGGCCGAGCGGCACGAACTAAACATTGAAACCAACGCCCAGTATGTCGACGCCAACGGTAAGCCGGTGCTCGACACAGCGACCTTCAATATGGCCAATGGCGGTTTTCCGACGACTGCGTACGGACTGAACTATGCCGATCCGGCTCGGATTCAGGTCGGCAAAAGCATCTACGGTGCTGGCTACGGCAAAGCACCGAGCGTCAACGACGAACTCAAATCGGCGCGGCTGGATGCGTCGTTTCCGCTTGCGGGCATTTTGCCGGAAGTCTTTGATTCGATCGACATCGGCATCAATTACGCCGATCGTCTGAAGAAAAAGCGTCAACCGGAAGCTGGCCTGGATGGCAACGGTGTCGCCCTGATCGGCGCCGATCAGCAGTATTCACCGGTCGGCCTCGGCTTCGCCGGTGCGCCGTCGGCACTGACATGGTCGGTGCCGGGCCTGCTGGATGCGAACTTCAAGCCATTCCTACCGACAGATACGGCGAGCTACCTGGTTCAAAAAGGCTGGGACGTTTCCGAGAAAGTAACCACTACCTACGCCAAGGTCAAACTGGACGGCGACTTGGGCGGTGTGTCAATGCGTGGTAACGTCGGCGTGCAGGTACAGCATACTGATCAATCGTCATCGGCCAATTATTTCGACAAAACCGCGCCGGACGGCAGTCAGGTGAAGCCGGTCAATGACGGTAAAAAATACAACGACGTGTTGCCAAGCATGAACTTTGCGTTTGGCTTTGCCAATGACCAGACGCTCCGTCTGGCGGTCGCCAAACAGATCGCTCGGCCGCGGCTCGATCAGATGAAGGCAGCCTTTGAATTCGACATCGACAAGACTACCTTCAAGCCAAGCGCCAACGGCGGTAACCCCCAGTTGAATCCATGGCGCGCAAATGCCTACGACATTTCCTACGAAAAGTATTTCTCGAACAAGGGATACGTCGCGGTAGCGGGGTTTTACAAGGATCTTAAATCGTATATTTATCAGCAAACCATCG
>JAYVEF010000075.1:0-5347 GCA_043748965.1 Burkholderiales bacterium
CTTGTGCGCCGCTGCCAGACCGATCCCCGACGAGCCACCAGTGACCAGCACTACCTTGCCAAGCACTTGTCCGCGCAGCGTGTGGTCAATGAACAACGATGGGTCGAGATGACGCTCCCAATAGTCCCACAAGCGGTCAGCGTAATCATCGAGCCGCGGGCAACTGATACCGCTAACTTTCAGAGCGATTGCGGCATCGCGGTTGTCAAAACGGGTCGAGCAATTCACGAACTGCATCATATCGGCGAGAAGCCCTAGGTCTTTCATGATGGCGTCCTTGACACGCCGCACTGGCGTTAGCGACATCACCCCTTTTTTGACCGCCTTCGGTATGAAGCCCAGTAACGCGGCGTTGATGCGCATGCTCATGGTTGGCGCGTGTGCGGCGAGGGCAATGGTGTTAAGCACATCGCCTCACGCATCGGCTCCGGATCGGTCAAATGAAAACAACGGCTGTCAAGGTTCGGCAGATGGGCGATATGGTCCATCGCATCGACCACGTAATCAACCGGAACAATGTTGATACGGCCGCCTTCGATACCGATGGTCGGCAGCAACTGGCGAATTCGCTGGATCGGTTTGAAAAAATAATACGCCCGTCGATTTTGTCCATCTCTCCGATCTTCGAATCGCCAACCACCGTGCCAGGGCGATACACCCGGAATGCGCCCTTCGATTCAGTACGGACGATTTTTTCAGACGTGTGTTTGGTCGCAAAATACGGATGATTTAGGTTCTCCGCTTCGTCGAACATATCTGCGCAGAAGATGCCTTCAAAGAGTCCTGCCGCCGCGATCGAGCTGACATGATGAAAGCACTTTGCACCGATCGCGTTAGCAAACGTAACGGCGTTGCGGGTACCATCGACATTTACCGCGACCTGTTCGTCCGCATCTGATTTCAGATCATAAATCGCCGCCAGATGAAAGAAATGATCAATATTTTTGGCCAGAAGTCGGCTGTCTTCTTTTGAGATACCGAGCTTTGCAGACTGTAAATCTTCGAGCACTGGAATCGCCCGGGTCTTGCCGACACCCCAGTACGCTATCAGCACCGGCACCTTGTCAACACTGCCTTCGCGCATCAGGAACCAGACCACGCTGCCTTTTTGCGCGAGTAGCTTTTTGACCAGTCGTTTGCCGATGAATCCGGTTGCACCCGCTACGAAGTAATGCATACTGTCTCCGCTTGTATTTGAATTCGCGGGTTGAATTCATCCTGTGATTTTGGCCCATCATTGCAGATTAGACCGTCAGCTCTACGGCTTTAGAACCCCCTTTCTACTTTACGTAACTAGACTCGACGTATCAAAACGCCTGTCGGTGCATCCGACAATTCGACCCTCACGATCACCGGAGAATCTCATGGTCAAAAAATTGAAAACCCTCGCCAAGTCCGACGACAAGCAACTCGCCGCTGCCGTTCGCACCTCCGCCCAACAGATCTGGCAGGCCGGTCTCGGTGCCTTCGCCAAGGCCCAGGAAGAAGGTGGCAAAGTATTTGCCAAGCTGGTCAAGGATGGTACCGACCTGCAAAAGCGCACGCGTCATCTGGCCGAAGACAAGGTCTCCGGAGTCACCGATACGGTCACTAAAATGGCCGAGAGCGTAAGCAAGCAGGCGGCCGGGTCATGGGACAAACTTGAACAAGTGTTTGAAGATCGGGTCGCGCGTTCGCTGTCGAGTCTGGGCGTGCCGAGCCAAAAAGATATTCAGAAGCTGACCAAACGGGTCGAAGAACTAAGCAAATCTGTCGCCGCACTATCAGGCAAAAAACCGGTCGTCAGAGTGGCCCCCGCGGTCGTCAAAAAGCCGGTCACCCAAAAGCCAGTCGTCCGAATCGCTGCTAAAAAAATTGCGCCTAAAACTGCACTCAAGGCAGCAGCGAAGGTCGTCGCTAAAAAGCCGATCGCCAAACCTGTCGTCAAGGCGGCGGCTAAAGACCGGTCGCAAAACTAGTTACAGCCAAGCCATTGACGATCGTGGCACCCGCTAAAGTCTCGGCCCAGTAATCGCACGGCCAGCCTGCACGCCCTCGGGCGCGGGCTGCAGCCGACTGGCCGGTGCATCGCGCAGGCCTTTTTCCCGAGGGGTTCCACCGAGGGGTTCCACCGATTAAATCCATGAATTCAAGCGCCTCGCCACCCTTTAGACCAGCACCGGCGGCGCCTCGCAGGGACCGCCGAGCTTCCATCGGTCTAGCACTTGCAGGCGGTGGCCCACACGGCGCCGTGTATGAAATCGGCGCGCTCGCGGCGATCGAAGAGTCCATCGACGGACTCGATCTGAACGATCTCGATATTTACGTCGGCATCAGTGCGGGTGGCATCATTGCCGCAGGACTCACCAACGGCATCACGCCGCATCAGATGTGCCGGCTGTTCATCGAAAGCGACAGCACCGATCCAGGCATTGCCTAGTTCAGGTCCGAATATTTATTAAAACCCACATGGAAAGAATTTCGCAAGCGCGCGCTGAGCGTACCCGGTAGTGTCGTCGGTTCGCTGGTGCGGCATATGCGTCGCGATCGCACTGCTACCAGCCTGGTAAGCTCGTTCGAACGTCTCAAAGAATTGCTGCCAACCGAGTTGTTTTCGAGTCACGGCATCGATACCTTTTTACCGGAAACTTTTGCCGCTAAAGGGCGCGTCAATGATTTTCGCAAGCTTGACAAACGGCTGGTAATCGTCGCTACCGATCTGGATTCTGGCCAGTCTGTAGAATTTGGGCAGCCGGGTCTGGATACGGTTCCCATCTCGACTGCTGCGCAAGCCAGCGGGTCGGTACCAGGCCTGTTTTGACCGGTTGAAATCGATGGTCAGTTTTATGTCGACGGTGCGTTGCGTAAATCTTTGCATGCGTCGATGGCGCTAAGGGAAGGCGTCGATCTGCTACTGTGTCTTAACCCGATCGTGCCGTATAACGCCAAGGCGATGCACGCACCCGGCAAGCTGGCGCAGCGTGGGATGCTTGATGTATTGTCGCAGACGCTGCGCGCGATCATTCACTCGCGGGTTGAAATCGGCATGGCGAATTATGCGCATACCTATCCCGATGCCGGCATTGTGCTGTTCGAACCCAGCCCGCTCGATGCCGAAATGTTTTTTACCAATTTATTCGGCTACAACACGCGCCGCCGTATCTGTGAAATCGCTTGCCAGCACACGCGCATGACGCTGTGGCAACGGCACGTGGAGATCGACGCCCGACTCGCGCCACATGGGTTGAAACTCAAGCGTGCAGTATTGCGCGATCGCAGTTTGAAGCTGGTGAACAACGCCCGCAGCAGTACTGAAGACCGGTTCGATACCCGTCATTTGAGCGAGACGCTGGACCTGCTTGAGCGGCAGTTGAAAGTCAGCCAGAGCTAAGCCACTGGCGCGGGCCGGATAGACGTTTCGGTGCAATTCCTGCGCTGTTTCGGTGGTATCCTAGTCCAGGAAAACCAGACGGCCAAGCTAATGACAACGCAACACAAAGCCCCGCGGCGCACCCGGGAACGCATTCTGGAACTGTCGCTGCGGCTGTTTAATGAATTCGGCGAACCAAACATAACCACCACCGTGATTGCCGACGAGATGAGTATTTCGCCGGGCAATCTGTACTATCATTTTCGCAACAAGGACGACATCGTCAACTCGATTTTTACGCAGTTCGAGGGTGAGATTTCGCGCATGCTGGCAGTCCCGGATGGACGCCGGCCAAACATCGAAGACGTTTGGCTGTATCTGCACCTAATGTTCGAACTGGTATGGCGCTACCGCTTTTTCTATCGTGACCTGAGTGATCTGTTATCCCGCAATCGCAAGCTTGAATTGCACTTCAAGCAGATTCTGGCCTACAAAATCAAAGTGGCGCGGCAGCTGTGCGAAGGCCTGCGCACCGACAAAGCGATGCAGGCTACCGATCTCGAGATCGAAGCGCTGTCGACCAATATGGTGGTGGTCGCGACCTATTGGTTATCGTATGAATACGTCCGTAATCCGCGCAAATATACCGAACAGCAGGCCATGGCCGATGCGCTAGCGCGTGGCTGCTATCAGACGCTGTCGCTGATTGGCCCGTACTTGCGTGGCGAGACCCAACTGCTGTTTCAAAAACTCGCCGAAGAATATTCAAAAAAGCTCAAATAGGAAGACCGCATGGTCTGGACCAAATTTCCGTGTCCGGACTCGGCCTACGCGTATTCGGCCGCCAGTCTGAAAAAGTACTGGGCCCGCCTGCATGTCGGCGGTATCGAGCCGCTGCCCAAGAGCCCGGCACTGATCAAGGCGTGGATCGCATTTCATGCAGGCGAGTTCGGGCATGCCACCAGACTCGGACTAGCCCAAGGTATCAATGGTTATTCGGTCGCCAATAGGACTGCCTGCATATATGCCATCCATCTTGAAAAATCCGATGCTAAAAAGCTCAAGGCGTTTGAAGAAGTCGCAGCACGCTGTGAAGCCCAGCAGTCTGAACAACCTAAAAACGTCATAGGCTATTATTGGCACGCCTACGCGCTCGGCCGTTATGCGCAAGGTATTTCGATCATCAAGGCGTTGGCGCAAGGCATCGGTGGCAAGGTTAAAAATAGCCTCGATGCTGCTATTCGCCTGGCGCCGAAACCAGCCGACGCCCACATTGCGCTCGGTACCTATCACGCCGAAATCGTCGATAAGAGTGGCGCGATGATTGGTGGGTTGACTTACGGCGCTAAAATGGAGTTCGCCTACCAGCACTTCAACAATGCGCTAACACTGAATGCGGATTCGGCCATCGCGCCGATCGAATACGCTAACGCATTGGTCATCCTGGATGGTAAAAATAAAATGAACGAAGCAGTCGCATTATATGAAGCGGCTGCTGTAAGTCTGCCGGCTGATGCGATGGAGCGACTGGATGTGGAAATGGTGAAGGAAGAGTTGGCAGAATGAGGGGGCGTGCCTGGTGTTTTCAAGCGGACCTATGAGAACAATGGCGTCACCGAACGATTCGTCGTGGTGCTGGGTCCGACCGCAATAGAGCGACGCCGATTTCCGTCGCCAATCTGTTCAAGGATGCCCAGACGGTAACCGACTACTATTCGGGCAAGCATGCCGTGGTAAGTGGTGAGCGCGTGTGATTCGGCGCCCACAATGGAATTGTCCTGATCGGCCTGGAATAGCGCTCCGGCAGTCTGAAATGCCGCGGCGCCACCTGGCATTAGCCTGGTGTCCGCACATGAAGCGCCGATTGATAACCGTCACGGAGACACGAATTCGGCCCGCCAACACCTGCTGCCTCACGAAGGCAACTCGTATAGAGACGGGCTGCTTAACCACAGCACGTGGCAAAATACATTTCTCTTGTACATCTCACCTAAGCGG
>JAYVEF010000076.1:0-5325 GCA_043748965.1 Burkholderiales bacterium
CCCCATTTATGTGATCCGTTCCATCATCGAGCTCAACCGGCTCAACTACGTGCGTCTTTCGGGCGATCGCCCTTCGGCCAATCTTTGGACTTGCCCGGATAAACCGGACGCGTCTGATGCGTGAAAACCTCGGCAACATCGATCGCATCCTGATCCGTCAGCGTTCCGCCTCGTCCCAGCGGCATATTGTGTTTTACAAACGCCGCAGCGGTATAGGTCCGTGCCATGCCTGCGCCATCATTAAACGACTCTTTGCCCCACAAGGGTGGGAACGTATAACCGCCTGCCGGATTTTTTACACCCTCGCCCTGCGCCGCGTGACAGCTCGCACATTTTTCGGCATAGACCAGTTTGCCGTGCGCGGCGTTGGCCACCAGTTTTTGATCGATTGGTCCGAACCCACGGCCTTTGACGCTGAAGTCGGTTGGGACGTTGGTCGATAGCCATTGCATGTATGCCAGAATATCATTCATTTCGGCGGAGTCAAAGGCGAGTGGCTTGCCACTCATGGAACGCTCAAAGCAGTCGAGAGCAGTTAAAACCGGAGGCAACGCTAGACAACGCGTTGGCAACGAACCTCTGTTTTTCCGCCGGGAGAAAATCGCCTTGGTTCAGGCATGTCGCGCTTTTTGAAATCGCCATTGAGCACAGCAACCCTGACTTGAACAAGCAAGTGTGCACCCTTGTCGGTCCACTGCATCTGCCGTTTTTTTGCGCAGCGCAAGCTGACAACTTCATTGACTGCCGATTCGGCCATGCTGC
This sequence comes from Burkholderiales bacterium, assembly GCA_043748965.1. Classification (GTDB taxonomy): domain Bacteria; phylum Pseudomonadota; class Gammaproteobacteria; order Burkholderiales; family Burkholderiaceae_D; genus Actimicrobium. Next base: position 763 of record JAYVEF010000076.1, read on the forward strand.
TACTGATCGGCATGCCGCGTCGATAGCGCCATCGGTAGTTGTCCAGGTATCTGCTATTGGATTCGAGGTACCAATACGTCCCTCGAAGATTCCACCACAGCGCGGAGTACGCCGGATGTTCGGGCGTCATCCCGAGCATGTCGTGGATGCTCTTGATTCGCTCGACAGATTCGGCACCTTTGCCATGCCAGGCTAGCCACTTGGCCGACGCAATTTCATCTTGTACGGTGCGTCCATTGCGCGCCAACAAATCTGGAAATTTCAAGGCCGACTGTTCGATCGCACGGAATTTCATGGCGATGTGAAACCAATCCAGAATGCGGGTCAACGGCCTCCTGGATCCGTCGACGGCCTTTTCAAATTCCCCGGCACCGTCAGAAACAATGGTAATCCTTTGATCTATCGACACGCCTTGCTCGGACAAAAAGTGATCCAGCCGCGTTGCCGCCGAAGTGACTTCCTTGTTGACGTATCCGTAGACGCGGCCGCTACCATCGGCACGAACGGCGCGTCCGGCAATGATATTCACGTGTCTGGCACGGGGCAAGGACGGCTTGTTACGGTACAGATCGGCGATGCGGGCCTGTTCTTTTTCCTGGCGCGTAAAGCGATGGCGCAGCCACGCGGAATCGACCGCCAGGGCGACGACTTCGGTCTGATCGTCGATTGGGGGATATTCTCGTTCACCGCGAATTGGGCTTTCAGCCTTGTCATCAAGTTCCTGGTCAACCGCCCAGACGCGATTTCTGAGGTCGAACGTGGATATCGCGTGATCGACCGGCAAAACGTCTTTCAAAAGCGACGTGGCGAGCGCATACGGCAGATGGGCAGCCCATTTGACCTGAAGGTATTCGAGTTCGGGACTGACGCGCAGCGGAACCGCCACCGCCACTGCAAGAGGACTGAATGTCTTTGTCCTAATGGCTTGATTGCAATCGCAGATGCGTAGCTACGGGCTGTCGATCGCGACTTTGCCGAAGACCGTTCGGTATTGGATTGTGTGATTGGCTTTGATTGACAACGCTACGCCGCATTGCGGACAAGCTCCGCAGGCGGCAACAAAAACGTGCGCCTGCGCGGCGACCAATGCGCACTGTGCTTCGGTCACCAGAGCTCGGCCTTCAGCCAAGCTCAACCCCAAATGCTTCAGCTCGCCGTCACCTCGTTCAAATTCAGCCAATCGGATTAGTTCGCCGCTGCCGCCGGAATTATCCTCAATTCGGGCCTCGATAATCATCCGCATGATCGCTCCCACAATTGTTCGTGAGACAACAAATATATCGCCAAAGTATCGCCAAATCCAGCCTGATGCTTGCCTCCGGTTTTAACTGCTCTCAGACGCTGTGTGCGTTACTCATTGTCGATTTGCTGCCGGAAATCCAATCGGAAGGATCCGTCGGCGCGAGTGACGGCCTTACGCCACTGTCCTATCTGGCTGCAGTTCTTTGTGGTAGGCGAAATGTGTTTCGTAACGGATTACATATTCCGGCAAGAAACGTCATGCAAGATGCGAACATCAATTCTATTGGATTACGGCCGAACGAAGCGCTTGCATTAGTGAACGGCACTGCTGCGATGACAGGTCTGGCATGTCTCACGCACCCGCGGTCGCAATGTCTTCGTCGCCTTTCTACGCGGATCACCGCATTTTGCACTTTTGCACTCGATGGCAACGTTGAATACTTCGACGAGCGCCTTTTTGCGGCAAAACCCCACGCGGGAATGCAAAAGGATGCCGAGTCGATTCGCTTCGATCGCGGGTAGCGAAACTACGCGGACGCTTACAAAACAATGTGGTGCCGTCCTACATCGTACTCGTTAAGCAGGCCCTATCGTAAGAAGAATAAAGATCAACCGAGTTTCGGAATGTTGACTCCGAGTTTCCGAACAGAAAACGTAGGATTGCTCATCGCAGCAAAGGGTTACGGGACAGTGAATTCGCGATAAATTCCGTTATTCGGCCGTTTTTTCCCTTTCGCAAGCTGCGCAGCGGCGCATAGGAGATGGTATGTCGCATGTTTTCGAACAAATTCTGACGGCTGACATTGGTGACGCGGCCTATCTCGTCGGCGATACTGCCGCCGGTGTGGCAGCAATCGTTGATCCGCAAATTGACATCGAGCGCTATCTGTTAAGTGCCGACTCCCACGGTTTGGCCATTACCCACGTTTTTCAGACCCATGTTCACGAAGACTTTGCCAGTGGTGCCGTTGCACTTGCTGAAGCGACGGGTGCACTGGTATGCGTCGGCGGTACCGATGCGCCCCATTACGGTTTTACACATCACGCCGTAGTTGATGGAGATGTATTCGAGTTCGGCGAAACACGGGTGACGGTTCGGCATACTCCAGGCCATACCCCTGAACACATTGCTCTCCTAGTCGCCAAGCGCATGGCCATCGATGCCCCTTTTGCGGTGCTATCGGGCGGTGCCTTACTGGTTGGTACTGCCGGTCGAACCGATCTGTTAGGGATGGAGCGAGCTCAAAAACTGGTGGTAGCGCAGTATCGAACATTGCACGATGTATTTTTAAAGCTTCCTGACGGTGTTCTGGTTTATCCGACCCATGTGCACGGGTCGCCCTGTGGTGCAGCCATCGGTGACCGTCTGGTCACAACCATCGGTTACGAACGCCTTCACAACCCGATGCTCGCACCTTCCGACGAGGCTGCCTTTGCATCCAAGGCGCTGGCCGATCTGCCGCCCAAGCCGAGTTACTACCCGCGTTTAAAGGAACTCAACACCTTCGCGCCTTCAAGAGCAGCGTTGCGCAGGGCGCGCGCGCTTCCAGTGAATCAGTTTGCGCACATCGCAGACGCTAACGATGCAACGGTGATCGATACACGCGATCTGCTTGCTTTTGCTGGTGGCCACATTCCAGGCGCGTTAAATATCGGTGCCGTCGGGCACTTGTCAATCTGGGCGGGATGGATGCTCGACGCCCGGCGGCCATTATTGCTGGTACTCGAGTCGGAGGCACAGCTGGCTGGCGTGATGGCGCGTTTCGCCCGAACCGGTTTCGACAAGATCGCGGGCTGGCTCGCAGGAGGTATGTCGGCGTGGCAGGCCGCCGGCAAACCGCTCGCGACCATGACGTTACTACCGGCCTTGCAATTGGCCGAGCCGCACCGCGAGCGCGTTATCCTCGACGTGCGCGCCCCGCAGGAATACGGTCACGGCCATGTGCCCGGTGCCCGTCATCTGTTCCTGCCCGACTTGCCTGCCAGTCTCGGCGAACTCGATCGCGCCGCCGAGATTGCGGTGTACTGCGATAGCGGCTACCGGGCCGCAATTGGCGCAAGCCTATTGAAACGAGCTGGTTTTAAATGTGTGAGTGTGGTGCCGGGTAGCTGGCAGGCATGGCAGGCGCTGGGATTGCCGGTAGAGGGCAAAAAGGCTGAAGCGGGTTCCTGACTGCGCCCGAGACAGTTTCAACACGTTGGGCTATTTAGTAGAACGCCACGACGCATATCGATCAATTTTTTAACTCAAGGAGCGCACCATGTCCGAATACGGTTTCAAGACGACACTTTCAACGACTTTCGAGGCCGCTTTGCCCCGAGTGATGGCTGCACTCAAGGCCGAGGGCTTCGGTGTACTAAGCGATATAGACGTTGCCGCCGCAATGAAAGAAAAACTCCAGGTTGACATGCCGCCCTACAGAATTCTCGGTGCCTGCAATCCGCCCTTGGCCCATCGGGCACTGGAAGCAGAACCTGACATTGGACTGCTGTTGCCATGCAATGTCATTGTGCGGCAAGACGATGCGGGGCAGGTGACGGTCGGATTTCTCGATCCGCAGCTGATGGTCGGTTTGACCGGCAATCCGAAGATTCGCGAGGTGGCGGACGATGCCGCTGTGCGCCTGCACCGCGTGTGCGATGCGCTAAGTAAAACGGCGAATTCATAAATAAGCGTGCAGGAATGCTCAACTTCACTTTCTCGGGAGGTGCGTAATGCATCCACGTAAGTCAGTACGCGCCGCAAAAACCGTGGTGAGTGCGCTCTTTTTCATCGTAACCAGCGCTTTGGCACAAACACCGGCACCGCCTCGGCTGGCGGTGCCGGATTTCGGCGCGATTCACACGGCACCGCATGCCGCAGAACACCCGAGTAAATCGGTTCGCTACAAAGTGCTGTTCAGCATCACCCAAGGTAACGAGGATACGACGAAGCCAAACGCCAGTCTGGTCAAAGTGGCGCGTTTCATGAACCTGCTGTCGGCCGATGGCGTGCGACCGGTTGTCGGCGATGTGGTGGCGATCATGCACGGCAAAGCGACTCCCATCGTGATGGATGACGCAGCCTATCGTGCCAGCAGCAATGGTGCCGCCAATCCCAACCTGGAATTGATCGATCAACTCAAGAAAGCCGGTGTGTCTGTTCGCGTGTGCAGTCAAGCGCTAGCGGCGGCGTCGATTGCGCCAGAGGCGGTCGACAAGCGCGTACAAATCGACGTGGCGGCATTGACAACGCTCGCCAATTTGCAGCTCCGAGGCTATGCGCTGATCCCTGATTGATGAGCCGGTTGGCGTCGCGAGTTTTCACCGGCCGGCAAACGG
>JAYVEF010000077.1:0-5325 GCA_043748965.1 Burkholderiales bacterium
ACCATTGTTTCATAATCATCAAGAGTCGCCGGACCCGGTGCCCAGCCAGGACGGTGTTGGCTACCCGGTCAGCGTACACGCTGACATCGATGCCGCTCTTACCGTGACAAAATTTACCATCCAGCCACGCGGCGCTGCCGCATTGCCGACCAAATTACTGAGTCACGTAACCGACGCCGAAACGCCAGCTTCCGCAGCGGCGATCGTGCCGTTGATCGTGTTGACTCCGCGTACCGTCTACGACGTAGTGTTCAGCGGCACCGTTTCCGGTATGGATGTCAGCCGGATCTGGTCTTTTACGACCCGCTAGACGATTCTTCAGCAAGACCGGATCTCCGCCCTTTTGCCCGATAAAGTTGGTCCAAAAAGGTCCGATCCCACATAGCTTTTTTGCTGAAAGGTACTATCATAAATGTATGCAGTCCTGACGACCGGCTGCCGCAGTGACGGTCACCGTCACAAATACCGCGTCGTCATTCTCTTCACGGGAGACGACCATGACTATCAGCGCACGCCTGCAACATTGGGCAACCTTGTATCGCACACCGTTGCGCCATGCCCAAAGCGGTCACCCCGCACCACCTGTCTTGCCCGTCAGGCCGCGCGAACGGGCGTTCAGTTTACCTCTGCATGAGCGCATCGGTTTAGTCGTTCTGGACGCGGTGATCATGGCAGTCTGTGTCGGTGGTTTGGCATTCACCGGATTTATTGGGTATATGGCGTTGCGGTAGGGCCGCCAGGTGAACCTGCTAACCAAATTGCGGCATCCCTCTCACGGCGCTAACAATGATGCCATTTATGTGTTGGGTGGCCTTGGCTTACGGTAGGTAGCCTGGACACCCGATTATTTTCCAATACAGAACCGGCTGAAAATAACCCCCAACAAATCATCCGAGGAAAACGCCCCTGTAATACTTGCCAGCCGGTCCTGCGCCAAGCGTAATTCTTCCGCGAACAAGTCCAGCGCGTGGTCGTTCAATGCAGCGTGATCAGCCGCGAAATCAAGATGATTGCGCGCAGCTCCCAACGCGATCAAATGGCGCTCGCGTGCCATGTAGAGCGACTCGCCGGTTTGCTGCCAGCCCGCCAGTCGCAGCAGTTCTGCGCGCAGCAATTCCATACCGGCGTAGTCGGTCGCTGACAGATAAACGTGCGTCGCATCCGCCATCCTGTCGACTGTTGCACGATGGCCGGACAGGTCGATCTTGTTCCATACCCGCAGCACCGGAATCCGCTCTGGAAAACGCGACGCAATCATTTCATCCGCCTCAGTCGGGCCGCGACAGGCGTCGAGCATGTGCACAATCACATCGGCACTGGCGAGCGCCGCCCAGGTGCGTTCGATGCCGATCCGTTCGACTTCGTCGTGGGCGTCCGCAGCATCCCGTATCCCGGCGGTATCGATGATGTTGAGCGGGATACCTTCGAGCTGGATGGTCTCAGTCACCTTGTCGCGCGTGGTACCGGCAATCGGCGTCACGATGGCGACATCAGCGCCGGCCAGCGCATTCAACAGTGACGATTTGCCGACATTGGGCTGGCCGGCCAGCACGATATTCAAACCGTCACGCAGCAGTGCGCCCTGCGCGGCCTGACGAAACACCTGTTCGAGACTGTTCCGAATTTTCGCCAGCTGGCCGCGGGCGTCCGATTTTTCCAGAAAATCGATTTCTTCTTCCGGAAAATCGAGTGTCGCCTCGACCAGCACGCGCAACTGTGTGACCTGCTCGACCAGCGCATGAATCGTTGCCGAAAATGCGCCCGACAAAGACTGCGACGCCGAGCGCGCCGCGGCTTCGGTGGAGGCATCGATCAGGTCGGCGACCGCTTCGGCCTGCGCCAGATCGAGTTTGTCATTCTGGAAAGCCCGTTGGGTAAATTCGCCGGGTTGCGCCAGTCGCAGATCGATGACCGTCCCAGCCTGCAGACAGCGCGCCAGCAGCATCTGCAGCACCACCGGCCCACCGTGCCCCTGTAGTTCGAGTACGTCTTCGCCCGTATATGAATGCGGTGCCTTGAAATACAGCGCCAGTCCCTGATCGATCACACAGCCGTCGGCATCGATAAAACTGGTGTACGTGGCATGGCGCGGTTGCAGCGTCGTGCCGGGTGCGAGGCGGCAGATCGTGCTGGCGATATCGCCCAACTGTCTGCCACTGATACGCACCACGCCGATGCCGCCGCGACCAGGCGCGGTGGCAATCGCGACGATGGGAGAAGAGTCGAATATCATAGTTTGATTTTAACGTCGGAGTAGAGCGCGGCAGCGATAAAAAAAGCCCGTGGCAACCATCCACGGGCTTTTTGCAACAGTGAGAGCGGTCAACGCGCTCCGTTGACCACGGCTATTAGCGTACCTTGATCGCCGAAGTCTGTTTGGTGATCACCCACTGCTGGGCGATCGACAGCACGTTATTGACCACGTAATACAGCACCAGTCCGGACGGGAAGAAGAAGAACATCGCCGAAAAAATCAATGGCATGAACATCATGACTTTGGCCTGCATCGGGTCCGGCGGTGCCGGATTCAATTTGGTCTGGATGAACATCGACACCGCCATCAGTACCGGCAGGATGAAAAAAGGGTCCGGTGAGGCCAGATCATGAATCCAGCCAAGCCACGGCGCGTTGCGCATTTCCACGCTGGCAAGCAAAACCCAGTAGAGCGAAATGAACACGGGAATCTGCACCACGATCGGCAAGCAGCCACCGAGCGGATTGATTTTTTCAGTCTTGTACAACGCCATCATGGCCTGATTCATTTTTTGCGGATCACCCTTGAAGCGCTCGCGGATTTCGGTCATCTTCGGCGTCACCAGCTTCATTTTCGCCATGCTGCGATAGCTCGCTGCCGATAACGGGAAAAGCGCCAGCTTGATCAGCAACGTCAGCACGATAATCGTCCAGCCCCAGTTGCCCAGTACCTTGTGAATCTGCGTCATCAACCAGAAGATCGGCTCGGCGATGATTTTCAGCCAGCCATAATCTTTGACCAGCTCCAGATGTGGCGCCGAGGCTTCCAGTGCAGCCGACTCTTGCGGACCGGAGTACAACTGGGCGTCAATTACCTTGCTGGCGCCGGGCGCCAAGGTGCCGAGCGGGACGATGTCGCCCACCGCATACAGGTTGGTATCGACTTTCTTGGTGAAGATTTCGTGTTGCGTGGCGGGGGGCAAAATCAGCGCCGAGACAAAATAGTGCTGCACGAGCGCGACCCAGCCGTTATCTGCCTTCATGGCATGTTCAGCTTTGCCCTTTTCGATGTCTTCGAATTTTATTTTTTGAAATTTATCCGCATCCGTGTACACCGCCGGACCGGTAAATGTGCTCGCAAAAGACGAGTTGCCGGTCGGCTTGGTGCCATCGCTGACCAACTGCAAATATAGGGACGGCGTCACAGGTACCGACCCGGTATTGGTCACTTCGTGACGCAGGCCGATGTGATAATCACCGTTTTTGAAGGTATAGGTCTTGGTCAGACGCACGCCACCCTGATCTGATTCCAGTACCAGTTGCGCGGTGCCGTCGGCACCGGTAGAGCGCACGCCGGGCTTGGCGGTGAAGAGCGATTTATGGCTGGGAAACGAACCACCGATCAGACCGGTTTCGGCCAGGTAGCTGCGGGTCGCATCGCTGTCGAACAGCACCACGTTGTTGATGGAAGTGGTGTCTTTCCGACCCCCGACAAGTTCCAGAAACGCTTCGTACCACTTGCGTTTGACGGTCTCTTTTTGCTTCAGCAGTTCCAGCCGCTTGAGGGCGCCGCCGAGGGTATCGATATCGGCCTTGAAGACATCGGTAGTGATGGTAATGATTTCACCTTTGGCCGCCACCGCGTCGGAGGACGCGGCCGCAGTGGTGGCGATCGCGGTGCCGCCTGTTTGCGGCAGTTCGGTTTTGGCGGTGGCAGGCGTCGCGCCCGCCACGGGTTTGGCCTGCTCGCTGGTGCCCGGGAACAGCATCGGCGGCCTGCCGTTATGCTGTTGCCATTTATCCCACAACATCAGCAGCGACAATGAGAACACAACCCACAGCACGGTACGTCGGATATCCATAAATGTTCTATAAAAAGTAAACGTACAAGGTAAGCGTGACAACAAGCGTCAAAGCGGCCATTACAGTCGGCGCAGCGTCAGCGCCAAAATCCCCTCACCGATCGGTGGTCGCGGCAGTTGCAATCCATGGGCGGCACCGGATCGACGCCGCCGGCATGCCATGGATGACAGCGCGCCAGACGTCTGGCCGCGAGGATACCGCCTTTGCGCACGCCGTGCTGATCAATTGCCTGCGCGGCGTAGGCCGAGCAGCTGGGATAAAAGCGGCAATTAGGCCCGAGGTACGGGCTGATCGCCAGTTGGTAGACACGCAACAACAAAAGTAATAATTTTTTCATGTTGGCACGGCGCTGCGCTGCGAGGCGAAGAGGCGCAGCAGTTCTGCGCGCAGCATGGATTTGATCGCGTTGGTAGTGGCGGGCTGCTGTTTGGTATTGACTGCCTTGGACAGGCGCACGATGCAATCGATGGGCGGTAGTTCGTCCAGCCGAAACACTTCACGGGTAGCGCGCTTGACGGTATTGCGCGTCACTGCGCGGGGCGCCAGACGCTTGGCCGCGACCACGCCCAGCCGGGCATGACAAAGCGCGTTGCTGCGCGTGTATAAAACAAAGTGCGCCGTACGAAATACCGGCCGCAAACGAAAAACGGATGAAAATTCATCCGTTTTAACGATACGTCGAACGCGTGGAAAGTCTTGCGCAGCGGTGGCCAAGGGTATCTGCAAAACAGCGCCGGACGGACCAGCAGCCGTTGCGGGCTTAAGCAGCCAGGCGCTTGCGGCCTTTGGCGCGACGTGCGTTCAGCACAGCGCGGCCACCGCGGGTCGCCATCCGGACACGAAAGCCATGGGTGCGCTTGCGGCGAACGACGGAAGGTTGGTAAGTACGTTTCATGATGGTCTCGCTAATCAGCAAAAATAAATCGGAAATTGATTCATTGGAATCGAATCGGTGTTTCCGGCCCGGTCAAACAACCCGGCTCGGAACTGTTCTGGCTGCCCGGGGCCAGTAGTGCATGCCTTGCAGTGGCCGTGTGGCGAGCACGAGCAATGAAAGCTGATAACGTAGGCAGGCCAAAACAGTCAACCCGTAATTAGACAGTAGTTCTAGCAGGGTTGTCAATCGCCCGGGCAGTTTTGTTGCCCACAGCCGCACCACGTGCACGCTTGAAATACCTGCCTCAGCCTGTGGATAACTTCGCGCGGCGAGGGTAGAATAGGCACCCTGCCAGACCCCGCGCACTGCCCGAGCAAAACCCGTTAAAGTGC
>JAYVEF010000078.1:0-5305 GCA_043748965.1 Burkholderiales bacterium
GGAAGCCGGCGCGCCGCCAGCACAAACCGAATCGGAGCGTTACATGGCAATCCTTGAAGTCAAAGTCCCCCAGTTGTCTGAATCCGTCGCCGAAGCGACTCTGTTGCAATGGCATAAAAAAGTCGGCGAGCCGGTCGCGCGCGATGAAAACCTGATCGATATCGAAACCGACAAAGTCGTACTCGAGTTACCGGCCCCGGGCGCGGGCGTGATTACCCAGTTGATGAAGCCCGATGGCAGCTTGGTCGTGGCTGGCGAGATCATCGCCCTGATCGACACCGACGCCGCGGTCAAAGTGAGCCCAATGGAAGTCTCGACGCTGCCGGTACCACAACCGGAGGCAGAGGCGGCTGCACCGGCAGCGGTTGACCCGGTCGCTGCAGCGATCGCCGCGATGGCCGCCAAGGCAAGTGGCATCGCCATGCCGGCTGCCGCCAAAATGCTGGCTGAAAACAATCTCACTGCGGCTCAGGTCGCCGGCACCGGCAAGGATGGTCGCGTCACCAAAGGCGACGTGATCGAACAACTTGGGAAAAAACCTGCTCCGGTGATTGTGGCCTCACCGCCGGTCGCTGCAGCGCCCAAGCTTGCGCTGCAGCAGGTCAACAGCGCTACGGCGCTGAATCTGGGCGAGCGGCCCGAAGAGCGCGTGCCGATGAGCCGTCTGCGCGCACGCATTGCCGAACGTCTGGTGCAATCGCAATCGACCAACGCCATCTTGACGACCTTCAATGAAGTCAACATGGCGCCGGTCATGGAACTGCGCAACAAGTACAAGGACAAGTTTGAAAAAGAGCATGGCGTCAAGCTCGGATTCATGTCGTTTTTTGTCAAGGCAGCGGTTGCGGCCCTGAAAAAATATCCGATCATCAATGCGTCAGTCGACGGTAACGATATCGTTTATCACGGGTACTTCGATATTGGCATCGCGGTAGGCTCACCACGCGGTCTGGTGGTGCCGGTGCTGCGCAATGCCGATCAGCTGTCGATTGCGGATATCGAAAAAAAGATCGGCGAATTCGGCGCCAAAGCCAAAGACGGCAAGCTGACGCTGGATGATCTGACCGGCGGTACTTTCTCGATTTCGAATGGCGGAACCTTTGGGTCGATGCTCTCTACACCGATCATCAATCCGCCGCAATCGGCGATTCTGGGTGTGCATGCAACCAAGGATCGCGCCGTGGTTGAGAACGGCGCGATCGTGATTCGTCCAATGAATTATCTGGCGTTGTCGTACGATCACCGCATCATCGATGGTCGTGAAGCCGTACTTGGCTTGGTCACCATGAAAGAAGCGCTGGAAGATCCGGCCCGTCTGCTGCTGGATTTGTAATTGCCGACTGCTGCAACGCGTGCGCTCAGGCGCGCCCCTGGAGCGGTTGTTCTCGTGCTTTTTGAGGATGTGAAGATGCGTAAAAATTTTGATGTGGTGGTGATCGGTGGAGGCCCCGGTGGCTATATTGCGGCAATTCGCGCTGCCCAACTGGGTTTCTCGGTGGCGTGTATTGACGAATGGAAAAGCGCGGCAGGGGCCCCGGCGTTAGGCGGTACCTGTACCAACGTCGGTTGCATTCCGTCCAAAGCATTGCTGCAATCTTCTGAACACTATGAACATGCCGGTCACACGTTTGCCGATCACGGCATCGACGTGCAAGGCTTGCATTTGAATCTGGACAAAATGCAGGGACGCAAGAATAATGTTGTGAAACAGAACAACGATGGCATCCTGTACCTGTTCAAAAAGAACAAGATCACTTTTTTTCATGGTCGCGGAGCATTGGTCAAAACCGATGCCAGCGGAACAGAAGTCAGCGTTACCGGCGCTACCGTGGAATCGGTCGCCGGCAAGCATGTGGTGATCGCCACCGGATCGAACGCACGTGCGCTGCCGGGTACGCCCTTCGATGAAAAACTAGTTTTGTCGAATACCGGTGCACTGTCCATCGGTGCGGTGCCGAAAACCCTTGGTGTGATCGGTGCCGGTGTTATCGGTCTCGAGATGGGTAGCGTCTGGCGTCGCCTTGGTGCGCAGGTCACGGTGCTCGAAGTCCTGCCGACATTCTTGGGTGTGGTCGATGAGCAGATCGCCAAGGAAGCGCACAAACTCTTTGTCAAGCAGGGTCTGGCTATCAATCTGGGCGTCAAGATCGGGGTCATTACCGCGGGCAAAAGCGACGTCGCTGTAGAGTATGTCGACGCCAGCGGCAAGGCGCAAAAAACCGTGTTTGAAAAACTCATCGTATCGATCGGCCGCACGCCGAACACCATCGGCCTAAACGCAGAAGCTATCGGGCTGAAACTCGACGAGCGCGGCTTTGTCGCGGTCGACGATCTGTGTCGCACCAGCGTGCCGAACGTGTGGGCAGTGGGCGATGTGGTACGGGGTCCGATGCTGGCGCACAAGGCAGAAGAAGAGGGTGTTGCCGTGGCCGAGCGTATCGCCGGCCAGCATGGCCACGTCAATTTCAATACCGTACCCTGGGTGATTTATACCTCGCCCGAAATCGCCTGGGTCGGTCAGAACGAGCAGCAACTGAAAGCCGCCGGGGTAGCCTACAAAGCCGGAACGTTCCCATTCATGGCAAACGGGCGGGCCCGTGCATTGGGTGACACCGACGGCATGGTGAAATTTTTGGCGGACGCCAAAACCGATGAAATCCTGGGGGTCCATATTGTCGGTCCGTCTGCGTCGGAGCTGATTTCAGAAGCTGTTGTAGCAATGGAATTCCGTGCTTCATCGGAGGACATTGCTCGTATTTGTCACGCCCACCCGTCGCTCTCGGAAGCCACCAAAGAAGCTGCGTTGGCGGTCGAAAAGCGCGCTCTAAATTTTTAAACGAGGAGTCGCCATGCGTACCCGATTACTAGTTTTGCTATGTGCCAGTCTGCTCGCCGCGTGTGCCACAGGCGGTCCGGAAAGCCGTACGCTGACGGTGGAAACCCGAAGTGGTGGGCAGCCTCTGTCCGGCGCGAGTTGCGTAATACACCTCGGCCCGCAGAGTTTCACGGTGAGTGCGCCGGCGACGCTGCCGGTGGGCGAGGCGCATGGTGACCTGCAGGTAAGCTGCAACAAGTCCGGTTACCGCAACTCGGAATTGTATTTTCGGGCCGGTAGCAGCAGCGGATCGAGTGTCGGTATCGGTGGTGGTGGCGGTGGAGGGAGCGTTGGCGTCGGACTTGGTCTCAGCTTTCCGCTGGGGGGCGGACGCACCGATTATCCACCCGTCGTCACGCTGGAAATGACCCCGCTGTAAAACCGCGTAGCGTTGTCACAGTAGCGGACGAGTGGTTCTCGCCCGCTTTTTTTATGTTGGCTTGCAGAGAAGTCGATCGCACTTGAAGCTCATAACCGTGATGGAATTTTATGAACAGGCGCTAACGCAGCGCGGGTTCATTGCCGATTCGGCGCAACGCCTGGCCGTAGAGCGACTGCAGCGTGGCTTCGATGACTGGGTGGGATTCAAGGCGCAACGCTCCAGCAGCTTCAAGCGCCTGATCAATCGTCCTGACGTACCGCGCGGGGTGTACCTGTGGGGCGGTGTCGGGCGCGGCAAATCTTTTTTAATGGACAGCTTTTATTCGGTGGTACCGGTGGTGCGCAAGACCCGCGTACATTTTCATGAATTCATGCGCGACGTGCACCGACAACTGGATGCATTGAAAGACATTGCAAACCCTCTCGACGACGTCGCCGAGTCGATCGCGAAAAAGTTTCGGCTGATCTGCTTCGACGAGTTTCATGTCTCCGACATTGCCGATGCAATGATTTTGTATAACCTGCTGAAAGCATTGTTCGAGCGCGGCGTGTCGTTTGTAATGACGTCCAATTACCATCCCGACACGCTGTACCCGGAAGGATTGCACCGCGACCGCATGCTGCCGACCATTGCCCTGATTAAAGAACACATGGACGTGCTGAACGTCGATGCCGGCAACGATTATCGCCAGCGGGCGATGGAACAACTGAGCGTCTATCACTGGCCGTTAAATGCTGCCGCCGACCGGGCGCTGCGCGAGGCATACGCAAAGGTCGCCGATACCGCCGACGAAGATCCACGGGTGCGTATCGAGGCACGGGAAATCCGCGCCTTGCGCCGCGCCGGCGGTGTGATTTGGTTTGATTTTGCGACGCTGTGCGGCGGTCCGCGTTCGCAAAACGATTATCTTGAAATTGCCAACCGTTTTCATACGGTGGTCTTGTCGGCAATTCCGGCAATGTCGGCCGGAATGTCGTCCGAGGCGCGCCGCTTTACCTGGCTGATCGATGTCTTCTACGACCATAAGATCAAGCTGCTGATGTCGGCGGCAGTTGTGCCGGACGAGCTCTATACGCAGGGCATGCTGGCGAACGAGTTTCATCGGACCGTCTCGCGTATCATTGAAATGCAATCGCGAAACTACATGGAACTGCCGCGCCGATTGGTACTTGATCCTGCCACCTGATGTTAATTATTCGAATTGCCAATGCCACTACTGAATCGCACTGTCACGCAGCTCCGCCGCCCCACCGTCCGCCCTGTCACGATCGGCCTGACTGCTGCTATCGTGTTTTCGATGGCAGGCTGTGGAATCCTGTCGCAGGAAAAAGCCTTCGATACGCCAGCCCGGCCGTCTGGCCTGGGACAGGCGTATCCGTCCGGCTCGATAGTCACGCTGGCATTGGCCGAGCAGGCATTGCTCGACGCAGCCACCCGCCGGACCGAGATCGAAGAGCAATACAAGCGCGATGAATCGCCGTGTTATGACAGGTTTTTTGTCATACGCTGCGTAGATACTGGCAAGGACCGGCGACGCATGGCGCTGGCCGAAGTGCGCGCCGTCGAGGTCGAGGCCGATTACATCAAACGACGCGACCGTGCCGATCAGCGCGACAAGGCGCAAGCAGACCGCGCTGCGCAGGATCTGGCCGAAGCGCCGCAGCGCCTGAAGCAAACTCAGGAACGCGAAAAAGCCGCTGCTGACAAGGCCCTACAACGGGCCGCCGATCAAGCGACAGCGGCCGCGTCAGAAAAGCGCCAGGCCGGTAACGATCCATTGGCGCGTCAGCGCACGCACGACGCCAAAGTCGATCAGGCGCAAGCTGCGCAAGTCGTTGATCAGGGCAAGCGGGCTGCCAACGTCGCCGCTTTCGAGAAAAAACAGATCGACGCTACCGAAGCTCAAAAGAAAGTAGCGGAAACCAAAGCCCGCAAAGTTGCCGAGGCCAAGGTCACCGCAGAACGGGCAGCCGCCGATGCTGCAGCAGCAGCGGCAACAGCCGCAGGCAAAAAGTAGCAGGGAAAAATATTAGCTGAAAAGTAGCCGT
>JAYVEF010000079.1:0-15790 GCA_043748965.1 Burkholderiales bacterium
GGCGTGCGAGCGTCATAATGCTTTAGCCAGGGTCGTTCGGCTTCGAGTATTTTGCGGGCGGCGCGGCGCTGCACTTTTTGTGCTGCCTTTTGTTCGGCCAGGGCGTCCGGATTGATCCGCGCGTGCAAAAAACGTTCAATTGCACGATTGACCGCATCCGGGCGCTCAACCATCACCTGATGGGCCGACACCGGGATCACGATTTCTTCAGCACCTGGAATCAACGTCACGACTTCTTTGTAGGACGCATCGGCAAACAGGACGTCACGCTGTCCGAGAATCACCAGCGTGGGCACCCGAATCGCTCGCAAAGCAGCACTGCCGTCCCAGCCCGCCACGCTATTTTTGTTCTGCAGATACACCACGTGCGCCGGTGGATAAATCCGCGCGATCGCAAATCCAAGATACGGCATCAGGTTGAACACCTGCGTGAGGAGCTTTGGCGGCACCTGCAGCAGCAACCGTCCGCCCAGACGCAACTGAAACCGCACCGCTGACGCGATCAATACCAGTGCGCTGACGCGCTGCGGATAACGCCCGATCCATGCTGCCGCCAGCGCGCCACCAAACGAGTGTGCCATCAAAATAATCTGCTGCGGTACCTGTAACGCGGTCAATGCAGCGTCGATATCGTCAAGCAGCTCGCCGATATCGTAACGCGCACCCTGCTCGGCAGTGGGCGCATCCGAATAGCCATGACCACGCAGATCGAGCGCAATCACGCGGTATTCGCTCGAAAACTGCTCGATCTGGTATTCCCAATAGGCCGCACGGCCACCAAACCCGTGCAGTAGCACCATGGTCTGCGCGGCATTACGCGGACCGGCTTCGACCACGCTAATTTCGAGCGGCTTGCCGGCCAGTCGGTCAGACAGTTTAAGGGTATGGCGATGCAGGTCGACGTCGAAGCTCATGGCGGCATTGTAGCAATCCAGCCGAGATGGTAAACACCGGGCTACTGCCGGACAGCGGTATCCATCGAAGCCAGCGCGCGGCTGCGTCCGAGTTGCGCCAGTTGCTGATGCCGAGCAGAAGGATCCAGCGCGGCCATGACTTTGACGGCGCGATAGAACTTGCTGAGCGTCTTTTGCTCGCTCATCAGGGTACGGAAGGCCGGTACATAGTCGTTGTACGTCGCAACCGAGGCCAGATGCGCGTTCGACAATGGTTCGGCAAACCAGCGGTCATAACCGGCATAGCCGCCCCAGGCAGTTTTCAATACCTGATACTCATCTTTCAGCGCTTTAAAAATTTTGCCTTTTTCGCGCCGCTTATCCTTGTCGCCGACAGGTCGCGCATAGTTGGTTTCGAGCTCAGCACGATATTTGATCAGCAGCGCCAGAAAATCACGCTTGCGACCATCGAACTCATGAAAAGTCTGGCGCATGCGATCGTCACCGTGGCTCGCCATCCAGCGCTCGACGCCGAGCTCCTCGACTGCTGTCGCGAACGATTCATTGAACTGAGTATCATCCTTGGCGTACACGACCTGGTGCGCCAGCTCATGAAATACCAGTCGCGCCAGTTCGCCATCCGGGTATTCAATAAACGTCGACAACACGGGGTCGTTAAACCAACCGAGTGTCGAATACGCTGCCACGCCGCCCATCTGCACATCGTAACCGGCGCGGCGCAGCGAGTCCTCGTAATCGAGCGCTTCCTGCTTGTTGTAATAGCCGCGATAATTCACGCAACCCGCAATCGGGAAACACCATTGCGCCGGCTGCATCGATAACTCAGGCGTGGCGACTACATTCCACAGCACGTAGGGTCGCTTCAGATCGGCGTAATTCTTGTAGCTGTTATTGTCGGGCAGGCCGAGTTCACGTGCTGCGTACCGGCGGATTTCGCGCACCTTGGTCAGGCGCGCCTTGAGCTTGGCGCCGACTTCCGGGTCGGCCAGCCAGTCGTCGATCGGTCGTGCGCCCGACAGTAGAGCGATCTGCCCCTGCGCGGCCTGATAATAATATTCAATCTGGGCACAGCCTGCCAATACAACCACTGCGCACGCCGCCAATCCGGTTCGCCACTTCATGATATTTCTTTCACAAACCAAGGTAATCAAATTACCGCTTTTTCGACTTCGACAAGGACGTCGTAAAAAGTCGGTCCGCCGGCCATGTCGGTGAGACGCTGGCCGGTTACTTCGTTGGCGTTTTTGCCATCCGCTGAAAACTTTTTCCACCACACCGACAGGCCGACCACCAATCCCTTGCGCGCCCGGTCAGTGACCCGCGCACGCGCCATGAAACTGCCGCGCTGATTAAAAATCCGCACCATCTCGCCACTAGCGATCTGTCGCGCGGCAGCATCGTCGGGATGAATATCGAGGTGGGGCTCGCCTTCGGTGGCGCGCAGGCTGGTCACATTGACGAACGTCGAATTCAAAAAATTGCGCGCCGGTGGAGAAATCATCGCCAGCGGATAACGTTGCGCCAGTGCCGGATTACTGGCCACCGACTCATACGGTGCAATGTAGGTTGGCAGTGGATCGAAGCCGTCGACAAGCATCTGGCCTGAAAAAAATTCGCATTTTCCAGATGGCGTCTTGAAGCCACCTTCGGCAAACGGTGCGTCCGGCATCACCAGCTTTTGCCAGCCTGTACGCTTTAACGATTCCCAGTCAAAGTGAACGGCGCGTGGCTGCGTGGTATCGAACGCCTGCGCCGCAATCTGGTCGTCGCTTTGCGCAAAACAAGGATCGTCGAAACCCATTCGGGCCGCCAGCAGGCGAAAAATTTCGGTATTCGGTTTGGCCTCGCCGAGCGGTGTGATCGCAGCGTTATTGGCCATCATGTACAGATGGCCGTAAGTCGCATGCACATCGACATGTTCAAGCTGTGTAGTGGCCGGTAAAACGATGTCGGCGAAGTCGGCGGTATCGGTCTGAAAATGTTCCAGTACGACCGTATACAAGTCTTCGCGTGCGAAACCCTGCATGACCTTGCCCGACTGCGGCGCGATCGCCACGGGGTTCGAGTTATACACAATCAGCGCATCGATACGCGGGCCGAATTCAGCCGAAGCAGGACGCAGCAGATCGTCGCCGATAGTACTCATGTTGATGGTCCGCAGCGCGCCGTGTTGCGCCGCCAGATCGGGCCGCTCGAGCGCAATTTTATTTTTTGGAAACGCATCCGAGGTGGACAGTTGCACCCCGCCTGCGGCGTGCCGCCACGCGCCTACCAGCGCAGGCAGACAGGCGATATTACGCACTGCCATGCCGCCGCCGTGAACCCGTTGCAAACCATAATTGACGCGGATTGCAGCGCCTTCGCCGCGTCGGGCGGTGGCGCCATACTCGCGCGCCAGCCCGACTACTTCGGCAGCACTGATACCGCAGACCTCGGCCACCCGGGCAGGTGGCCATTCCGCAGCCCGTGGAACCAGCTGATCAAAGCCCAACGTGTGGGAGCGGATATAGTCTTGGTCAAGTAGATTTTCAGCGATCAGCACATGCATCATACCGAGCGCCAGCGCGGCATCGGTACCCGGCAGCAGCGCGATATGCTGATGGCATTTTTCGGCGGTGAGCGAGCGGTACGGATCGATCGCGATAATTTTTGCACCGTTACGTCTGGCTTCCTGTACCCGCATCCACAGATGGAGATTCGAGGCGATCGGGTTACCGCCCCAGATCAGAATCAGTCGGGCGTTCTGGAACTGCTCGGTATCGGTGCCGATGCGCGCGCCAATCGTATATTTATAGCCGGCACCGCCGGCGGCAGCGCAGATGGTGCGGTCCAGCTGCGATGCGCCAAGCCGATTAAAAAAACGTGCCGACAGCGATTCGCCCTGTACCAACCCCATCGTCCCAGCATAGCTGTAAGGCAGGATCGCTTGCGCATCAACGGCAGAAATAGCCTGCAATTTTTCGCCGATCAGGTCGATCGCGACCTCCCAGCTGATCCGTTCGAATTTTCCTTCGCCTTTTTTGCCGATCCGGCGCAGCGGATGCAGCAGTCGGTCCTTGTGATAGGTCCGTTCCGTATAGCGCGAGACTTTCGTGCACAGCACGCCAGCCGTGGTCGGATGATCCGGGTCGCCACGCACCGCGGTGGCGACGCCGTCAGCGACCGTTACCAGCAAAGCACAAGTATCGGGGCAATCATGCGGGCAAACCGCACGCACGGTGGTGTTGGTCATTATGTCATCCAGTCGGCTGGCCGGCAGCGGCGACGCTGCCGTCGGTTACATCGCATGCGATCACAGCGCGTATCAATCAATCATAGGCGCGGGCAGCACCAGGCGGAATGGACAAATAGCATCTCTGCAGAAATATTTCTTTTCACTACAACAGATCATGGACAATGATCGACCACGTCATGTTGCTGGCAACAAGCCGATGTGGAACGCTCAAATTATACGAGGTCGACAGGCCGCAGGGTACACGGTGGAACGATTGAAACGCTGAAGGGGTACTATAGACCTCTTGTTTGCAGCCGTACAACGTGGCAAGCCAATCGCCAGACAGCCTTTGCAGAACTGACGTCGCGTTCTCGCCATGGTTAGCTGCCGGCGTCCACTTTTCGACAGGTGCCCATCATGAAACTGATCGATCCGATCGTAGCCTTCCATGCTGAATTGCAGACGATTCGGCGCAACATCCATGCACATCCCGAACTCTGCTACGAAGAGCATCGCACTGCCGAGGTAGTCGCGCAAAAGCTGACAGAGTGGGGTATTCCGGTGATCCGTGGCATGGGTCTGACCGGCATAGTCGGCATCATCAAACGCGGCACCAGCACCGCGGGGATCGGTCTGCGTGCCGATATGGATGCCCTGCCGATGCAGGAAATCAACAGCTTTCCCCATACGTCCCAACACGCCGGCAAGATGCACGCCTGTGGTCACGACGGCCACACAGCGATGCTGCTGGGGGCGGCGCATTATCTGGCGCAGCAGGGGAATTTTGACGGCACCGTGTACTTGATTTTTCAGCCCGCCGAAGAAGGTGGCGCGGGCGCCCGACGGATGATCGAAGACGGCCTGTTCGAGCGCTGCCCGATGGACGCGGTGTACGGCATGCATAACTGGCCTGGTGCGCCGGTGGGCAGTTTCGGCGTCACCCCCGGACCGATGATGGCATCATCGAATGAATTCGACGTGGTGGTGTCCGGGCGTGGCGCACATGCCGCACAGCCGCACAAAGGGGTCGATCCGATCATGGTGGCGGTGCAGATTGCGCAAAGCTGGCAGACCATCGTCTCGCGCAACAAGAGTCCGCTCGATGCGGCGGTTCTATCGATCACGCAGATTCATGCCGGCAGCGCCACTAATGTGATTCCGGATGAAGCGACGCTGATCGGCACCGTACGTACCTTCACGGTTCCGGTACTCGATCTGATCGAGCAGCGCATGCGCGAAATCGCGACCCACACCTCGGCAGCGTTTGGCGCTGCCGTCGAATTTCGCTTCAAGCGCAATTATCCGCCGCTGATCAACCACGCTGCGCAGACCGCTTTTGCGGTCGAGGTACTGCACCAGATCGTCGGCCCGGATCAGGTCGATGCGCACGTGGAACCGACCATGGGTGCGGAAGACTTTGCCTTCATGCTGCAGGAAAAGCCTGGCTGCTACGTCTTCATCGGCAACGGCGAAGGTGCGCATCGCGTCAACGGTCACGGCCTTGGACCGTGCAATCTGCACAATCCCAGCTACGACTTCAATGACGACTTGCTGCCGATCGGCGCGACATATTGGGTCCGACTGGCCGAAGCCGCGTTGCCGAAATCATGATGTCATCGTACGCACACCAGCGATAAGATTTTTTCAGACAGGGAATCGCCGGCTGACGTGCCTTTGGTCAATTGATGGAAGTAGCGCAACGTTCAGCAGTGCTGACCGCCGGTCAAGGCTTGCGTAACGGCTTTCTGGCGGCCGGCTCGATCTGAGGTTTGGTGGCAGGCGACGGCAACGGCAACCTTTTTTTCGCGACCTGCATGCTGGTCGCCGGGCTGGATGCCGGGATCTCGCTCAAGCGCTCGATACTGATGGTGCAGGCCTTGTCGGCATTCACCGCGGTCATGTCGCTGCGGCTGCAACGCTCAGCGGATTTATGGCAACCGATTACGCAGCATGCCCAGTCGTTGCCCCGGATTGGCATATTCCAGTGCGAGTAATATGGCCGAATGATCGGCGTGGGGGGCACTCGCCAGCAGCGTTCGATAATGCGCACTGACCAGTTCTGTCAGCGGCAGATGCAGACCGGCGGCTGCCGCAGCCAGCAAGACATTCTCCAGATCCTTGACTTGACTCTTGATTTGCCCCCCTGGACGGAAATCACGCTCCAGCATGCGCTGACCATGTACCGTCAGGATCGTACTGTCGGCAAAGCCACCGCACAGAGCCTGCCGTACCGCAGCCGGATCGGCGCCGGCGCCTTGCGCGAGCAACAATGCCTCGGCAACGATATTCAAGGTGGCCCCGACGATCAACTGATTGCATAATTTGGCGACTTGCCCGGCGCCGGCGGAACCGACCAGGGTAGCGTGTCCAAGCGCCGCGAAGACCGACGTGGCACGCTGAAAATCGCCAGGCGTGCCGCCCACCATGATAGCCAACCGGCCGCTTTCGGCGCCGCCCACGCCGCCGGATACCGGCGCATCGAGGCAGGCGATCCCGCGGGCGCACAGGCGTGCATGCAAGACCAGCGCTTCCGATTGCGCCGTCGAACTCATGTCGATCACCAACGCCGAGGCTGCGATGGCGTCGATCGATGCATCCAGCACCTGCGCCACTGCCGCGCCGCTCTCGAGCATCGTTACGATTACCTGGGCACTGGCCACTGCCGCTGCCGGTGTGCTGGCGATGCGGGCTCCGAGCACGGCCAGAGGAGCGGATTTTTCTGCGCTGCGATTCCATGCAGTCAACGCAAATCCTGCATCCAGCAGTCGGCACGCCATCGGGTACCCCATCAAACCGATGCCGAGGAGTGCGATCACGGGCCGATCATCATAGGTTTGCGTCGTCAATTCGGAACTTTCGGTGGGTATCAAAGGGATCAAAGCGCACCACAGGTGCGCTCCCATTTTCGTTCAAGGATACCCATGACAGCGCCTTTGCGTGAGCCGGACTTTCACGCCCACATCTACGTCGAGGTGGTCGTCCGTGAGAAGGCCCGGCTTTGCGCGAAAACATTCTGCATGCTGCTGCCTATCCGGCGCGTTCCCATGAAGTACCGCTCCGCGCTCACCCGCTGAAGGCTTTTTTATTTTCACGGCGCGAGTTTTGGCAAGCGCCCGCCGATACGCCCTTCCTCGCAAACAGCCACTACCGCAACGTCATCTGCAAGGGCAGCGAGTTGGGCGCATTCTGGAAATACCGGGTCGGCGATTGGCGCTTGATTTGCGAAATTCGGGAAAAGCAAATCCTGATTACCGTTCTAAGTCTTGGCAACCGGCGCGAGGTGTACCACTGATGCAAATTCTGCACGCACGAAATCTGTACCATTTAGCCACGCCAGTAGCGCAATAAGGGCAACTGCAGCGATCAGCTTCTGGCTACAAATGCAAATACGAACAAGCACAAGATAGCGCCATTTCAATTTTTGACGGTCGCATCCTACGAATCAATCGAAGTCTGGTTTCAAATTACGATTTCATCTCAATTCCCACGCCCAGGCGGGGGAATCACCAGCCCGTTGGTAATCGGCTGCGCCGGCGGCGTGCCGATATTTTGGCCCTGCTGCGGCGGGGGTTCGATCTGGACCGGTGTTTGGCCGGGCGCTACCACCATGGTCGGCGGCATGGCTGGCGCCATTTGCGGTGGCGGCATCTGCGGCGGTTGTTCGTTAGGTTGCGGCGGGACGCTCAACTGGCCGACTGACTGGCCGGGCAATTGCGCGACAGGTGACTCGAACTGCATGGAATTTTTGGCACCTTCCTGCAGTTCGACGCGCTTGATGGTGCCGTTCTCGCTTAACAAGACGTAGCCCCGATGGACTTCTTTGATCGTGACGCCGGGGATGACTTCGCCGTTGACGCGACTGGAAACAGGTGGCTTGCCATCGGCGCCAAGAATTGCCACACCATCGCGGGCGTTGGCCGCAAAGATCACGCCCTTTAGCTGAAAATTGCTGGCCACGGCGACTTTGGCAGCGCGCCCGCCGAACAAGCTAGCCGCTACTTCGAGCGGGATTTCGACCGGGCCGCCCGGCACGACTACGGCCAGCGGTCGCGGTGCCGGCTTCATGAACTGGATGGTCCAGTAGGTGATGGAGGCACACAACACCACAAAAAGGATAAAACTGGTCAGGATCGGAAAACGCTTATTCATCAAAGTCCTTCGGCGCCGCAGGCGCGCACTGTTCGGTGTGACATATCAGCGCACCAGTTGATTGATTTCAATGATCGGCATTAGCACCGCCAGCACGATCAGCAGCACCACCACTCCCATCGCCAGAATCAGCGCCGGCTCGAGCAGGCCAGCCATGGTCAGGGCACGCCGTTCCAGATCCTGCTCCTGTGCGTTGGAGGCGCGTTGCAGCATGGCGGGCAGCTCGCCCGTGATCTCACCGGCGCGGATCATGTGGATCAGCATCGGTGGAAAATGTTTGTGCGCCGACAGAGCGCGCGCCAGGCCGACGCCTTCGCGCACACTGTTGGCGGCTTCGTCGACCTGCTCGCGCATGGCGACGTTAGACAGCGTGTCGCGGCTAGTTTGCAAAGCACGCAGGATCGGCACGCCAGAACCGGTAGTGATCGCCAGCGTGCTGGCAAAGCGCGCGGTATTGAGGCTGCGTTCGAACTTGCCGTATAGCGGTGCGGTTAGCAGCCAGGTGTGCCAGCGGCGCTTGATATCGGGGTTTTTGAGTGCGCTGCGCCATGCGAAGGCCAGCGCGACCACTACCACCAGCACCATCCAGCCGTAATGGCGGACAAACTCGGAGACTCCAAGCATCAACACCGTCAGCAGCGGCAGCTTCTGCTTGGTGTTGGCAAATACAGAAACAATTTGCGGCACCACATAGGTCAGCAAAAAGATTACGATCGCAAACGCCACCACCGTGACGATCGCCGGATACGTGAACGCGAGTTTGACCTTTGAGAGCAGCGCGTTGCGCCGCTCGATGTAGTCGGCCAGACGCGACAGCACTTTGGCCAGCTGACCGATCTGTTCACCCGACGACACCAGCGCGCGGTAAATGTCGGCGAAGTCACGCGGATGATGTGACAGCGCATCCGACAGCGACGCACCGGCCATCACTTCCGAACGGATCGAGGCGATCAGGTCGCGCAGATAGGTCCGTTCGGCCTGTTCCAGCAACGCCGAAAATGCCTGTTCCAGCGGCAAGCTGGCCTCCAGCAGACTGGCCAGCTGGCGCGTGAACAAGGCCAGTTCGATGGTGGATAACTTATCGCCAAAACTGCGCGCCTTGGTACGGCCGGCATCATCCACCTGCGTGGCGATCAGATCAACCGTGACCGGGGTCATGCCCTGACTGCGCAGGTCGGCCCGGGCGGCGCGGGCACTGTCAGCGTTCAGCACACCCTTTTTGGATTTGCCGGCGTCATCGACGGCATCGTAGCGAAATGCCGGCACGGCTAGTCCTTGGTAACGCGCAGCAACTCGGCCTGCGTGGTAACGCCTTCGGTGAGCCATCGCTCACCATCCTCGCGCATCGTCCGCATGCCGTCTTTCAGGGCAGCGTTTCGGATATCGGCTTCGGAGGCTTGATTGTGAATTTGCGCGCGAATCGCCTCGGTGGTGCGCAACAATTCATAGACGCCGACCCGACCCTGATAACCGGTATGACCGCATTTATCGCAACCGACCGACTGCCAGTGTTCGCCGTCGAAACTGCGACAGTGCGTGCATAGTTTTCGTACCAGGCGCTGCGCCACGACGCCCAACAGAGAAGACGACAGCAGGAACGGCTCGATCCCCATGTCGAGCAAACGAGTGACTGCTGCCGCTGAATCATTGGTGTGCAGGGTCGCTAGTACCAGATGGCCAGTCAGCGACGCCTGGACTGCGATTTGGGCGGTCTCCAGATCGCGGATTTCACCAATCATGATAACGTCCGGGTCTTGTCGCAAAATCGCCCGAAGCGCCTTGGCAAAGGTCATGTCGATGCGCTGGTTGACCTGCGTCTGACCGACGCCGGCGAGCTCGTATTCGATCGGGTCTTCGACCGTCAGAATATTGGTAGCCGAGACATTCAAGGTCGATAACGCCGCGTACAGCGTGGTGGTCTTGCCCGAACCGGTCGGACCGGTGACCAGCACAATGCCATGCGGCTGGCTGATCAGCGCGTCGAATTCGGACATTACCCCGGCGCTCATGCCGAGGTGTTCGAGATCAAGCCTGCCGGCTTCCTTGTCGAGCAAACGCAGCACGGCGCGCTCGCCATGGCCGGTCGGCAGGGTCGAGACCCTCACATCGACCGGCTTGCCGCCGACCCGCAGCGTGATGCGACCGTCCTGTGGCAAACGCTTTTCAGCGATATCGAGTTGCGCCATGATCTTGATGCGTGAGATCAGTGAAGCGTGGATAGCTTTTTTGGGCCGCACCACATCGCGCAAGGTGCCGTCGATACGAAATCGCACCACCGAGATCTGCTCGAACGGTTCGATATGAATATCCGAGGCACCTTCTCGCAAAGCCTGCGTCAGCAGCGCATTGATCATTTTGATGACCGGTGCGTCATCGGCCGATTCAAGCAGATCCTCGACTGCCGGCATGTCCAGCATCAACTTGTTCAGGTCGAGATCGGATTCGTATTCGTCGATTACCTGCGCCGCATCGCCACCCGAACCGGCATACGCGCGGGCGATCGCTTCAGCGAGTTCGGCCTGCGGCATCGAGCGCAGCTTGATGCGGCCGAAACGGCGGCTGACTTCGGCCACCGCTGTCGGCTGGGTAGATTCGGAAACCCAGACTTCGACCGCGCTGTCAGGGGTGACCCGATGCGCCAGCAACGCAAAGTCGCGGGCAAAAGCATAAGGCAATAGTCGTGCGTCGATCATGGCAGCTCGTGGCGAGGGTGACTGTGTATCGTTACTTGGAAATTGTTACTCGTAATGCGTTACTTTGGAATCGGCGCAGGCGCCGGTGTAATCTTGGGCGGCAATCCCACTGCTGGCGGAATTGGCGCAAGCATTCCGCCGCCAACCGGCTTGCCGCTTTGCAACGGCGGTAACGTTGGCGCATTGATGTCCGGCAGCACCAGAGTCTTAGCGGGTTGCGCCTGTTGTTCGACGTTGCGGATGTAATCGTAACGGTCTCCCGACACGTTCAGGCTCTGGTCATTGCTGCGGATGATTGTCGGCCGCAAAAATACCATCAGATTGGTCTTGGTGCGATCACGCTTTTGAAACTTGAACAGGTTGCCCAGCACCGGTACATCGCCTAGCAACGGGACTTTTTCAACGCCATCGTTGACGGTATCTTCGATGAGTCCACCCAGCACTACGATCTGACCATCGTCGACCAGCACGTTGGTATCGATCGACCGCTTGCTGGTAATGATACCGGCGGCATTGGTGGTGCTCTGCACCGCCGAGGTCTCCTGGTAAATCGCCAGCTTGACGGTGCCTCCTTCTGAAATCTGCGGCTTGACGCGCAGCGACAGACCAACGTCCTTGCGCTCGACCGTCTGAAACGGGTTGACGCCTGCCGCACCGCCGGATGCCTGCGTGGTGTACTGGCCGGTAATGAAAGGCACGTTTTGGCCGACGATGATGCGGGCTTCTTCGTTATCGAGTGTGATCAGGTTCGGCATTGACAGGATGTTGGTGCCGTCTTCGGATTCAAGTGCCCGCGCCAGTGCGCCCAGACCCAACACGCCATTGATCTGGCGGAAGATGCCCAGCGACAGGCCGGTGGCGGTGCCACCCTTTAATGCGCCGGCAATGTTGGCAATGTTGTCGGTGGATGAAGTCGAGGCAGCGCCCACCCGATAGCGGCTGGCTGAATCGCCCGACACGCCAAGCCATTGGATGCCGAATTCGGCGGCCTTCTTGGCCGAGACTTCAACAATCAGCGACTCGATATACACCTGCGCTCGGCGCACATCGAGCTGGTCGATGACGGTACGCAGGTTGCGATAGACCGCTTCGCTGGCGGTAATGATCAACGTATTGGTAGTGGCATCGGCCTGAATGTAGCCGCCGGCGCCGCCGGCAGACAGCGTCGCGGCGCCCGATGAGCCGCTCTGCGACAGCGGTTGCAGGCTGCCTCCGGCAGCGCCACCCTGCGCGTTGTTTTGCTGTGGTTGCGATTGCGGCGAAGGCGATTGCGGAGCAGGCGCCGAAGTGTCGTTGGACATCACCGAGCGCAGGGTTTGCGCCAGTTTGGTGGCGTCTGCATTGTGCAGGTATACCACGTGTACGTTGCCCGGCTGCGCGGTGGGCAGATCAAGCCGGGCGATCAACGACTTGGCCAGATTGGCACGGGCAATCGACGGCGAACGGATGATCAGTGAATTGGTGCGCGAATCAGCCAGCACGCTAACCCGGCCTGAATCGCCGACACCAACGCCCCCGCCGGGTTCCAGCAAGCGGCTGACGGTTTGCGCCAGATCGCTGGCAATCGCGTAGCGCACAGGCACGATATCGACATCGCTATTGGCTGGCGCATCGAGCGCAGCGACAATCTTGCCGAGCCGGCGCAGATTGTCGGCGTAGTCGGTGATCACCAGCGTGTTGTTGCCGGGATTGGCATTGATGGTGTTGTTGGGCGAAATCAATGGCCGCAGCACGGTCACCAGATTGGCGGCCGATTCATAGTTCAGCCGAAAAATCTGGGTGGCGATCTGGTCCCCTTTGACGTTGATACCCTGCGTTGGTCCAGCCTGTAGTTTGGCGTCGGCTTCTGGCACCACCTTGGCGAAATTTTCACCCATTACCACTGTATAGCCCTGCAACCGCAACGCCGAAGTCAGCAGGCTGAAAGCCTGGGCCTTGGTCACCGGTTTTTCGGACACCAGACTAATGGTGCCCTTGACACGCGGGTCGATGATGAAGGTCATGTTGGTGTACTGACCGACTGCCTTGATGACCGATTCGATATCGGCGCCGACAAAGTTCATGACTGCCGAACCGGCGGGCGGATCGGCTGCCAGCACGATCTGAGGGCTACCGCCGACGGCGCACAGGATCAGCACTGCGGCGCTGATGCGACGCCAGAGCGGGTGCGCGCAAGGCATGGCCGAAAAATTACCGGAATCACTGATAGGCAAGGGTTTCATTTTCATTATTTGAACTCTAACGCGATAACATTCCTGGCGCCGATCTGACGCCGCTGACCCAGCAAATTCAACAGATTTGCCAGCCGATCTTCTTGTCCTGCTGCTGCGTCTGCGGTACCTGAAAATTGCAGACGACCTTCATGCATTGCGCCACTGCCATTCAACAGCAAGGGCCCCTGGCGGGTCGTGAGCAGCAGGCTCGCCTGCGCTCCTTGCCAGTCCATGCGCACCGTATAGCTGCCGAGCGGTTTGACCGGCGACATGCGCGATGCAATCTTTTCCAGTTCCAGAGTGACAGCACCGGTCACATCCAGTTGCGCGGCGCGGCGCGCAATCTGTAACGGGCCCCACGACAACTGCATCACGCCAGAGGGCTCAACCGTATTCAATGGCGCTCCCAAACCGGCCAGCCGCGTTGCCGGCAATGTCACCATTGCCGGGCTGATCTGCCAGCTGCGCCAGCTGCCGGTAATCTGCACCGGCTGCGACAACGACTGCGGATTCTTGAGCAGCAGGTTGACCCGGCCAAGCAGCATCAGCGGCGACAGTTGCCAGTCGAATCGGCCTGGCAGCAACGCCGTTACCGGCTCGCTGCCGCTGGGCGCCCCGCCGATGAAAGCCGAACCGTGCCACAGACTGCCTTGTGGATCACCCAGTGTCAAACGGCCACCCGTCTGTTTCTCAAGCAATAGCGCCATCCAGCTGGCCGGACAAGCTGCCAGTATCGTCAGCGCCACGGTCAGCAATCCCGCGCCGAACCATAACACGGCAGGCGGCAGCCGCCAGCGCGGCTGGCTTGCGCGGACATCAACCACGCTCAGCCACCGGCAGCTTCACTCTTTTGCTGGCGCATCGTCAGGGTCGCACTGATCGTATCGCTGCCCGGCAAAGCGGTGACGGTGGTATCGATCACCGACAGCCGTGCGGTCTTCTGCATCTCGTCGAGCCAATCGACCAGCGCGGCAAACGACGCGGTATTGAGCTGCACCCGGACCACCTCTTCAGTGACCACCACGCTTTGTGCTTTCAGTCCTTTGGCGGCAAGCCCGGTCTCGATACTTTCTTTCGACAGCACCGGTAGCGGCGGTGCGATGTTGGCGCCGAGCACGGCGGCCTGTTGCGCCAGTTGCTGCATGTCGGCGGATTTCTGGCGCAAGTCCGGGAGTGCGTTGCGCAATTGTGCGCGCCCCGTGATGGCAGGCTCCAGCAGCAACAGATAAATCAGTGCCGCCACGATGACGCTGCCGATAGCCAGCATCTGCTTGCGCTCCTTGACGCTGCGATCGTTCCAGAACGCGCTCGCCGCTTCCCGCGCGCTCAAGACAGTCATCGAGACGCTCATTTGGCGCTCCTTATCTGCCACACCCCGGCGTTCGGCTGCGACAGTGTCAACTGATGCTGTAGCAGGGCCGCCTTGATCTGCGCCAGCGGTGGCGCAGCGTCCGGTTTGAGCTTGATCAGCAGCGCCCGGTCGTGGTATTCAACGCCGGCAATGACCAGCGACTGCGCCCCCTGCATCGCGCTATTCCACGCATCGCTAAAATTGCCCAGAAGTGCCGTGAAATCGTCCGCCGCGGGTTGGCCGGAACTGCGCTGGCCGATGGCGATTTTTTGGCGGATCTGGGCGATGGGATCGATCACCACGGTTTCTTTCGGGAAGTTGGTTTTATAGGTAAGGATCATGCCGTTTTGCAGCGCGGTGGCTTCGCGCTTCAT
This sequence comes from Burkholderiales bacterium, assembly GCA_043748965.1. GTDB lineage: Bacteria > Pseudomonadota > Gammaproteobacteria > Burkholderiales > Burkholderiaceae_D > Actimicrobium. The sequence continues at coordinate 14,909 of JAYVEF010000079.1, forward strand.
GCGCAACCAGTCGACATTGAGCGCGATTACGTTGACCAGCAGCGCCAGCACGCCGAGCGCGATGGCCCAGCGCCACGGCCGCCAGTTCAGGCCACCACTGGCCGACACGCCAAGTCCGCTCATCAGATTGATGCCGGCGCTACGTGCACCGCTGATCCAGCGCGGCCAGTTATCGGCGAATAGCGAAATCCGCTGATGCAGCACCGCACCGTCCAGCAGGGCGCGATACGCCGGCACACTTGATTGCGGCACGTACAGCGCAATCGGTGCTTCCGGCACCACTGCGCAGAGGGTCTCTAGTGCTTCCTGCGCGGCACTTGCGGCGTGGTCCGGCAACATGCCGATGCCGATGCCGTCGGCTTCATTCAACCGGATTACCAGATCCAGATCGGTGCTGTGTTCGGCCACCGATGCCGAAACGATTCCATTCTGATGCGGCACGCACAGTTGCGCCGGCAAGGCGGCCAGATTTTTGGCACCGAACGCCGTCACGGTTGCAACCAGTGCCTCGAGCCACGCGCGTTGCACCACGGCGATCGTGCGCAGGCCCTCGATGGTGCCGCCCGCGACGATGACACAATCGGCCGGATCGGACATCAGTTTTTCTTCCAGCATGTTCGGCAATGCTGCGCGCAGTCGAGCAGCCGAAAGAGGCGGTACCCGCAGGCGCAACAGCGCGACGTCGCTGGCAGCCAGTAGCAGCGTGGTGCGCGCGGTTTGCTGCAGCAGCGGGGCCAGATCGGCGAGCGCGGCTTCGCCTTCGCGCTCGATCGCGCCGCCATCGGAAACCAGCGCAAACGGGCAGACCAGTTGCGGCAGCGATTCCAGTCGCTCGGCGGCGGCTTTGGATAACAGGCGAATGTACAGTGTGCTCAAGAGGTT
>JAYVEF010000080.1:0-5249 GCA_043748965.1 Burkholderiales bacterium
GCAACTAAGCCCCACATGAGGGATCCGTAATGGTCACTGCCATTTATCCAGGAACATTCGATCCCCTCACGCGCGGCCATGAGGACCTGGTACGGCGCGCCTCGGGTCTGTTCGGCAAGCTAATCGTGGGTGTCGCCGACAGCAAGAACAAGCGCCCCTTCTTCGATCTGAAAGAGCGCCTGACGATTGCCAACGAAGTGCTGGGCCACTATCCGAATGTGGTCGTGGAGAGTTTTTCAGGCCTGCTGAAAGATTTTGTGCGGCGCCATGAAGCCCGGGTCATTGTTCGCGGTCTGCGCGCGGTATCCGATTTTGAATACGAATTTCAGATGGCCGGAATGAACCGCTATCTGCTGCCGGAAGTCGAAACTCTGTTCTTGACGCCATCGGATCAGTACCAGTTCATTTCCGGCACGATCGTGCGCGAGATTGCTTCGCTGGGTGGCGACGTATCGAAGTTTGTGTTCCCATCGGTCGATAAATGGCTCAAGGAAAAAATCGCCGCCGGGCAGAAATAATTCGCCCTTTCACAAGCATGCGCGTGGGATCGACGTCGCTATCACCGCGCCTGTCTCAGGATTAATTTCTTTAACACTAATTGCAACCCATGGCACTGCTAATTACCGATGACTGCATCAATTGCGACGTATGCGAGCCCGAGTGCCCGAACGATGCAATTTTCATGGGTCCGGAAATTTACCAGATCAATCCGAACAAATGCACCGAGTGCGTCGGCCACTACGACGAACCGCAATGCCAGCAGGTCTGCCCGGTGAGTTGTATTCCGTTCGATCCGGCCTGGCGTGAGAGTAGGGAGGAGTTGCTGGCGAAGTTTGCGGGGTTGCAGACCGACTAACGTGTCGGACACCACCGAAAATCTGCTTGCCAAACTCGATTGGTCAGTCTCTCGGGGCATCCGCTCGTGTCTGAGGGAACGTGTCGCCGCGCTAAACCATCCGCGCAGCATTGGCGAAGCACGCAAGGGCAGCGAGTTGGGCGAATCGTGGCAATCCCGGTTCGGCGATTTGCGAAATCTCTGACAAGCAAATTCTGATCATCGTTTTAAGTCTTGCCACTCGGCGCGAGGTCTACCGTTGACACGGATTCTGGACAAATCAAACTCGCTGTCTTGACTCCTGCTGCCTTTGACTGTGCTGTCGACTACGGCGCCGCAGTCGACCCAGCGTGTTCGGACGAGAGCTCGATCGTTCCGAGGTGTAATCGGAAGCGAATGAAAAGTTAGAGAATCAGGGCGATAAAGTAGATTGCGGCATGCGCTCGGATGCGATTGAATAGCCGCTGATAAATCGGCTCGATCTTGACTTCTGATTTGAGCATGTGGAAACCGCGCTCGTTATGGCAACGATTGATACCGTTTAATGACTCGGCCTGGAGTCAGATCGGTACCGATCCGTGATTCAAATTTTAACGGTGTGCCACTCTGATCCCCACTTCTTCAGCCACCACGCGATTGCGCCCCGCCTCCTTGGCCCGATATAACGCTCCATCCGCTCGCGCAATCAATTGCTGCGCAATCCGCTCAATCGGGCATGCCCGATCCGCTGCTGATAGTTCGCTGACGCCGATCGATACCGTCGTCTGCAGGCCGGCCCCATCGGATAGATCGATCACCCGCTGCGCGACGCTGGCGCGGATCCGCTCTGCCACGGTCATGGCATGTGGCAGCTGCGCATCGATCAGTAGTACCACGAATTCTTCGCCGCCAAAACGGCCCAATGCGTCGGACAGTCGCAGTTCGGTCTTGATGCGTTGCGCGATTTCTTGCAGTACTTCGTCACCGCCCTGATGGCCGAAGCCATCATTGATTTTTTTAAAATGATCGATGTCGATATACAGGCACGACAATGAAAAATCGTGGCGTCGGGTGCGGCCGATTTCCTCCAGAAGACGCCGCTCCAGATAGCGTCGATTGTTGACGCCGGTAAGTGAATCGGTCAGGCCGATGCGTTTCAGGCGTTCGTGGTTGATGACGTTTTCAAGGCAGATCGCTATGATTGAACCCAGGTGTTCGATAAAGTCCGACGCCATGCCGGCGACAAAGCGCCCACCGTGCAAACTGCCGAGTGCCAGGCAGCCGATCATGCGGCCTTGGCGTTTCAGCGGGACGGCTGCGATGCAGGATGGTGTCAACACCGGCGGCGGAAAGACCGCTGCATGCAGCGGCAGTTGGAAGTTACCCAAAGCCGGCTTCTGCAACTGTGACAGCAGCGCGCCGAATTCGGCGTCATGATCAATAAAAAACAGGTTGGGAAAGTCTGCCAGATCCAGCATCAAGTCCGCCATGATGCGTCGGATTTCGAAGTCGCCATCGATTAAGGTCAGCGTCACTACATCAAGCTGTGACGACTCCGACAGCGTGTCAAAAACGCTTTCGATCAGTTCGCGCAAACTTTCGGCGGCGATGAATTTCAGATCGAAGGTTTGATGCCGCTGCATGATCTGCTGATTGCGCTGAGCCTGCTCCAGTAGCAGCGTCAGCCGCGCGCGCAGTTGTTGATTTTCTTCGACCAGTTGATGGGACATCCGGCAGGCTCCATTACAGCGATGCAGTCGCTGATGCATCGGCATGGCGCCAATGCTTGTAGCTGCGAAGTCTACCGCGTGCCATCCTTACCAGCAACTCGCCTCGGGGCTACCGGTCCGGCAGCGGTGTTGCCTCGGTACGCATCGGTTTTGGTGGTGCAGCCGCCGGCTCGGTGCCGATCCGCTCGTATTCCGAAATTACCTGACCGCCGAACAGCAGCACCGTCGCGGCGATTTCAAGGCTTAGCAGCACAACGATCGCGGTAGTCAACGATCCATAGACCACGCTTACCTGCGACAAGGTGGCGAAATACCAGAGCAGGCCGTGGCGCGTTAGCTCCCATAGCAACGCCGCAGTCACGCCACCGATCAGCGCATGCCGCAGCGACAGGCGACCAACTGGCATTACCAGATATACCGAGGTCAGGACCAGAATTTCACCGAGCAGTCCCAGCAGATACAGCAGCACGCCCGAGACGCCGTGCAGCGACCAGCTGTAGCCGAGAAACTCCACGCTTTCCTTGCCGATCGCCTGCAGTGAGCCGGAAACCAATGTCATCAGCAGCAAGCCCAGTCCCAGAAACAAGATGTAGCAATACGGCATCACCGCTGAGATCAGAAAGCGGCGTTTGCGAGTGGCGACACGGTGAATGAAAATCACCGACATGGCGTTCTCAAGTACCGTAAACGCCAGCGAACTAAAAAAGATCATCGTCACCAGCAGTACCCAGCCGATCACGTCGCGGTGCTGCAGAAACTGCGCCAGCTCGCCAATGATCGCGCTCGACTGGCCGGGCACCAGCCATTCAAGATAGCGCCCAAGCGTGCTCAGTAGCTCGGTCTGATCGATCACGTTGGACAGGGCGATCACGATCAGGATCAGCAGCGGCACGATCGACAGCAAGGCGTAATACGCTACCGCTCCGGCCAGCAGCAAGCCCTGATTGGCGCGAAACGCCTTGATCGTATGGAGAGCGAATTTGCCGGGATGGCGAATCACATAAACGGTTTGCGGAGCGATAAAGCGCATGTTGATCAGTCTGCAAAAAGTGCCGGGAGGCGACCATGGGGCGCGGAACCCCGAGCCGGATTGGAAAACAGGCATGGATTCGCGGCCCATGCAAAATGGATATCATATCGCTATCGCGGAGGTAACCTGCGTGCGCTGCATAGAATGCTGCGCCAATCAAATCGTGTCAGCCTGGTCATTGCGCCGCATCGAAAATTCGGCCTGCCCCGACCGGGCGAAACGGTATGATCTGAGGATAGCGCAATTGCGCGGGTTATTTTTACGGAGTGAATCCCTGCCATGGTCGACTGGTTGCGCCGTCTTTTTTCCGCCCCTGCCCATGATCTGCCATTGTCGCCGCGGGAAGCCGTGCCGGCGCTGGCTGTGGCGTGTGCAGCGCCAATTCACGATTCGCTTGGCGTGTCGTGGCTGACGCGTAGCGAGGTCAGTGCCGATTTCAGTCGTTGGGTCTTCGAAACCGATGCAGATAGCGCGCTATTCATCACACCAATCGAGCAGCAAGTGCTCGACGCGATCGAAGCGATCGTGCATTCTAAACAATCCGGTGTGAATCTGGTGCGCCGCATGCCCGGACTGATTCCGCAACTGCTGCAAAGTTTGCGCAGTGACGATTTCTCGGGTGCCGAATTGGCCCGTAAAATTTCGAATGATGTCGTCCTCGTAGCGGAAGTTTTCCGATTGGCCAACAGCGCTTTCTATTCGACCGAACAATCGATCACCAGCATCGAGCATGCAGTGCTGGTGCTCGGTCAGAACGGCTTACGCCAGCTAATCAGTGGCGTCGCCTTCAAGCCGATCATCGGTCCCAACTCCGGGCGTTTCACGCGCCAGATAGCACCGCGGCTTTGGCAGCAGGCGGAGCAATGCGCGCTGGCCAACCGCATGCTGGCGAACGCCGAATCGGTCGACCAGTTCGAGGCGTTCCTGGCGGGTTTGATTCAAAACGTCGGCTTGATCGCTGCGTTGCGCGTGATCGAACAGATCGTCGACGACGATGCCAGCCTGGGCTCCGAAAGTTTCTGCAATGTGCTGATCGAGCAGTCGCGCAAGCTGACGTGCAGCATCGCCCGCGAATGGCAATTTCCTGCCACGATCATTGCCGCAATCGAGCAGCAGGGCAACCAGCACGGACCAGCAAGAATGTCTCCGCTTGCGCGGATTTTGGCAAACGGCGATTACCTCAGCAAAGTGCAATTGCTGGAAGCACACGAGCGGCTAAGCGCTGGCGCGCGCGACGGTTTGTCCACGAGCGGAGAGAAATGTCTGGAAGCGTTACGTGCGGCTTCGCAATCTGCAGTGGATGACAGCACGCGCGTGATGGATGGTTTGTAACCGTCGCAAGCCAAAACTTTATTTTAAATTTGAATCATTGCTTGATTTGTCAGCAACATTTTGAATGCGCTCGTCGTACCGCTGTATTCCATCCAAGCTGTATGAACATCTGGATCCGACAAGCGTCGGCACCTTCACTGTCGCTTTTAACTGTATGTTGATGTTCACTTTCTGCCTGAAGTTCCCGTTCGCGAAAGGAGCCCAGCCGGTTAAATTAACATCCGCACTCGCACCCGCCCCGCACCCGCATTGTCAAGATGTCTACCAGGCGCATAACAGGAAGCCCTAGCATGCGCAGTACCCGCATGCAAGTATGCCGGGATCAACTCAGACGCGACGTTTT
>JAYVEF010000081.1:0-5152 GCA_043748965.1 Burkholderiales bacterium
CGAGGTGAGCCAAACGTGGACTCTAGCCAAAGTAGTGCCGCCCGGCAGTCAATACGACGAACCGGCGCTCTTAATGCATCACGACCGGTTGGTGCATCAACTCCTCGTAGCCGGCTAAAAATGCGTCGATCTGCTCAGCATCAGGTTCACTGGCGATCAGCCTTTGCACCTGCAATCGAAACGATTCGGCCAGACTTCCGCCAATAAATATCTCGCGCTTGCTCGGCTTGTCCATGATTTCGTAACCGCCGCTACGCAACGCTTCCTGGGCAGTGTCGACGCCAAATTCGACCACACTGTACTGCTCGCTGTTATAGATCAGATTCATGGCGGTTTCCTGGTTGGTGGCATGCACTCATATTCTGCGCGCCTTTGGTGGAACACGTGGGGCCATTGCGCAACGATTTCAAGGCCGGGCACAATGCTACCCGCAACACCTGTATCGATACGCTTGCTGAGTAAACGATTTGTTGCGTGCGATAAGGTTGCGTACAACCAGTTATTACAAAATTTACCACTGACTTACACATGGGTCTGCGTACCGTCGCTATCACGCATGACGGGCTGGATCGGCCGAGTTTCGTCAGTGCGGGATCAGCACCAGGTCATCGGTCAATTGCAGATGCTGGTGGTACGGTGGAGCGCGCAGAAATTCTCGCAGTTGGCTCACGTGGGCACTGCTTGCCAGGCCGATAAACAGATGCGCCGGTTGACGGCGCAACATGCGATTGAGCGTCACCCGCAGTGTCAGGTTACCAATACAGCATGGACACCCTGGTGCGATTCGGGCGAAGTCGATGTTCGTTGCCGTTGCGACATCGGCCAGCGCGTCGGCAGGTCCAGGCGGGCCCTCCACGATCAATGCGATGCGCGTTCCCGGCGCCAGCATGGCCAAGCGCGCAATAATCGCCGCTTCGCGCCGCGCAGCGTTCGCCCCGCTGACCAGCGTTGCGGGCGTCACCGGTAGCCGATTGACGCGATTGTGGTCACTGCGCGAGTTGCACGCCAGCGACCGACCCGTCAACCACCCTTGCGAGCCAGTTTGCTCGGCTCGACGCCGAGTTGCTTCAGCTTGCGGTAAAGATGTGTGCGCTCGAGTCCGGTGCGTTCGGCGACTCGCGTCATGCTGCCGCCTTCGCGCACCAGGTGGTGTTCAAAATAGGCCCGCTCGAAAGCGTCACGCGCCTCACGTAGCGGCAAATCGAAGGACGGCTGGAAACCCTGGGGCTCCGGGATCACCGGGGCCGGTGCGGCGGCCGGCGCATGCAGACTTTGCGCGGAGTGGCTGTTGGCATGGGCGGTAGCATTGGCCGAGGCTTCTGCCGACAAGCCAGCTGGCCGGGCCTGATACACCGGCACTCGGGGCGCTTCATTACCGCGGCTCAGGCCTTGCTGCACAGCTTTTAAAAGCTTTTGCAGGGCGATCGGCTTTTCAAGAAAATTCAGCGCGCCGATGCGCGTCGCTTCGACCGCGGTATCGATGGTGGCGTGACCGGACATCATGATGACTGGCATGGTCAACAAACCGTCACGTTGCCATTCTTTAAGCAAGGTCACGCCATCGGTATCGGGCATCCAGATATCCAGCAGTACCAGATCCGGCACACTGGCAGCGCGTGCCTCGCGTGCCTGCTGCGCGTTTTCGGCGGTGAGGATGACGTGGCCCTCATCGCTCAGAATTTCGGAGAGCAGTTCGCGAATTCCCATTTCATCATCTACTACCAATATATTTGCCATCTGCGGTCCTTCTCGACTCGGTGATTTTTACACGATTCAAAAACTGCTGCGCGACGCGCGACCCCAGGAAAAATTGTCAAACCTAGCGGTCGGTTACGCGTCCGGCGCTAACTTTAACAGCAAAATTAGCACTTTGGCACCATTCGCATCGAGCCGATTATGAATATCGATGCGACCACCGTGCTCGTCGACGATTTTTTTGACCATCGCCAGCCCGAGTCCGGTGCCGCGTGGTTTGGAGGTGACATACGGTTCGAAAGCACGCTTTAAAATCTTCGGCGCAAAGCCCGCTCCGTTGTCGCTGATGGCAAGCCGCACTGCCGTACGGGTATCGCCGTTTGAAGCCTGATAGTGAACCGCTTCCGTGACGACGTCAATTCGCGCTGTCGCAGTGCTGTTGTGGCGGTCGGTCGCAGCGTCCTGGGCATTCTGCAGCAAATTATGAATCACCTGGCGCAATTGCGTGGCGTCACCCATGACCAGCGGCAGGTCGACCGCGAGCACTGCATGAATGATGTCGCGCTCGTCACCGCCGATATACAAGTGCAGCACTTCTTCGACCAGCGCGTTCAGGTTCAACGGTGACAAAACGGCCGGTGGCGTCTTGGCGTAATCACGGAAGTCGTCGACCATCTGCTTCATTGCGGTGACTTGATTGACAATCGTGGTGGTGCTCTTGTTGAGCATCGCGGCGTCCTGCGGCAGCAGCTTGTGTTCGAGCTTCATTTGCAGGCGCTCGGCAGAGAGCTGAATCGGCGTTAACGGGTTTTTTATTTCATGGGCGAGTCGCCGCGCAACTTCGCCCCAGGCGATCGATCGCTGGGCTGAAATCACGTCCGAAATATTATCGAAGACCACCACGTAGCCAGTGCCGCGTGCGACCGGGAGTCGCGACCCGCGCGCCAGCAGGGTGATGTCATCGTCGCGGCTGCCATCGATCCGATTGACTTCGACCCGAGCTGTTTCGCTGCGGCGCGGGACTTCGATCTGCTGTTGCCAGTGCAGACTGGCATCGGTGCTATCGGACCCGGCCGACTGTGCATTTTGCGCCGAAAATGCATTCCGGATCGCGTCGGCAAATGGTCCCAGTCCGTCGATTGCCGACAGCGGTTGATTCAAATGCGCCTCGACCGAATGCTGCAGAATCCGTTCGACAGATTCGTTACAGGTCACCAGCCGAAATTCGTCGTCCAGCACCATCACCCCGGCCGACATGTTGGCCAGTACCGATTCCAGATACGCCTTGGCATTTTCAAGTTCGGCACGGTTGATTTCAACCGACGCGCGGGCGTCGTATAGCTGCCGCGTCATGGTGTTGAACGATTGCGTCAGCGTACCCAGTTCATCGGAAGTGGCGACGATCGGCCGCGGTGACAGATCGCCTTCGGCGACCGCCTTGGTCCCTTCGGCCAGCAGCAGCAATGGCTCCGCCAGATCGCCGGCGATCAAAAACGCGCTGACGATGGCGGCGAAGATTGCCAGCAGCAATGTCAGGGTCAGGGTGACGAGATAAATCTTGCGCAGTCCGAGTCGGCCCAGAGAGCGTTCCTGGTACTCGCTATACGCCGCTCGCAACGCTTCGGCGTTGGTGGCAAGCGCACTCGGCACGGGCTGGATCAGCTGCAGAAAGCGCGGTTCTTCACGCAGCGTCAACTGATTGCTGCCGTCCGGGATCATGACTACTACCCGCAACTGTAACTCGTTGGCGGCGTCGGCTGCCGGCGCGCTCGCCGATGCAGGAGTTGCGTCGGTCAAGCGGCTTTCGGGCTTGCCTTCCATGCCGCTGTAACCGCGCGATAGCCGGGCCTGACGCAGCATTGCCGAAGTCGGCAAATCCGGCGCGAACGCTAACAGCCCGCCGCCATCGCTGGCGAGCACATGGCCACTGGCAGTGAGGATGGTGGCTTCCTGCAGATCGCTTTGCTCGCGCCAGCGCGACAACTGCTTGACCTGACCGCTTTCGGGCAGTTCCGACAGTTCTAGCGCCAGATTGCGGGCCTTGATGGTCAGTTCGTTGAGTGAGGCGTCCAGCGCCGCACGGCCCAGATTCAGCCCCGATTCGAGCGCTGCCTCGACCCGCACGTCAAACCAGGATTCTATCGAGCGCGAAACAAACTGCACGGACACGGTGTAGATCACGACGCCAGGCAAAATCCCGATGGCGGCAAACAGCAGCACCAGCCGAGCCATCAGGCGCGAACCGAACTGGCCGCGCTTGTAACGCGCATAGAGTCGCAACAGCAGCAGCGCAACCAGCACCAGCAAAGCTACGGTGACCGCAGCATTCAGTCCCAGCAGCCACGGATAATGGCGGTCGAACGAGGCCGAATTGTCGGAGGCAGAGGCGAGAAGAAACAGCAGAATCGCCACTACTGCGCCGCCCACCACCAGCAGATAGCGCAAGGCCCGCTGCACGATTATTCTGCCTTGTAAGTAAAGGTTTTCCAGTCGGAAGACAGGCGCCAGTCGGCATTGTTGATGGCGTTGACCTGGAACGGTTTCGGCAACTGTGCGACATCGAGACGCATGCGCACCGCGACGGAATACACGGCACCGGGCTTCAAGGCGGTCTTTTCGGCGACCAGCCAGCGGCTCGGGCGCCGGATCAGCGACAGCGCATCATCGAGCGTAGTAAAACTTTGCTGCAGGCGGCCGAGGATAGCGGCGTGATATTGCCGTGTCAGGACGTTATACGAAAGGCGGATAGTTTGCGACTCGGTGATGGCTTTTTCATCGAACCAGTACCAGCGGGGGCGAGTCAGTTCGACCTCGGTCGTGAAGTACAGCGGAATTCCATGCGTGATGGCGTCTTCGAGGTCATGGTTCAGTTCGAACCCGAACGTGGCAGACAGCCGCACGCCATCGTCGCCGCTTTCAAGATGAGCCTGAATGATCTCGACCCCTTCGGCGGCCCGCGCCAGCGGCGTCAGGCACAGCAGCATCAGGGCCGCCAGCAGCGCGCGCCAGATGAACCTGACGCAACCGAGGCGTGCTGCCACGGCGCGGCAAGGCACCGGCACGATCAGCACGTCATGCTGCCGCATCAGCGCGAACCTCCGTCGGCAGGTTTTCTGAATAACGCGTAAAACAAACCATCATGATCTTCGTTGGTAGTGGTGGTCGGTAACAGTTGGCCGGGCGCGGGCAAGCGATGCGCTTGATTGCGCACGGCAAACGCTGCGGCCTGCGCCTCGGACTCCTGAGGCCAGAGTGAGCATGTAACAAACAACAATTTACCATCCGGTCGGAGCATCTGCCAAAGATTGTCGAGAATGCGCGCCGAGACTGTTGCAAGTTGCGCGGTATCGGCTTTTCGGCGTAACCACCGAATATCCGGGTGGCGTCGCAATATCCCCGAGGCGGTGCACGGCACATCGGCCAGAATGCAATCGAACGGACGGCCGTCCCACCACTC
>JAYVEF010000082.1:0-15477 GCA_043748965.1 Burkholderiales bacterium
TCCATCGGCAGAAACACAAGCTGACGGAAGCCTTGGACCTCGCGTTCGCCGCCAACGACTAAGATGTGCTGTTCAACCAGCGGGTCGCTCAGGGTGACCAGCAGGTGCTGTCGCTGACCCTGATCTGCCGCGGCTCCCGCCACGGCGTGAAGAAACTGTTGCCCGACATGTTCGACCTTCCCGTTAGGATTGACACCATTCGCAACTGGCTCCGAAGCGCCGCCGCAAAGGCGGCGACGTTCAACCGCGCGCAGGACCTGCCTAAAATCCGCGTCGGCCTGCAGGACAAGATTTTTCAAGGTTCCCTGCCGGCGCTGGCCGACGTTGACGCTGTATCGACTTACTGCTAACTCCTGGCTGGCGCCGAGTATCGCGACGCCGACGCGTGGGCGGTCCATCTGCCGAATGCCTGCGCGCAGGGATTCGCTCCTGATCAGACCATTGCCGATACGGGCGGAGGGCCGGGCAGAAAATGACGATGGACGATACGCCCGCTCATGGCGGCGTCTTCCACATTGCGCAGCAGTGCCGGAGCCTGGCCAATGGGCTGGTGCGCTTGGCGAAAGGTGCCGTGTCGCGCCGCAAGGCGCTACTCCCCGTCGTGGGCATAAATTTTTGAATTTAAAATTTATGCAACGGTACCCTGAACACGCATCATCTCCTACGTGCTTGTTCATGATCGCAGTTGCTTTTGGTCGGTGCTGCGGTAGGCACTCCCCGATTTCTTTATCGATTTTTATACGGCGTTTATCTTAATCGGCCAACTCTTTACACTATTTTTATGGATCGTCCGATAGGCTTCTGATCATCAAATAATCAGTGATGAGAAAAAAATGGACTTCGCCTACGTAGGTGCAATTTTCGGTTTCCTGATGATCGTCTGGGCGTTTGTGTCCGGTTGCGAAAAATTGGGAGCACGCCGATGAACCCGTTTTATATCGTCGGTGCGATCGTCGCTACAGGCCTGCTCATCTACCTGGTGATCGCCTTGCTGAACGCGGAGGATCTGTGATGACTGCCCAATCCATCATCTTGCTAGTGGTATTTTTGCTAGTACTTTTTGCACTTGCCTACCCGCTGGGTCTGTATCTGGCAAAGGTCGGTGAAGGTACTCCGCTACCGGGACTAAGCTGGTTGCGCGGTGCTGAAAACCTGACTTACCGCATCAGCGGTGTCCACGCCGATACATCGATGGGCTGGAAAACCTACGCGGTCTGTTTATTGGTATTCAATGCCATCGGTGCTTTGGCAGTCTATGGGATTCAGCGACTCCAGGGCTGGTTGCCACTGAACCCCCAGAGTTTCGCCAACGTCAGTCCCGATTCGGCATTTAATACTGCGGTGAGCTTTGTCAGCAATACGAACTGGCAGGGCTATAGCGGTGAGTCGACGATGAGTTACCTGACACAGATGCTGGCCTTGACCGGTCAAAACTTCTTCTCGGCGGCGACCGGCATGGCGGTTGCCTTTGCCTTGGTACGTGGCTTTACATCCCGCTCGGCGAAGACGATCGGCAATTTCTGGGTCGATATCACGCGCTCGACCTTGTATGTGCTGCTGCCGCTGTCGACGCTGTTCGCGATCTTCCTGATGGGGCAAGGCGTGATTCAAAACTTCTCTGCTTACAAAGTCGTCGCGCTCCTCGATCCGATTACCTACACGCAGCCAAAGAACGGGCCGGATGGTCAGCCGATGAAAGATGTGAAGGGTGTCGTCGTCACTGAAACGTTGATCGCGAAGACACAGACGCTGGCGATGGGACCGGTCGCTTCGCAGGAAGCCATCAAGATGCTCGGCACCAACGGTGGTGGATTTTTCAACGCCAACTCTGCGCATCCGTACGAAAATCCGAGCGCACTATCGAACTTTTTTCAGATGTTGTCGATTTTCCTGATTCCGGCTGGACTGTGTTTTGCCTTTGGTCGCATGGTAGGCGACATGCGTCAGGGCTGGGCGGTAATCGGGGCGATGACGGTAATTTTTGTCATTACCGCCGCCGCTGTTTTTATCGCCGAGCAGCAAGCTCATCCGATGTTGCAATCGCTGGGTGTCGACCAGGTGGCGAGTGCGTTGCAATCAGGTGGCAATATGGAGGGTAAGGAAACACGTTTCGGGATCAGTGCCTCGGCGTTGTTTGCTGCCATCACCACGGCGGCCTCATGCGGTGCGGTCAATGCCATGCATGATTCTTTCATGCCCTTAGGCGGCATGATTCCGCTGGTACTGATCCAGTTCGGCGAGGTGATTTTCGGTGGGGTCGGTTCCGGGTTGTACGGCATGTTGGTGTTCGCTATTCTGGCCGTGTTCATTGCCGGGTTGATGATCGGTCGCACGCCCGAATATCTTGGGAAGAAGATTCAGGCCTTTGAAATGAAAATGACGTCGATCGCAATTTTGGTGACTCCGGTATTGGTGTTGGCAGGGACTGCGATTGCGGTAATGGTCGAACCGGGCAAGGCGGGTATCGCCAACCCGGGTGCGCACGGGTTTTCTGAAATTCTGTATGCGTTTAGTTCCGCAGCGAACAACAATGGCAGTGCGTTTGCAGGGCTGTCGGCGAACACACCGTTTTACAACATCATGCTGGCGATCGCCATGTGGTTCGGCCGATTCGCCCTGATTGTTCCCATCCTCGCGATTGCGGGCTCACTTGCCGCCAAAAAGCGCCTTGAGGTAACCGCCGGCACCATGCCCACGCACGGTCCGCTATTTGTCACACTGCTGATTGGCGTAGTAGTCCTGGTGGGCATACTGAACTATGTCCCGGCCCTGGCGCTGGGTCCGATTGTCGAACATATACAACTGTTCACCCGTTAAGAGGATGCCTGCCATGAACCTGCCTGATCCCCAAACGGCGCCTATCATTTCGCGCAAAAGCTTGACGCTTTTCGACTCGACACTGGTTGGTCCAGCGATCATTGATGCACTAAAAAAACTCGATCCGCGCACCCAGTGGCGCAGTCCCGTCATGTTTGTCGTGTACGTCGGCAGTATCATGACGACGCTGTTGTACCTCCAGGCGATAACGGGAACCGGCGAAGCCAGCCCTGGTTTTATTCTGTCGATCTCGGTCTGGTTGTGGTTCACCGTATTGTTCGCCAATTTTGCGGAAAGCATCGCCGAGGGCCGCAGCAAGGCGCAGGCAGCATCGCTGCGCGCACTGAAGCAAACCGTCGTCGCGAAGAAACTGGCGACACCGAAATATGGTGTGCCATGGTTACCGGCATCGGCATCCGACTTGCGCAAGGGGATGTTCGTGCTGGTCGAAGCTGGTGACGTGATCCCGGCCGATGGCGAAGTGGTTGAGGGTGTCGCCTCGGTCGATGAGAGCGCCATCACCGGTGAATCGGCACCGGTAATCCGCGAATCCGGCGGTGATTTTTCCGCCGTAACCGGTGGGACACGTATCCTCTCGGATTGGCTGGTCTTGCGCGTGTCGGTTAATCCTGGCGAAGCCTTTATCGATCGGATGATCGCGATGGTCGAAGGTGCCAAACGACAAAAAACACCGAATGAAATCGCTTTGACGATCCTGCTGGTGGCTTTGACCATTGTTTTTCTGGTCGTAACCGTGACCTTACTGCCGATGTCGCTGTATGCGGTTGAAGTTTCCAAAGCCGGTACGCCGATCACGATCACAGTGTTGATTGCACTGCTCGTCTGTTTGATTCCAACGACAATCGGCGGCTTGTTATCGGCCATCGGGGTCGCTGGCATGAGTCGCCTGATGCAGGCCAACGTGATTGCGACGTCTGGACGTGCTGTCGAAGCTGCTGGCGACGTCGATGTGTTGCTGCTCGATAAGACCGGGACTATCACGCTGGGCAACCGGCAAGCATCGGATTTTGTGCCGGCTCCAGGTATCACGCCTGCGCAATTGGCAGACATCGCGCAACTCGCTTCCCTCGCCGACGAAACACCGGAAGGGCGCAGTATTTCGATACTGGCAAAACAGAAGTTCAATATTCGTGAACGAGAAATGGCAGCACTGAATGCCACCTTCGTCCCGTTTACAGCGCAAACCAGAATGAGTGGTGTCGACATCGGTACACGCGCGATTCGCAAAGGTGCGGCAGACTCCATGAAGACTTACGTCGAGTCCTTGGGGCGCCCGTATCCTGCCGAAGTCGCGCGTGCGGTCGAGGATATTTCGCGGCGCGGTAGTACGCCTCTGGTGGTGGTTGACGATGGTCGCGTGATCGGTACAGTTGAACTCAAGGACATCGTCAAGGGCGGTATCAAAGAACGCTTCGCCGAGCTGCGCCGGATGGGCATCAAGACAGTAATGATCACTGGTGATAACAAGCTGACGGCGGCGGCGATTGCTGCCGAAGCCGGCGTCGATGATTTTCTGGCTGAGGCAACGCCTGAAGACAAGCTCAAATTGATTCGTGATTATCAGAGCGAGGGGCGACTGGTGGCGATGACCGGTGACGGCACCAACGATGCGCCGGCGCTGGCCCAGGCCGATGTCGCAGTAGCCATGAATTCTGGTACGCAGGCAGCAAAAGAGGCGGGTAACATGGTTGACCTGGATTCGAATCCGACCAAGTTGCTGGAGATTGTCGAAATCGGCAAGCAGATGCTGATGACGCGCGGTTCATTGACGACATTCTCGATCGCTAACGATATTGCCAAATATTTCGCGATCATTCCGGCGGCATTCGTTACCACTTACCCGCAATTGAAGGCGCTCGACGTGATGCATCTGGGCAGTCCCTCCTCAGCCATTATGTCTGCCGTCATCTTCAACGCCCTGATCATTGTGGTGCTGATCCCGCTTGCACTGAAAGGCGTCAAATATCGTGCTGTCGGTGCCGCTGCGCTGTTACGAAGGAACATGCTGATCTACGGCCTCGGCGGCATCATCGTGCCATTTGTCGGCATCAAACTGATCGACGTGATTCTGTCTTTTCTCAACCTGGTTTGATGGTCAAGGAGTTTGCGATGAATACGATTTTGCGTCCCGCACTGGTTTTGTTTCTGCTTCTTTCGGTGCTTTGCGGCGTGGTCTATCCACTGGCCGTTACCGGTATCGGTCAGGTTGCGTTCTCCCGCCAAGTTGGCGGCAGCTTGATGTCGCAGGACGACCAGCCCGGTTCCACGGTGATCGGTTCCGGATTAATCGGCCAGGCCTTCACGTCGCCGAAGTACTTCTGGGGCCGGCCTTCGTCGACAAGTCCGATGCCCAACAACGCGGCGTCATCCAGTGGCTCCAATCTTGGCCCCTTCAACCCGGCACTCATCGACGCAGTCAAGGGACGTATCGATGCATTGAGGGCAGCCGATCCGCAGAACAAGGCTGCAATCCCGGTAGACTTGGTGACTGCATCGGCTAGCGGCCTTGATCCCGATATCAGCGTCGGCGCAGCGTATTACCAGGTGACTCGGGTCGCAAGTGAACGCAAGCTCGACCCGGCCCGAGTCCGGGCGATGGTAGATCGATTGAAAACCGATCAACAGTTCGGATTTCTCGGAGAACCATCTGTGAATGTGTTGTTGCTCAATAGCGCGCTGGACAGGACGTCCATCAAGTAATGTCGACGCCTCCATCACGCCCCGACCCGGATCACCTGCTCGCACAAATGCACGAGCAGGAACGTCGTGCCGCACGCGGCAAGCTGCGCATCTATTTCGGAGCATCGGCCGGCGTCGGAAAAACATACGCGATGCTGTCGGCAGCACGGCGTATGAAATCCGAGGGGTCAGACGTGCTGATCGGCATAGTCGAAACGCACGGCCGGCAGGAAACCGCGATGCAGATCGAGGGGCTTGTGATGTTGCCGGCGAAGGTCATCGAATACAAGGGTAGAACGATCACCGAATTCGATATCGACGCAGCGCTGGTGCGGCATCCCGCGTTGATACTGATGGATGAACTAGCCCATTCGAATGCGCCAGGGTCGCGTCACCCGAAACGCTGGCAGGATGTCGAGGAACTACTCGATGCGGGCATTGATGTTTTCACGACGGTCAATGTGCAGCATTTGGAAAGTCTCAACGACGTGGTGGGCGGCATCACCGGCGTGCGGGTGGCTGAAACCGTACCGGATACGGTGTTCGACAAGGCCGACGAAGTAGTGCTGGTGGACATACCGGCGGACGAGCTGATCGCCCGGCTCGGCAGCGGCAAGGTCTACCAGGGAGCACAGGCCGAAAGAGCGTCTCGCAATTTTTTTCGCAAGGGTAACCTGATTGCACTGCGCGAACTGGCGTTACGTCGTACGGCCGATCGGATCGATAACGACGTACAGGCATATCGGATTGAAAAGTCGATCAGCACCGTTTGGAAAACCGGTGCCGTCGTACTCGCCTGCATTGGGCCACGTGCCGGCGCCGAGCATATTATCCGAAGTACCGCACGTCTGGCTGGCCAACTCAATGCCGACTGGCATGTCATCTATATCGAAACACCGTCGCTGCAACGGCTGCCGCCATCGCAACGAGAACGTATTCTCAAGACGCTCAAGTTGGGAGCGACTCTGGGTGCGAAGACGGCAGTTCTGGCCGGTAACGATATCGCGGCCGAAATCGTCAAATATGCACACGACCAGAATATTTCCAAAATCATTCTCGGACGCGGCCATCGGACCTGGCCATGGCGTACTGCGCACCAGCGACGAATCGCCGCCATGGCAGCGGATATCGACCTGACCGAATTGGGTCAATCCAACTCCAATAGCGGCGCGCGCAACGAGCTCGTTCCCGTTGGATTGACGGATTGTGAACGCTCGGCAACGCCCGATCTGGACCAGCATTCGCGCTGGTCGCGCCCAACACGTTACTTTTTGGCAGGGGTAGCGAGTCTGGTTACAGCACTTATCGCGACTCCCTTGCTGCCGTATCTGGATCTGGCGAACATCGTGATGCTGTTTTTACTCACAGTCGTCTTGGTCGCGGTAAAACTCGGCCGCGGCCCGGCGGTGGTTGCAACGATTGTCGGCGTCGCCGCATTCGATTTCTTTTTTGTACCGCCGCGTTTTTCATTTGCCGTCACCGATGTCCAGTATCTTGTGACGTTTGCGGTAATGCTCGTGGTTGGACTGATCACCGCGCATCTGACGTCGCATCTGCGATATCAGGCGTTGATCGCGTCCCACCGCGAATCGCGTTCGCGGGCGTTATACGAGTTCGCGCGCGAGTTGTCCAGTGCGTTGCAGACTGAACAGGTTTTTGACGTGACGCGCATTTATGTGGCGCGCACCTTTCGGGCCAAGGCAACCTTGTTACTGCCGGACGATGATGGTCACCTGTCATTGCCATCGACTACATCCGACGAGATGGCAATCCCATCAACGAGTGGGCTACTTGATGTCGGAATTGCACAGTGGGCTTTCGACAGGGCGCTGCCTGCAGGGATTGGTACCGATACGCTTCCGGGCAGCCCACTTTTCTATCTTCCTCTGGTAGCGCCAATGCGCACGCGCGGCGTACTCGTGATCCAGCCGGAAAACCGACGCTGGATTCTGATTCCTGAGCAACGTCAGCATCTCGATACCTTCGCCGCGCTAGCGGCGATTGCCCTCGAACGCGTGCATTACATCGATGTCGCGCAGGATGCGTTGGTGCGGATGGAGTCCGAACGGTTGCGTAATTCTCTTTTGGCTGCGTTATCGCATGACTTGCGCACACCGCTGACATCGTTGGTCGGGTTGTCGGAATCGCTGGTGAGAAGCAAGCCAGTGCTGGCGCCGAACCAGCTGGAATTTGCTGAAGCACTGCATCATGAAACCCTGCGAATGAGCCAGTTGGTGGTTAATTTGCTGGATATGGCCCGAATCGAAAGCGGCGACGTAAAATTGAATCTGCAGTGGCAAGAGTTTGACGAGGTGGTCGGTAGTGCGCTGCGAGCGAGCCGTTTGAGCATCGCCGATCACGAAGTTGCCACCAAAATCGCAACACAACTTCCGCTGATCAAATTTGATGCCGTTCTGATCGAACGTGTACTGTGCAATCTGCTTGAAAATGCAAGCAAGTACACGCCAGCTGGCTCTCGGATTGTCGTCGCGGCAGAACGCAGTGGTGACGATTTGAATGTGGTGGTGTACGACAACGGCCCTGGCCTGCCCGTTGGAAAGGGAGATCTGATTTTCGATAAATTCACGCGCGGGGAACGTGAGTCCGCAACACCAGGCGTTGGTTTGGGGCTTGCTATTTGTCGGGCCATTATCGAAGCGCATGGTGGCAAGATTCGTGCGGGCCACTCCCCGGAAGGCGGCGCTGCAATCGTTTTTACGCTACCCCTCGGTTCGCCACCGTCCGTTTCGCTCGTTGAAGAGGGTGGATTTCCGGTCGTGGAGAATAGCAATGGGTGACGCACTATTTTCCGCCGTACTTCTGGTCGAAGACGAACCCCAGATTCGCCGCTTTGTCCGATCCGCGCTGGAGGAGGAAGGCTGGCATGTCTACGAGTCCGATACACTCAAACGCGGGTTGATCGATGCCGGTACACGTAAGCCCGATCTGATCGTTTTGGACCTCGGGCTACCCGATGGCGACGGCCTCGACTTTATCGTGGACATCCGCAGATGGTCGGCTGTTCCCATCATCGTATTATCCGCACGAACCGGAGAGAACAACAAAATTCAGGCCCTCGACAGTGGCGCTGACGACTATCTCATCAAGCCGTTCGGCATCGGTGAGCTGCAGGCACGCGTGCGCTCGACGATGCGGCGGCATCGCCAGGCGGGCGTCGACCTGGCCGATATCATTCAATTCGGCGCGGTACGAATTGATCGACGTGCCCGGTTTGTGACCAAAAATAACAAGCTGGTGCACCTGACACCAACCGAGTTCCGGCTGCTGGTCGCGCTCGTCATGAATGCCGGGCGCGTCGTTAGTACACCGCAGCTGCTGCGGGAAGTATGGGGTGTCAAGCATGTCGACGATGCGCATTATGTGCGGATCTATATGGGGCACCTGCGCCAGAAGCTGGAGGACGATCCAACCCAACCCATCTATTTGCTTACCGAGACGGGTGTCGGGTATCGGCTAATGATCCCGTTCTGACTGTACTGCCGCCGGGAACAAGCGCCGCAAATACTTATTCAAATAAACCAACAGGAAAAATTATGAAAAAAATGATTCTCATGGCAGCCGTTGCAGCTACCTTGATTGGCACCGGCGTACATGCTGAGGAAAAAAAGCCGGACAATGAAGTTACATATAATGCGGCACTGTCATCCGACTACCGCTTCCGCGGTGTCTCGCAAAGCCGTTTGCAACCAGCCCTGTCAGGAGGCGCTGACTACACCAACAATCCGACCGGCCTTTATTTGGGCGTTTGGGCCTCAACAATCAAATGGACAAAGGATGCCGGCGGGGGCGGCAATATTGAACTGGACATCTACGGTGGCAAGCGCGGCGAACTTGTCAAGGATGTCTCCTATGATGTCGGCCTACTGACCTACATTTACCCGTCCAACGGCTTGACGCCGAGCGCCAACACGACCGAAATTTATGGGCAGATCGGCTATGGCCCCGCCTACGCTAAGTATTCATGGGGCGTGACCAATATCTTCGCCTTCGCCGACAGCAAGCGCAGCGGCTATTTGGATATTGGCGCGAACATCGATATCGCGACAGGCACGCAGCTAAATCTGCACGCGGGCCATCAAAGTGTACGTAACAGTGACGATTTTGCGTATACGGACTACAAAATAGGTGTGACCAAGGATTTTGGCGTTGTTAGTCTTAGCGGCGCGATCGTCGGCACTAACAACAAAAACTATATTGGCCCAGCGCCAGATCTGAAAAATCTGGGGAAAACCGCTCTGGTAGTCGCCGTTAGCAAAACTTTCTAAGCGAGGGGCGTGATTGCCGCCGCCGACGCTAAACCGATTCCGGCGTTGCAGCGTAAAACTTGGAATGGCTTACGCCATCGGTCCGGGGCTCTCCCGTTGCTCCAGAGGCGCTGTTGCAGTTCCAGCGTTTGGGTTCTTGCGGTCTTTTTCCCATGGCCCATCTTGTTCCGCATGGCCTCGAAGAAGATGTGGGTTGAGCTGAAGTGGTTGTCGTCGTCCAGTTTGACGCCGGTCGCCGCGCCCACCATCTTGCGCATGAACGCAGTATCTGTATCCCTGACCAGATCGAAGTCGCATCCGCTGTACTTGTTGTAGATCTGCTTGTTCGCCTCGTCCTGGTCATCGATCTGCAACCAGTTCAGTGCTGCAGAACGGATCACGGTGGCCGGTTTTTTCCTATCATTCTTACTTATCGTCGCGTCGGAAAAGGCCTGATCCAGCCGCAGCAACAGCTGCCGCCGATGGACGTCGAAGGCCGGCACAACGGGTTGTGTTCGCTGTCTGCCAACGCGCGGAACTTCGGCAACTCCTCGCGCCAGAGGCGCCAGCCTGACGCGTTTGGTTTCGAGCTTCTTGGCAAGGGTGTTGAACCGCTTGCGTACCCGCGACAGCGGACCGGCGGCTGTGGCCACCGGCGCGGCGATGCGGATGGCGGTATGGGGGGGTGAGCGGTATAGGCGGTAGCGGTAGCGCTGCGGTCGATTGTGGATGGTCGACATAATAGCGTCCCGGTAAAACAACTAGTTAGCCAGAAAGCAGCTCGCCGACGCATGCCGGGCCTAAGCGCGCCCCCGCGGATTTGAAGTACCCGAACAGTGAAGAATAGATAATATTTCGCCAAATTTTTGCGGGGTACTCATTCGGAGTTGTCAATCTTTTTGCAATCAAGGCAACTATTTTAAATCCGGGAATATTGCGCAATACACTCGCATTTGTGGAGCCAAGAGAGTAAGGTATGACGGAATGTTGAGAGATTGCCAATTTGGCAAATTCAAGCACACCACCACGCTCTTATGACGGACGAAAATGCCCTCGCATTCGGCAGTGACCCTCTATCGCTGCGGCCGGACGAATGTCTGCCTGAAAATATCGAATCTAGGGACCTGCCAAAACAGCAGATCGCGGCACTTTTGCTGCAGATCGATCGAGATGCCGGGCAATCGAAGCTGAGAGTAGCGGAGCTTAACGAACAGGTCAAAGTGCTTACCAATGCTGCAAACAGCAGCAACGAAGAGGGAATCGTGCAGCTCCGGCAGCTACGCGACGCTAATCAGCATCTTGTGCTCGCCACGTTCGGCGCGCAAGATCTTCAGGAAAAGGCAGAGGCGACCAACCGTCGGCAGGAAGAATTTCTTTCCATGCTTGCGCATGAGCTTCGCAACCCGCTCGCACCCATTGCGATGGCAGCAGAATTGCTCGGTAAACGGTTGTCTGCGGACCCGCAACTGATGAAGTTGCAAGGCATCATTAGTCGCCAGGTAAGCCATATGATCCGGTTGGTCGATGATTTGATGGATGCATCGCGGGTCAACAGCGGCAAGATTTTGCTTCAAAAAAGAGCTCTTCTACTTTCCGATGTTCTTGAGAGCGCAGTAGAGACGAGCAAGTCGTGTATCGACAAACGCGGGCACCATTTGTTGATCGAGATGCCCGCCGCGCCGATTCACCTCGAGGGAGACTTGGTCAGGCTCACCCAGATCTTTTCCAACCTACTGATCAACGCAGCAAAGTTTACACCTGAAAATGGCAAGATTTCGATGGCAGCATGCCGGATTGGTGACTTCGTCGACGTGTCGATACGCGATAACGGTGCGGGAATTGAAGCAAGCCTGCTGCCTGTCATCTTCGATCTGTTTACCCAAGGCGCCCGTTCACTTGAACGATCCCAAGGAGGACTCGGCATTGGCTTGTCGCTGGTGCGAACGCTTGCTGAGATGCACGGCGGCACGGTGGCAGTGCACAGTGAAGGCGCCGGTTGCGGCAGTGAGTTCATTGTGCGGCTCCCAGTTTCCTGTCTGCCGGAGGCCATAGCGATCACCCAGCAACTGTCAAACGTGGTGGCGCTGTCACGCCGAATATTACTGATCGAAGACAATGTCGACGCAAGTGAGACATTGAGTGCTTACCTCACTAAAGAAGGACATATAGTGACGCTGGCATTCAGCGGCACTGCGGGCTTGGCCCTGGCACTAAAAAATGATTACGATTTCATTGTTTGCGATATCGGTTTGCCAGGCATAGATGGTTATGAGGTCGTCAGGCAACTGCGCCTTCATCCCAAAAAACCAGTTCCCGTCTGCATCGCTTTAAGTGGATACAACCAGGTAGACAACAAAGTTCGTGCAACCACGGCAGGATTTGATCATTACCTTGTGAAACCCGTTCCGATCGCCCAGTTAAGCAAGTTGCTCTCGTTAAGTCGTCCGGGGTTCGGGTGGCCAAGCCACGCTGCCGAGGACTCGGACAGCCGGGTATCCCTCGACCCCTTGTCAAAAACCTGCGCTCCATAACCGCTGTTTCATAGCAGAGACTGACCATGATTACAGCGCTCGGCGACCGAGAACAAATGATAGCGAAGGCCGTGATGCGCAGGCCTGGCGGTGTCCCGGGCAACACGATCGTCTTATGGGACCGTCTGGCCGCGGAGTTGACCGTCATCGTCGGCGACGTAGGTTTTCAATCGCTGTACAACAGAAGCCTTCATAAAACACATGTGACGTTTCCTTGGTTGGGAGCTATCTCTCAACAGACAATTGGATCCCAATTTTCAGGATTGGCGACATCGCTTCAAACGCGTGACCCTGCTGAAGCAGGCCAGGCGAGCATCATGCTGCTTAACACCTTCATGAGCATACTCGCCAAGCTGGTTGGAGAGATTTTAACAACGAGTATCGTGGATGCCGCCTTGGATGTCGACACTAGAGACGCTACTTCAGAGGAGCCAGACAATGAGTGAAAAAGTAGCTATACACCGTCTTGAGACGGGAGTGCCAGGGCTAGATAAAATTTTGGGAGGCGGTGTCCCTGAGTTTTCATTTAATTTACTCGCAGGGCCGCCAGGGAGCGGCAAGACCACGCTTGCACACCAAATCATGTTCGCTCAGGCAAGTGCCGATTGCCCTGCGCTATTTTTTACGGTTCTGGGTGAGCCACCACTCAAAATGCTACGGTATCAGCAGCAATTTGCGTTTTTTGACGCAAAAAAAGTCGGCCCGTTCATCAGATACGTCAATTTGTCGGCCGAACTCCTGAACGGAGATTTTGCCCGCGTGTTGGAACGAATCAAGGAAGAAGTGGCGGCTTTTTCACCTAGCCTGGTATTCGTTGATTCTTTCCGCTCAGTGGTGCAGGCCGTAACGGAAAGTAATCCGGAAATTTATAGTCTGCAAGACTTCGTACAACGCCTGGGCGTCGAGATGACGAGTTGGCAAGCGACCACATTTTTGATCGGGGAATACGTTGTTCCAGAGGCTGAGTCCAGTCCGATTTTTACGGTGGCCGACGGTATCGTATGGATGTCACAGCTCATGCATGGCGATTCGATGGCTCGCAAGATACAAGTGATCAAAATGCGTGGTCAGGCGCAAAGGGCTGGTCTGCATACCTTCCGCATCACCGGAGATGGCCTGGAGATTTTTCCGCGCACAATCATCGAGAGTTTCGGTGCCGGCGATATCGAAGTCTCGGGCGACACGCGCTTGTCGATGGGTGTGCCAATACTCGATGAAATGCTTGGCGGCGGGCTACCCGCTGCCTATTCATTGCTCGTGGTCGGTCCGTCTGGCTCTGGTAAAACGGTGTTGGCAACCGAATTTTTAGCGGAAGGCGTGCGAATCGGCGAACCAGGCGTTATCGCGGCATTCGAAAAAAGTCCGAACCAACTTCTGAGTCGCCAGTTCAGGCGACTGGTAGAGACGGGACATGTCGGCTTGATCGACACGCGTGCGCTGGATTTGTCGATCGACGAAACTTTGCATGACCTGGTCCGCATGATCAAAAGCATGAAGGCTAAACGCGTTGTGATCGATTCATTGTCGGGCTTTGAACTGGCATTGGCATCCGTGTTCCGCGAAAACTTCCGTGAAGCACTTTATCGAATGATCGCCGTATTGACCGGCATGGGGGTGACGGTACTAATGACGACAGAACTTGAAGACCGTTACACAGATTTGCGGTTTAGCTCCTATGGCAATGCGTTTCTTGCCGACGCAATCATCATGCAACGCTATGTCGAAGTTACGGGTAGTTTAAAACGAATCATTTCAGTCGTAAAAGTGCGTGCAAGCATGCATAGCAAAGACATCCGTTTTTTCGATATCAGTGATGGCGGAACTCAGATCGGCGAGGTTCTTACCGGTTTCCACGGTATTTTGTCCGGAGAACCAATGAAGAAAATTCCTTGAATGTACAAAGGTTCCCCGTGAACAGAGCTGAGGCGCGCCGTCGATTCAGTCGGGCTGATCGCGCAACGCGAGCGCTCTCTCATACAGCGCATTTTTTTTCTGTCCGGTCAATTGCGCTGCCAACCCTGCCGCCTGCTTCACCGAACAACTCTCCAGCAAAATTTTAAGCACCCGATCGGTTTCCAGCGTGTCGGCAGCGATGGCGGTCCGGGCACCCTGCAGCAACACAACGTATTCTCCCTTTTCGCGGTGTGGGTCGGCCGCAACCCATGCCGCAGCATCGGACAAATTACACCGATGAATCTCTTCAAACAGCTTGGTCAGTTCGCGGGCAAAAACAATCTGTCTCTCCGGCTCGAACGCTTCGGTTAGCGCTTCGACCGCGTCGACAATCCGATGCGGCGCTTCATAAAAGACCAACGTCGCAGCGACGCCACTCAACCCGTGCAATACGGTTTCGCGCTGTTTGCCTTTGGCTGGCAAAAAGCCGACAAAATAAAACTGTGTATCCTGCAGCCCGCTGGCGGATAGCGCCGCGATGGCTGCCGACGGCCCAGGCAGAGGCAGCACGCGCAGCCCTGCCGCACGCACTGCCTCGACGATGCGTGCGCCAGGGTCGGATATCGCCGGCGTACCAGCGTCGGACACTAGTGCGATCCGTTCGCCTGCCAGCAATCGGGCAATCAGCTTGTCGGCGACTTCGCGCTCGTTATGCTGGTGGGCGGCAATCAGCGGTTTCGACAGGCCGTAACGATGCAGTAACTGCGCTGTGTTACGGGTATCCTCGCAGGCCACGGCATCCACCAGCCCCAGCACGTGAAGCGCGCGCAACGTAATGTCGGCGAGGTTGCCAATTGGTGTCGCCACCACATACAAAGTGGACAAGGGATAATTCTGCTGCGACACTTCGTTGTGCAGCGGCAGGGCGGCGGTAATCAGCATTGGTTCGGTCATCAGGGAGAGCAGGATGTGGCAGCGGTGGGGGTTGAGCAAAGGTGGTGCGGCCAGTTGGTCCGGCAGCGTCGTGCTGGCGATTGCAATGAGCGGATTGTGCGCGTCGGCGACGGCAAACACAACTGAGGCCAGCGTAACGGCGCCTGGCTCGGGTGAGCCGGCGATAGTCCTGCCTGCCGCAGTGCCGGGGCCGACTGTGCTGCGGATCGCCTTGCTGTTACCACTGCGCTCAGAAGCGCTGGGGCGCGCTGCCGAAGCCGTCCACGATGGTTTTATGGCGGCCGTGCAGCGCGATCCCGACGGTGTCGCCGTGACCG
>JAYVEF010000083.1:0-5122 GCA_043748965.1 Burkholderiales bacterium
TTACCTACGGGGTCACTGCGGACGAGGCGCACCGGTTCGGCTTGCCGTGCGGCGGGACCATTCAACTGGTAATTGAACCACTCATGCTGCAGAGCGCAATCACCGATTTGCTGGCCCGGCTGGCCCGACATGAATTGGTCGCGCGTCGCCTTGATCTGGCGACCGGTGCGGTACGGCTGTCGCCTGCCAACGCCGGTCAGGTAGTGCAGTTGGCGCAGCAGGTTCTGACCTCGGTGCATGGTCCACGCTGGCGATTGTTAATCATTGGCGCCGGGGAGCTGTCGCGCTTTGTCGCGCAGATTGCTGTGGGGATGGACTATCACGTGACAGTTTGCGATCCGCGCGACGACTACCGCGATGGCTGGAACATCGCTGGCGTGACACTCGTGCATGCGATGCCCGACGACGTGGTCACGGCGATGCAGCCCGATCGGCGCACCGCCGTGGTGGCCCTGACGCACGACCCAAAATTGGATGATCTGGCCCTGATGGAGGCGCTTAAATCCGACGCGTTCTATGTCGGTGCAATCGGTTCCCGGGCGAATAACGCCAAGCGCCATGAGCGGCTGAAACTGTTCGACGTGAGCGAACCACAGTTGGCCAGATTGCATGGTCCGATCGGTGTTTATATCGGTAGCAAAACGCCCTCGGAAATCGCGATCTCAATTCTGGCAGAAATGACGGCAGTAAAAAATGGGGTACACGTGAGTCGACTGAAAGAACCGTCTGACCGAGCCGCCAGTGGCGAGCAGTCAGTCCTGCAAGGGCGTGTCAGCGAAGCGGCGCAGCCGCGTTGAAATTGCAGCAGGGCGCCGCGAGGCGACTACAAAACCGCCTTCAGCGCCAGCCGCGTGGTACTGTCGTTGCAGAATTCCCAACCGGAGAAACCATGAATGCCGTTCGAATTTTCGCCATTGCCCTGATCCTTGGCGGCTTGCTCGCGCTGGGCTACGGAAGTTTCAGCTACACAAAAGATACCGACGTCGTCAAATTCGGATCGATCGAGCTGTCGGTGAAAGAGAAGCAGACTGTCAACTTCCCGGTCTGGGCCGGTGTCGCGGCGGTGGTGGCCGGCGGGTTGCTATTTGCTTTTGGTAGCAAAAAAGGCTGACACGCTGCAATGACTTGAGGCCGCCGGATTTCTGGCGGATCGCCCCGCGACGCACGTTCGATACACCGCGGCCGTGCCGCCGAATGGCGCGCATGCATGCCAAATTCCTGGAGCCATCATGTCCTTGTCACCGCGCCACGTCACGCTGTACCATTCACCGAACACACGCTCCAGCGGGGTATTGATTCTTCTCGAAGAACTGGGCGCCGACTTTACGCTGCAGGTGCTGAACATGAAAGCGGGTGAGCAGCGTGGCGCAGACTACCTCGCAATCAATCCGATGGGGAAAGTACCGGCGCTGCGTTGGGGCGAGGCGCTTATTACCGAACAGACGGCGTTGTATATTTTTCTGGCAGACTTGTATGCGGAAGCAGGGCTGGCGCCCGGCCTGACCGCCCAACTGCGCGGCCCGTACCTGCGTTGGATGGTGTATTACGCCTCTTGCTTCGAGCCGGCGATTGTCGACCGCGCTCAAAAGCACGTGCCGGCGTCTGCGGGAATGTCGCCCTACGGCGATTTTGACACCATGCTCAAAACTGTGACCGACCAGCTCGCGCGCGGTCCGTACATGCTAGGGGAACAATTTTCTGCAGTAGACGTGTTGTGGGGCACGGCGCTTGGCTGGGTTACCCAATTTGGCTTGGTGCCGCTAACGCCACTGATAGAGACCTACATCGGCAGCATTGGTGGACGTCCCTCGGTACTGAAGGTGCGTCAGCAGGACGCGGCGCTCGCTGCAGGTTTCAACTGACGCGGCGCAATCAAACCTCTTGCGATACTGGCGCAGTCAGCACAAAATTTTGACGTAAGATTCGTTTCAATGCGCGTGGTAGCACTGCCGCATGCCGATCATGAGCTCGGCATGCGGGCCGATTTTTTTGATTACTTTTAAAAGACACCGATGAGCATCAAATCCGATAAATGGATCCGGCGCATGGCGGCCGAAACCGGCATGATCGAACCCTTTGAACCCGCTCAGGTGCGCGAAGCCAATGGGCACAAGATCGTCTCCTACGGGACGTCGTCGTACGGTTACGATATTCGCTGTGCGGATGAATTCAAGATTTTCACGAACATCAATTCAACCATCGTCGATCCGAAAAACTTCGATGAGAAATCGTTTGTCGACTTGAAAAGCGATGTCTGCATCATTCCGCCAAATTCGTTCGCACTGGCGCGCACCATGGAATACTTTCGCATCCCGCGTAGCGTGCTAACGATCTGCCTCGGTAAATCGACTTACGCCCGCTGCGGAATCATCGTCAACGTGACCCCATTCGAGCCGGAGTGGGAGGGTTACGTGACCCTTGAATTTTCCAACACGACGCCGCTCCCAGCAAAAATTTATGCCGGTGAAGGCTGCGCTCAGGTACTTTTTTTTGAAAGTGACGAAGTCTGCGAAACTTCTTACAAGGATCGCAATGGCAAATACCAGGGACAAC
Source organism: Burkholderiales bacterium (assembly GCA_043748965.1). GTDB lineage: Bacteria > Pseudomonadota > Gammaproteobacteria > Burkholderiales > Burkholderiaceae_D > Actimicrobium. Next base: position 2,554 of record JAYVEF010000083.1, read on the forward strand.
GCGGCGTAACCTTGCCGAAGGCCTGACCGGCCACATACTGGCGGTAAGCCAAGACGGCGCGAGGCAAAAAAAAAGCCGCGATTTTCTTGCGGCCTGGTGTCGCACGATGCAACCGCGCCACCAGTCGGCGCGGCATGCTTCGGATCAAAACTTGTAACTGGCGCCTGCCAAAAATGTCCGGCCATATTTTTGGTACTCGAGCGGATGATCCTGAGTGGTCTGATACGTTCGATAAGCCTGGTCCGTCAGATTGTTCACCTGCAATAGCAGACTCAAGCCGCTGTACATGCCTTGGCTAAACGCATAGCCGATCTGGAGATCCACCACTTTTTCGCCCACTACATAGCGTAGATTGCGGTCGCCGGCGAAGTTGCCGATCTCGCCGACATAGTCGGACCGGCGGCGCTGGCTGATTCGACTCGAGAAGCCGTTTTTCTCGTAATACGCGGTCAGGTTGGTGACGTTTTTCGAGAGGCCCGGAAGCGGTATGTTGGTACCTGCGGCAAAGGTCGCCGATGGGATCGTAATACTGCTGTCGGTATGCGTGGTGCTGGCAACGACGCCGAAACCATCCAGCGATTTGCTGACCAGATCGAGCGGTAGCGAGACTGACAGCTCGATCCCTTTCAACGTACCACCCTGGCCGTTGTACTCCGACGTGTAGGCGCCGATATTGGAAACCGGTGCGTATCCGGCAGGTGAGGTGGCACCGGCCGTGTAGGGCGAAAAATCGAACGGCTTGGTCTGGCTGTAAATGTAGCTGGTCAGATTCTTGTAAAACGCCGCTGCAGCAACATACGCTTTTTTACCGAAATATTTTTCGTAAGAAACGTCGAATGCATTCGCTTTCCACGGATCGAGTTTTGGATTGCCACCATTTGCGCTTGGCATGCGCGTCGTGTCGTCGATATGGAAATCGAACGACGCGCGCATCTGATCGATGCGGGCACGCGCCAACTGTTTGGCGGCAGCAAAACGCAGGGTCTGGTCGTTACCCAGATCGAACGCCAGATTCAGACTCGGCAGTACATCGGTGTAAGTTTTGCCGATATTTACCGGCGTCAACACCCCACCTGGGCCACCAGTGTAGACCGACGCCGAGGACTGATCCGTGTGCTGAACCTGTACGCCGACGTTTCCCTTCATCTCGACGACACCAAGATGCGTTTCAAGATTGCCCTTGATGTATGCAGTGGTAATGTTCTCCGTGACGTCCCAGGCGCGCGCTACGGCCCCCGGTGAAATCGGGTCCGGATTAAACGGGTCAAAATATTTCGCAATCACTCCCGGCACGTTGTATGACGGGATCGTACCGCTGCCGGCAAAACCGAGGTCGGTCGATGCATACAGGAGGTCCGGTGACACCACTAGCGCGCCGACGGTTTGTTCCGCTGCTTCCGGTTGACGTTTCTTTTTCGTGCGGCCGGTGTAGTTCATACCGACTTCAAACTCAGAGAACACGGTATCGAGAAGGGCCGGCGAGGCAAAGTTGGCAATCAGCTTGTAGCCGCGCAAGCTATCTTCGATGTGCGGTGTACGACCATAGCCGGCCCCGTAAATTGAATTGCCGGTAAACAGTTGGGATGGATCACTATAATTCTGGGTGCCATACAAAGTAGGAAAGCCACCAGTGGCCCAATTGATAGTCATCGTATCAAGCTGCGCGCCGCCAGCGGCATTGCGTCGCTGCATGTTGATCTCCTGGTAGATCTCATCGCGCTTGGCGCGCGAATAATTTACGTCGGCCAGCAGCGACCAGTCCTTGAACTTAAATTTGTTAGCCCAGCCGACGGTGCGGATAGCGTCTTCGCGATTATTGTATTCGCCGCGCACGAGCGGGTAAATGCCGGACGCGACGCCACCGTTCAAGGTCCCGTTGGTGATCATTGCTGAATCGTAATTCAGACTCGGCGTATGGTTGCCGTTGTAGCCGCCCAGATTGAATTCAAATTGATTTGCAGTTTCGACTTCATGAAAATTCGACGCGAAAAGGTCCAGCGTGCTGCGCCATTCTTTAGACGGTGCCCACTCGACGACACCCATCAAACCGTTACGGGTGGTGCGACCACTTTTGGCAAGTGACTTGATGCCATCCATTTCATATGTGCCGGCCGGCAGGCCGGCGCGGGCATCGGTTTTCCAGGGTTCGTACAAGCCGACCTCGTGGTCCAGATGTGGCGACTCCAGATTTGCAAAACCAATCGCCACGCCCAATGTGCGATTGGCGAATTGGTCAATGTAGCTGATGCTGAAACGGTGTCCGGTGGCGCTGGCGTCGGCAATGGAACCCAGCGAATTTCTTTCCCCACGCAGATTCATCGATAAGGTGCGACCTGGAAACGATAATGGTCGTACCGTTTGCATGTCGATGGTGCCGGAAAGTCCCTGGCCGATCACCCCCGCATCCGGGGTTTTATACACGGTCACGCCACTCAGCAATTCGGAGGGATACTGGTCAAATTCAACACTGCGGTTGTCGCCGGTGCTGACCTGCTCACGGCCATTGAGCAGCGTGGTTGCAAAGTCGGGTGACAGGCCACGCACGCTAATGACCTGAGCGCGGCCGGCA
>JAYVEF010000084.1:0-5103 GCA_043748965.1 Burkholderiales bacterium
ACCATCGAATAAAAACCGGCCACTGCGCCATCCGGGCGCATGTCGGGAATATATTCGTACTGAAAAAAACGCCGACCGTCGCGGGTTTCGGTCTCGTGCTCGAATGACTGATGCTGACCCTGCAGCGCCGCAGCGATATACGACGCCAATCGCTGATACCAGCGATAGCCGAAGACGTCGCGAATCGATTTGCCGATCATGTCGGCCGGCTGCAATTGCTGACTCTGCAAATAAAATGCGTTACAAAATTGAAAGCGTTCCTGTGCATCGATATACGCCACCAGCGCTGGCAAGTTATCGGTGACCAGACGCAAACGCTGCTCGCTGAATGCGAGCGCCGCGTGCGCCGCGCGACGCTCGGTAATGTCTTCGGCGATCCCGAGAACATGATCGATCTGGCCGTCAGCGTTCACCACAGGCAGCACTCGAGTGTGCAGCATCCGCAGACCGCCGTCAGGCTGACGCAGCGGATGAAACGGCACCTCCAGCAGCAGCCCGGATGTAATGATCCGGCGTTCCTGTTCGTCGTAAAGGGTCGCAGTTTCGGCCGAAAATAACTGACGATTGGTGCGCCCGATCGCAACACTCGCAGCGATGCCGGTGATACGCTCCGCCGCTTTGTTCCAGAGCGTGAAGCAACCACTACCATCGGCATTAATGGTTTTGGAGAACACCAGCACCGGCAGATGGTCGATCAGCGATTGCAAGAACGCCCGATTTTTGGAACGTTCGAGATCGTCATTTCTGCGCTGCGTGATGTTGCGGCTCGTGATCGCAATGCCGTCGGCCAGTGGCGTGACTTGGTGCGACAGCCACTTGGCGCCAACGTCAGCCGAATCGATCTCGAATTCTTCCTGCAGCGGAATACCGGTTTCCATTACCTGCACATACTTCTCGAAAAAACCGCCGCTCCGATTCACCGGCAACAGCTCACACAACAATTGGTCAACCATCTGTTCGGTGCGTAGATTGACCAGCCGTGCGCCGTTTTCATTCAGATAGCGAAAACGGAAGTCGATGATTTTTCCGCTGGCATCGCGTTCGGCCTGCAGTACATAAAATGCATCCAGAATACTGTCGGTGGCCGCCCGCAATTCTTCGGCGCTGGACTGGTATTTGGTTTCGGCGAACAGACGCTCGCGCATCAGTTGATCAAACGCGCGCGCCAGCTGGCCCAGCTCGTCGCCGGAATACTGCTGCCGACGCGCCACCAGTGCCGGATCTTGTCGCACTGCCTCGATCCGTTCGCCAAGAGCATCAAGCGGGGCTAACTGGCGACGCGTGATCCACCACGCCAGCGGACCAGCCAATAGCGCCAGTAAAACGGCCATTAAGATCGCCCTGTGCTCGGTATGCGAGATCGGCGCAAAGGCTTCCTGACCGGGCAGCACCGAAGCGACGATCCACTGCGTCGTACGCATTCGTTTGAATGAAAACAAGGCATGCAGCCCACTGCTGTCGGACGATTCGACCGTACCTTCATAACCGTTAAGCGCGGCCGCCAGCGCCGGACTGTCTGCCAGTAATGGCCGCGCCGACTGCAAAATCCGGCGGACCACCGGATGCGAGACAAAGATCGCATCCGCCGTGATCGCATAAAAGTACCCGGTACGGCCGACCTTCCCATGACTGATGGTGTCGAGAAAATTGCTGCGCTCGAGATCGATCGTACCAACCATGACGGCCACTATATCGCCGCTGGCGTTGAACACGGGCGCAGTCACCAGCACAAGCGGACGCTGCGAAATGGTGCTGCGCAGCGGCGCCGAGATTACCCCGCTGCGCCGTGCCAGCGTGTCACGCATGTAAGCGCGCGTGGAAACATTGACGCTGGCTGGACGGGTGCCGCCGCTGAGATTGGCGAGCAACGTGCCGTCAGCGCCAAACAGCACCAGATTGTCGAACCAAATTTTTAATTCGGCGTGGTCTTCGAGGTAGGCGTGCAGCGCCGCAGGCTGATCCATCGCCGCCATCGGCAAACGGTCGGCGAGGTGTTTGACCGCCACACTCAAACGGTCAATCTTCTGGTCGAGCTCATCGACCGTGCGCTGCAGCAGCGCAGCTTGTTGCTCGGCAATCGCCTGTTTCATATCAGCACGCACGAACACCACTGCTACCAGCGTGACTAGCGCTGTCGTGATCAGCACAGCGACCACCACGATGATCGCCAGACGTGAACGCAGCGTAGCCGAGCGCGGCCAGCGGCGCGCAGCCGGAGCAGGGACTGGCTGCGACAGAGCGTCCATTAATTTCGCTACCGGCATGAAAGTGCGACAGGTCGAGGCATCAATGCTCCGGCGAAAGCCCCCAGTGCGGGCGCGCCGGGCATGCGTGAATTCTACGCAGATTTCTTGCCGGAACGCAGTGTAACGACGGCAATGCGCCAAGTATTTGTTGTGATCGCGACACGTCGCGCCCCATTTTACCGATGCCCGACAACCATAGAAAGCACTATGCGGTTACCTCAGCGCGGGTCAATAAAAGCGCGCAACTTTTCCGATCGGCCCGGGTGGCGCAGCTTGAGCAACACCTTGCTTTCGATCTGGCGAATCCGCTCGCGCGTCACCTCGAATTGCTTACCCACTTCTTCTAGGGTATGTTCGGAAACGGTATCAAGTCCATAACGCATCCGTAAAATCTTCGCTTCACGCGGTGGCAGCGCGTCCAGCACTTCGTTGATGGCGAGCCGCATCGAGGCATCCACGGCGGCGTCTTCCGGCGTCGCCGTGCTGCGGTCCTCGATGAAGTCACCGAGTTGCGCGTCGCCGTCGTCACCCACCGGAGACTCCATCGACAGCGGTTCGCGCGCAATTTTCAGGATTTCACGCACTTTGGATTCGGTCAGGTCCATATGCAGCGCCAGCATCGCGGCGTCCGCCTCGATCCCGGTTTCCTGCAGAATGCGGCGCGCGATGCGATTTAACTTGTTGACGGTTTCCAGCATGTGCACCGGAACCCGGATAGTGCGCGCCTGATCGGAAATGGCGCGCGACACGGCTTGCCGGATCCACCACGTTGCATAGGTAGAAAACTTATAGCCACGGCGATATTCGAACTTGTCGACCGCTTTCAGCAAACCGATGTTGCCTTCTTGAATCAGGTCCAGAAACTGCATGCCGCGATTGAGGTATTTTTTGGCGATCGACACCACCAGTCGCAGGTTCGCCTCGGTCATCTCGCGCTTGGCCTGGCGCGCACGCAGATCGCCTGTCGACATCTGCTTGCTGACACGGCGCAGCGCCGCCAGCGGCAATCCGACGCGCGTCTGCAGGTCCAACAGGTTGGCCTGCCATTCGCGCACCGCCGGCGCGTGTCGCGCCAGTCGCGCGGCGATCTCTGGCGCCAGCGCGGCACCCGCCTGCGCAGCCGGCGCCAGCACCCGATCGATCCAGTCGAAACAGATTTCGTTCCCGGAAAACAGCGCGATGAACTGACTGCGCGGCATGCCACACTTGTGCACGACCAGATCCAGGATGTGTTTTTCGATGGCGCGCAGTTCTGCCATCCGAGCGCGCAATGATTCACTCAGATTTTGCACGACGCGCGCGGTAAAGCGCAGTCGCAGCATCTGCTGCGATATCACACACTGCGCCGCCACCCAACCCGGCGCGTCGACGCCCTTGCCTGCCGCTACGGTACGCATTATGTCAAGCTGCGCAGCAATGATTGCAAAGCGCACCAGGCTCGATTTTTTTAGCGCGGCAAGCTGCGCCGCACTCAGACCGTCCTGCGTACTCTCGTCGACATCGGCGCCGTCGATCAAATCGGCTTCTGGTATCTCGTCACCGTCAGTGGTCTCGCCGAGGTCGTCCGGTTCGACACCGGCGAGCGTAACGGCGCGCGACGTTTCGGCAACGCCATCGACGACTTCATCGATGGTGATCTTGCCGGCGGCCACCTGATCGGCCAATACGAGCATTTCGGCGACTGTCATCGGGCAGGCAGAAATGGCTTGCATCATGTCGGCAAGACCGGCCTCGATGCGCTGTGCGATCGCTACTTCTTCGGCGCGCGAGAGCAATGGCGTAGCGCCCATCTCGCGCAGGTACATGCGGGTCGGGTCGGTGGTGCGGCCAAAATCGGCGTCGATCGACGACAACGCGGTCGCGACCGCTGCTTCGGCGCCATCGGTTACGCTGGCAACCTTATCCGACAGTAACAGCGTGTCGGCGTCGGGCGATTGTTCGTAGACGGCGATTCCCAGATCATTGAACGTGGCAATCACACGCTCCATTGCGTCGCCGCCGGCGACTTCATCAGGTAGATGATCGTTGATCTCGGCGTGTGTCAAAAACCCGCGTTCACTACCAATGCCAATCAGTGTGGTGATCTTCTGCAAGCGTAAGGCTTGCTCCTGCACGTTCGGTGCTGCCGGCGGCTGCACGCCCACTGCCTTCGTTTTGGTGGCCCGCACCGGTGCCGCAACCACGGCCATAGTGGCAACCACCGGTTTGCGGGGTGGGATGCGCGGCCGCTTGGATGGCGATGTTTCCGGCGTTTGCTGCGCTGGCGCCGTAGCACTTGGGGCGATGACTTGCGCCCCGCCAACGATAGCTGCTGGCGACGCGCCGCCCGTCAACAGTACCGTGCGCCGGACGCCAGTCTTCGGCGCCAGCCTTGCCGCATTCGGCAGCGCCGCGGCTACATCGCGCGGAACAGCGTCGGCGCCATCCAGGCGCAATGCGCGCGCCTTTCGTACGACAACCACGGGGCCGGTTTCTGGCAGGTCAAACCGGGCGGGACGGACGGGAACGGTGCCAGGGTCTGCAACGGCCGCGCGCAGTTTCAGCGATAGCGTTTTGATGCGAAGAGTCATTATAAAAATCTGTTCGAAAAAACATGTTTCAGTGACGCTGGAAAAACGCGTTGACGTCACCGCATCGCTGACCGACCGATGCAATGCGTGCACGCAGCGGGCGCAGAAGGGGGCGCAGTATAACAACAGTTGTGAAATTTGGAACGGCGCATGCGCCCGCAGCATCGCGGACCGGTTCGATCAGGGTCGCGTGGGCTCCAAGCGGTGCGGCGATATTCGAACACGCGGCAATCCCAACGCGCGCTGCGTCACGGCGATTTGCGCCAGTCTGACGGCGCAGTCGCCTG
>JAYVEF010000085.1:0-5086 GCA_043748965.1 Burkholderiales bacterium
CGCACATGCCGCAGCTTTTCCTGCAGACAGCGCGCCTTAAACGAATCCAGAATGAGCAGATCGTACTGCGCCATGTCCATTTTCGCTGCACCGGAATGCACCGAATGGAAGATGTCGTCACCTTGAAATAGTGCGCTCAAATGTGTGCCGGTGAGCAGATTTAGTCGCTTTCACCGACCCACTAGCATCACCCGCGCAGAGATATCCATGAACGCATCGCCGACCTGCGGCGTGCCTTTGTATATTTACAAAATACGTTGAGCAGAAGCGGTAAGTTGTTTGCGCTGCAAGGCTAGCTGGCCGGGCATCGTGAGCATCAACCAAGGCCAAAGCTATCGCCATCACAGTTTGGTACTGATTTTTTTCGATCTAATGAAGATCAACGGTGATCGGCTGGAAAAAAAGTTCGATCAACGGTCGGGGGGAACCTACTGCTGGGCAAGTGGCCAGATGCTGCTCCAGCGTCTTTACTTTTTTTGATATGCATGACATTCAAGCGGGGTCAGATGATACCAATAATGGCGCACCGAAGTTAGTTCAACGCCCATTCCTGCGCGGCTTGCCGAACGTAGGTCTCAGGTGCTGTATCGAGCGTATCAAAGCTGACTACATCATAGGCATCCGGTTGTGCCAGTAGCGCCCGCAATAACAAATTGTTTAATCCATGGCCAGATTTGTGAGCAACATAACTCGCCAGCAGTGGGTGGCCGATCAGATACAGGTCGCCGATCGCGTCGAGAATCTTGTGCCGCACGAATTCGTTGTCGTAGCGCAGGCCGTCGGAATTGAGGATGCGATATTCATCCATCACGATGGCGTTTTCGAGTGAACCACCACGCGCCAGACCAATCCCGCGCAGCATTTCGACATCCTGCATAAAGCCGAATGTGCGCGCGCGCGAAATTTCCTTAACGTAGGAATCGATGCCAAAGTCGACTTCCGCAGTCTGGCCGGTACCGTCGACTGCGGGATGGTTGAACTCAATAAAAAACTTCAGCTTGAAACCGTTTAACGGTTCAAGACGCGCCCATTTTTTGGCAGCGCCCTGGCCATCAGAGACCTCGACGGTTTTTTTAATCCGGATAAATTTTTTGGCGACATTCTGTTCCTGCAAACCTGCCTGCTGTAGCAGGAATACGAAGGACGAGGCCGAGCCATCCATGATCGGGATTTCTTCGGCGGTGACATCGACATACAGGTTATCGATCCCCAACCCGGCGCAGGCCGACATCAGATGTTCGACGGTCGACACCTTGACGCCGTTGGTATCGAGCGTCGAGGCCATGCGCGTATCACCTACACCGATGGCACTTGCCGGCAGATCGACCGGCGGGTCGAGGTCGATGCGCCTGAAAATGATGCCGGTATCAGGTGCGGCCGGGCGCAACGTGAGCGCGACCTTGGTACCGGAATGAAGGCCGACGCCAACAGTTTTTACCAGTTGTTTGACAGTGCGTTGTTTAAGCATGATGCTTTTTTTTGAATTGCGGACCCGGCCTGCGCAGGATCAAAAAACCACTTTTGCATTCGGCCGCCCTACCAAAGTTGACATGCCTGGCCGGAAGCTGCGTCAGTGGCGGCGCTCACTTTCGTGCACGCGCTGCCAGGTGCTGCGACACCGCGATTAACTAGCCGAGCTGGGCTAGCAAGGTCTCTGCTTTCGATACCTCGAACTTGCCACCTTCTTCGACGTTCAATTGCCGTACCACGCCATCCTCCACTAACATCGAATAGCGCTTCGATCGGATACCCATGCCGTGGGGACTGAAATCGGCGTCGAGTCCGAGTGCTTTTGAAAACGCCGCATTACCGTCTGCCATCATGCGAACCGTGCCGGCGGCGTGTTGTTCGCGACCCCATGCCCCCATCACAAACGCATCATTGACCGCGATACACCAGATTTCATCAATGCCTTTGGCGTGCAGCGCCGCAGCATGCTGCACGTAACCTGGCAGGTGCTTGGCCGAACAGGTGGGCGTAAACGCACCCGGCACACCGAAAATAGCAATCTTCTTGCCTTTGGCAAGTTCAGCAACCTGAAATTTATTCGGTCCGAGCGCGCAGCCGGCGGTTTCGGTTTCGATAAATTCGGCCAGCGTGCCGTCGGGCAGGTGTTCACCGATCTTGATGGTCATGGGCGATTCCTTTTGTGGGTATTGTTGCGGGTATTGTTGTGGGTATTGTTGTGGGTACTGCTCTGGGCGAACGTCGATATAACAGGCGCTGGCGGCAATTCGGCACACGTAAATCGTAGTATGACGCGAACGACTATTTCATGCAGGACAGCGCTGTTGGTGCAGTGGCGCTATGACGCACTGCAAACTGCACCAGAAAATTCGAGCATCCCGGTCGCCACGGCCTAGGATCGTGGCGACCGGCCCGTTCAGTCGGCCTGCTTGCGCAGAAAAGCCGGGATATCATAAGTTTCCATGCCGTTTTTTTCCAGTGCGCGCACGGTTTCCGAGGCCGACTCACGACGCCACACGGCGGGCGCTTTCAGGCCGTCGAATGAACCACCCTGCTTGCCACCCATGCCGCCTTGTACCAAGCCAGCGTGCGCGGTGATGGGTTCGTTGTGGGTGCCGGTACGCAGCATCGGCGTTTGTACCAGTTGAACGTTCTTGCGCGCACGGCCAAGCCCGGTTGCCACAACGGTCACGCGGATGTCGTCGCCCATCGTGTCGTCATAGGCGATCCCTTGCGCAATCGAGGCGTCCGGCGCAGCAAAAGCGCGTACCGTTGCCATCACTTCCTTGATTTCCTTGCCCTTCAGACCGCGACTGGCGGTGACGTTGACCAGGACACCACGCGCACCCGATAGGTCGATCCCGTCCAGTAGCGGTGACGCGACTGCCTGCTCGGCGGCGATGCGGGCACGATCGACACCGGACGCAGTAGCGGTTCCCATCATTGCCTTGCCCTGCTCACCCATGATGGTCTTGACGTCGTTGAAATCGACGTTGATGTGCCCCGGCACATTGATGATTTCGGCAATCCCGGCGACCGCATTATTCAACACATCGTCGGCATGCTGCAACCATTCGATCATGCTGTCGTCTTCATAAATTTCTTCCAGCTTTTCGTTCAAAATGATGATCAGCGAATCGACGTGCAACGACAGTGCTTCCAGACCTTCGTCGGCGATGTCCATGCACTTCTGACCTTCGTACGAAAATGGCTTCGACACCACTGCGACTGTCAGCGCACCCAGCTCCTTGGCGATTTGGGCGACGATGGGTGCAGCACCGGTGCCGGTACCGCCGCCCATGCCGGCCGCAATAAAGACCATGTGCGCACCGCGCAGGGCGTCTTCGATACGACCGCGCGATTCTTCCGCCAACTGGCGGCCCACAGCCGGTTTCATGCCTGCGCCGAGACCGGTTTCGCCGATCTGTATGACGTTGTGCGCTTTTGACAATTTCAGTGCCTGAGCATCGGTATTGGCAGCAATGAATTCAACGCCACAGACACCCTTGTTGATCATGTGCTGCACAGCATTGCCACCAGCACCGCCGATACCAACGACTTTGATGACGGTTCCCAGTGTCGCGCTTTCGAGCATATCGATTTCCATCATGATTCCTTAAAGTAGGCAGTTTTCAGTTGATAGTCATCACGACATGGGTGACGGCTAGCAACTACAAACTGCGGTTGATTCAAACATAAATAAACGCTGCGCAAAAATCAAAAATATTCACAACTACTGACCGCCTACAACTGCGCTGAAAACGTGCTTCCGGTGCGTGAACAGGTATCGCGAGACCGGACTGCGCGGAATCAGAAATTCCCTAAAAACCACTCCTTCATGCGCTGCCAGATGGCTTTCACCGAGCCATCCTGGCGGGTCACCACGTGGCCACGCAAATACTGCTTTTTGGCTTCGAGAAGCAAGCCCAATACGGTTGCATAGCGGGGGCTGCGCACCACGTCGGCTAGTTGCCCGCTATATTCCGGCGTCCCGAGGCGCGCCGGTTTCAAAAAAATATCTTCGGCCAACTCCACCATACCCGGCATCATTGCCGAGCCACCAGTCAGCACGATGCCCGAGGACAGCACTTCTTCATATCCGGATTCGCGCACCACCTGATGCACCAGCGCGAACAGTTCTTCGACGCGCGGCTCGATTACCGCTGCCAGTGCCTGGCGCGACAGTGTGCGTGGTCCGCGATCGCCCAGTCCGGGTACTTCCAGCGACTCGCCCGGGTCAGCCAGCACCTGCTTGGCGACGCCGTAGCGCAGTTTGATTTCCTCGGCTTCGCCGGTCGGAGTGCGCAATGCCATCGCGATGTCATTCGTGATCTGGTCGCCCGCGATCGGAATCACTGCGGTGTGCCGAATCGCGCCTTCGGTGAAAATAGCGACATCGGTGGTGCCGCCTCCGATGTCGATCAACACCACACCGAGTTCTTTTTCATCCGGTGTCAGCACTGCGTTAGCCGATGCCATCGGCTGCAGGATCAAATCGGATACTTCCAGTCCGCAACGTCGCACACATTTGACGATGTTCTGTACTGCCGAGACAGCGCCGGTCACGATATGGACCTTGACCTCGAGCCGGATGCCGCTCATACCGATCGGCTCGCGCACATCCTCCTGATTGTCAACAATAAATTCTTGCGGCACGGTGTGGAGCAGTTGCTGATCCGTCGGGATGTTCACAGCCTTGGCGGTTTCGATCACGCGCGCGACATCGGCGGCGGTGACTTCCTTATCCTTGATGGCGACCATGCCGCTTGAATTAAAGCTGCGGATATGGCTACCCGCAATACCTGCATAGACATTGCGGATTTTACAATCGGCCATCAGTTCGGCTTCTTCGAGCGCGCGCTGAATCGATTCGACGGTTGCCTCGATGTTGACCACCACGCCCTTTTTCAATCCTTTCGACTCATGCTGGCCGAGACCGATCACTTCGTGGCGGCCGTTGGGCATTACCTCGGCCACTACCGCCACCACTTTCGAGGTGCCGATATCGAGTCCGACGATCAGATTTTTTGCGTCTTTTGTCATGTTGTTCCGCTGGCTTTTTTGATGTTGCCGCTACGATGTGATGGGGCTTTTTTGGGTTCTGCTGCGCCGATTTCAG
>JAYVEF010000086.1:0-15329 GCA_043748965.1 Burkholderiales bacterium
ACCTTGAACGTCGCCAACAGCGCTTTCGCCGGCGTCACCAAAGAAGAAATTGTCGAAGAACCGATCTGGAAAAACCCCGAGTCGCTACAAATGGCCAAAACCGTTGGCAAGTATGTTCTGGGTGGCGCGGTGGTGCTGTATCTGTTTTTCGGTGTGCTGAAACCTTTACTGGCCAAAATGAATACGCCGGGTCCACAAACCGTGCACGTAGTGGCCGGCGACGATCACAGCCAGGTAGTGCGACCAGGTGACACGGTGGAGATTCCGGTGCACAGTTATCAGCAGAACCTGAATCTGGCCAAACAGCTGGCTAAAGAAGATCCAAAAATTGTCGCCAACGTAGTCAAGAATTGGGTGGGCGGAAATGAGTGATGGCGGGCTCCAAAAGGGCGCGATTCTGATGCTTGCACTGGGCGAGGACGAAGCCGCCGAAGTCATGAAATACCTGAGTCCGCGCGAAGTACAAAAACTCGGCGCCGCGATGTCCAGCATGAAGGCCATCGGCAACGACGAACTTGAAGCAGTGCTGGATGACTTCCGGGTCGAAACCGAGGCCAGTTCATCGCTGGGGCTGGATTCGGATGAATATATTCGCACCGTGCTGACCAAGGCGCTCGGTGACGACAAGGCGTCGTCGTTGCTGAACCGGATTCTGGGCGCGCGCGATGCCAGCGGTATCGAAAGTCTCAAATGGATGGATTCCCAATCGGTCGCAGAACTGATTCGTAATGAACACCCACAAATCGTCGCCACCATTCTGGTTCACCTTGAACGCTATCATGCCTGCGAGGTGCTGGATCACTTTACCGAACGGCTGCGCAACGACGTGGTACTGCGCATCGCAACCCTCGACGGCGTCCAACCGGCCGCATTGCGCGAACTCAACGAGGTCCTGACCAAGCTCCTGACCGGCAACGAAAGCCTCAAGAAAAAGCCGATGGGTGGTATCCGCGCAGCCGCGGAAATCCTGAATTTTCTTTCCGGTGAAAGCGAGCAGTCGGTGATGGCTAATTTAAAAAATTATGATTCCGACATGGCACAAAAAATCATGGACGAGATGTTCGTCTTCGATAACATCATGGATATCGACGACCGCGGCATTCAGGTGATTCTGCGCGAGGTACAGTCCGAATCGCTGATCATCGCGCTGAAAGGTGCCAACGTCGACCTGCGTGAAAAAATCTTCAAAAACATGTCGACCCGCGCCGCCGAAATGATGCGCGAGGATCTTGAATCCAAAGGACCGGTGCGATTGTCGGAAGTCGAGGCGCAACAAAAGGAAATTCTGCAGACGGTACGCCGCTTGTCCGACGAAGGCCAGATCCAGCTAGGCGCCAAAGGCGACGATGCGTATGTCTGAGGCCATCATCCCCAAAGAGCAGCAAACCGCCTATCAGCGCTGGGAGATGGATTCGTTCGGCGACAACCGCGCCAGTACGCGCACCGCCGCCGCCCCTGCACTGGCGCGTATCAGCATCGAAGAACAGGCGGCGATTCGCGAAGCAGCACAGATCAACGGTCACGCCATCGGACTGGCCGAAGGTCGCGCTGAAGGACTGCAGCTGGGTCGCCTGGAAGCCGCCGCCGAAATTGATCACCTGCGTCAAATCGCCACCAATCTGGGCAACGAAGTCGTCCGTGCCGATGAACTAATCGCCGGCGACGTACTGGCGCTGGCACTTGATCTAGCCAAGGCCATGCTCAAAAGCGGTCTGGCGATCAAACCCGAACTGGTACTACCGATCGTCAGCGAAGCGATCCGGTATCTGCCGACGTTGCACCAGCCAGCCCTACTGTTCTTGGAGCCGGAAGACGGCCAACTGGTTCGCCAGCACATGCACGACGAACTCGAAAAGGCCGGCTGGCGCGTCGCTGACGATCTGCATATGCAGCGTGGCGGCTGCCGAATCGAAACCGCCAGCAATCAGATCGATGCCAGCGTCGAAACGCGCTGGCAGCGGCTGGCAGAAGCACTTGGTCAAACCAGTGAGTGGCTGGAACCATGACGCTGCAACCGCAGCGTAGCTTGCGCTGGCGCGCCTATTTGCGCGACTGCAGCGCACTGCTGCAAATCGCCGAACCGATGCTGGTGTCAGGCCGTGTCACGCGCGTGGCCGGTTTGGTAATGGAAGCGGTGGGATTGCGACTGGCAGTGGGCAGTGCCTGCACGGTGCCGCTGCCGAACGGTGCACGGATCGAAGCCGAAGTGGTCGGCTTTGACAATGATCGCCTGTTTCTGATGCCGCAAAGTGACGTCGAAGGGGTAGTCCCCGGCACCCGGGTATTTCCCGTCGAAGTCGTACAGTCGCTGCCGCGCCCCGGCACGGTAGCGCACCCGCGCCGCCGCCCAAGTGATCGTGGCCGCCATTTGCCGGTTGGCGATGAACTGTTGGGCCGGGTGCTGGATGGTGCCGGGCGCCCCCTCGACAATCTCGGACCGCTCAACGCCAGCAGCGCGGCGCCCCTGAACGTGCGTGCTGCCAATCCGCTGACGCGCGCGCCGATCGTCGAAATTCTGGATGTCGGCGTGCGCGCGATCAACAGCATGCTGACGGTCGGTCGCGGTCAGCGGATGGGTCTGTTTGCCGGCTCCGGCGTCGGCAAAAGCGTCTTGCTGGGGATGATGGCACGCTACACCACAGCCGACGTGATCGTGGTCGGTCTGATCGGAGAACGCGGCCGCGAGGTCAAGGAATTCATTGAACAGATTCTCGGTGCAGAAGGCCTGGCGCGCTCCGTTGTCGTAGCAGCGCCGGCAGATACGCCGCCTCTGATGCGGCTGCAAGGCGCTGCCTACACGACGGCGATTGCCGAACATTTCAGGGATCAGGGCAAGCACGTGCTGATGATCATGGATTCGCTGACGCGCTACGCGATGGCGCAGCGTGAAATCGCCCTGGCGATCGGTGAGCCACCCGCGACCAAGGGTTATCCACCGTCAGTCTTTGCCAAGTTGCCGGCACTGGTCGAGCGCGCCGGCAACGGCCGTGAAGGCGGTGGGTCGATCACGGCGTTTTACACGGTTCTGACCGAAGGCGACGACCAGCAGGACCCGATTGCCGACGCTGCCCGGGCGATCCTCGACGGCCATATTGTGCTGGACCGCAAACTGGCCGAAGCCGGCCACTATCCCGCCATCGACATCGAGCAGTCGATCAGCCGTGCGATGCACAGCATCACTTCGCCAGAGCAGCAAAAACTGACACGTCGCTTGAAGCAGCTGTATTCACGCTATCAGCGTAATCGTGACCTGATCAGTGTCGGTGCCTACAGCGCCGGGTCAGATCCGGTACTGGACGAAGCCATCACGTTGAATACCCGCATCGAAGATTTTCTGCAACAAGGGATCGGTGAGCGCGCCGGCATTGACCAGAGCTTGACCGAACTTGCCGCGCTGTTCGGCCGATGAACCGATCCGCGCACCGAGGATAATCATTCATTATGGCGACCCCTTCTGCAATCGATACGTTAATAGAGCTCGCCGTGCGCGACACCGACGCAGCGGCGAAACGGCTCGGTCATGCGATTCGTGCGTGTGATGAGGTCGAACAAAAACTCGCGCTACTGCTGCAATACCGTGACGACTACGCCAGCCGTTTTCGCGAAAGTCTGGCGATCGGCCTGAGCGCCTCGGGTTACCGTAATTTTCAGCTGTTCATCGACAAACTCGACGCCGCCATCGCCAGTCAGCAACTGGTGATTCTGGACGCCAAGCGGCGCGTGCTCGAAGAGCGCAGCAGCTGGCAGACCAGCGAGCGCAAGCGCATGTCGTACGGCAGCCTTGCCAGCCGCGCCGTAAAAGAAGAACAGCGCAAGGAATCGCGACGCGACCAGAAGGCCATGGACGAGCACGCTGCCCGCACCAACCAATACAAACGCTAGGCAACCATCATGCAAACTCCGCCGCTACTGCCCTCATTGAACGCTACGCCTACAGCGCTGGCAGCACCGCCGCGCCTGCAGGACAACCCCAGCGCCGACCAGCAGTTCACGCAGATGCTGTCGCGCCAGATGGCCGAACGCGATGCCGCCAAAGCGGCCAGCAAAGCGGTCGACGGGCCCAAGCCGGTGCCACAGAAAGTCGACGCCTCTGTCAAACCGAATCCGCAAGCACCCGATCCTGCGACCGCTAATGCGACTACGAACACCCCACTCGACGCTGCCAGCAGCGCCGACGCCAAGACGCCCGCCGGTAAACCGAATGTCAAAGTTGATCCCAACGATAAAAGCAAGATAGATGGCAAGGTTGCCAGTACGGCAGCCGCCGCTGCACTGGACGCGTCTGCAGCGATCATGGCGCTGGTTGCCAATGCGGGCGCAGCAGCGTCTGCCGCCGCAAAAACACCACCTGTTACAGCAGCATCAACGACAGCCAATGTTACCGCCGACCCGGCCCGCCTGGCAGGCGCCGAGAGGCGCAATGCAGGCAACCTCGATCTGGCAGCGGCGGCGGACGCCGGCCGCGGCGACACCACCGCCAAAGAACTTGCCGCAAAAGGCGCTGCAGCGTTTGGCGACGCCCTGCAGCAGGCAAAAGCCGACAGCGGTAGCGACGCCACCGCACTTATGGCAGCCTCCGCTCAGACTGCTGACAGCGCTGCCGTCGCCGCTACGAATCCGAATTTACAGCCACAGTTACAACAAGCTGCGCTTGCGCTCGTCGCCAATGCCGGGCCACATCCCGGCGACACGCTGGCACCGCACATCGCTAGCACCAATTGGGATCAATCGCTTGGTCAGCGCATGGTATGGATGGTGGCGGGTGGCGAGCAGTCGGCTTCGCTGACATTGAACCCGCCCGACCTCGGCCCAATGCAAGTGGTGTTGCACGTATCGAACGGACAGGCTGACGCGAGTTTTTTTTCGGCGCTGCCGGAAGTGCGACAGGCGCTTGAGGCAGCGTTGCCGAAACTGCGTGAAATGCTCGGCGGCGCCGGGGTCACGCTGGGCCAGACCAGCGTCAGTGCTGGCAATCCGCAACAGCAAAGCGGTTTCGGTCAGGCCGAGTCCGGTGCACGGCACCGTGACGCGGGTGTGGGCGACAGCGCAGCGCCGGTGCTGAGCGCAGTGCGTCGCATCAGCGCCGGGAACGGATTGGTCGACACATTTGCATGAAACAATGACGCAGCGAATTTGCCACGCCTCTTGCATATCGGTGTCTCACACCTAGAGTGTTTCGGCGTACCATCAAGAGCAGCGATTCACGCCTGTGCGAAAGCGATGATTTGCGTTGGCTTATTCGCTCTGATCGACGCATCCGGCGCGATCGTTCCCTTTAATAATGGTCCCTGAAGATTCAGTGCGGCAGACAAGGACAAGTGATGGCAACAGCACCGCGAGCAGTACCGAAGGCCGTTCCCAAGGCAGAAATGCCACCGGAAGAGCCACCGGTCGTCAAGAAAAAAAAGTCGAAGCGCAAGCTGATCGTTATTGTACTGATCGCGCTGATGGCGGTCGGTGGCGGCGCCGCATTTTTTATGGGCGGAAAAAAAAACAAGCTCGGTGCAGCGGACATCAAGCACGAAGCCGTCAAACCCCCGGTATTTATCGTTATGGAACCATTCACGGTCAACCTGCAGCAAGAAACCGGCGACCAGTTTTTGCAGATTTCCTTGACGGTGCAGGTCGGCGACGAAAAACAGGTCGAAGACATCAAACTCTACATGCCACAGGTGCGTAGCCGCGTACTGCTGCTTTTGTCCGGCAAAAAAGCGTCTGACATCAACACTGCCGAGGGCAAGAAAAATCTCGCCGACGAGATCACCGCGCAGATTCGTCTGCCCTTCGCGCCCGGCGGCAAGCCGCAGGATGTCAGCAATGTATATTTCACATCATTCGTGATCCAGTGATCCACCATGGCCGATAATTTTCTTTCGCAAGAAGAAGTCGACGCGCTACTGAAAGGCGTCAACGGCGATCAGGACGATGCGCAGGCACCAGAGGATCCCTCCGGTGTCCGGCCCTACAACCTGGCGACGCAAGAGCGCATCGTGCGCGGTCGGATGCCGACGCTCGAAATTATCAACGAGCGCTTTGCGCGCTTGCTACGGATCGGCCTGTTCAACTTTTTGCGACGCAGCGCCGAGGTCTCGATCGGCCCCGTGCGCGTGTCGAAGTACAGCGAATTTATTCGCAATCTGGTCGTGCCGACCAACCTGAATCTGGTCCACATGAAACCGCTGCGTGGCACCATATTGATGGTGTTCGATCCGAACCTGGTATTTCTGATGGTGGACAATCTGTTCGGTGGCGACGGGCGCTTTCATACGCGCGTCGAGGGTCGTGACTTTACCCAGACCGAGCAGCGGATCATCCAACGGATTTTAGGAATCGTCTTCGAGACGTATGCCAAATCGTGGGAGCCGGTCTACCCGGTGCAATTCGAATTTATCCGTTCCGAAATGAACACCCAGTTTGCCAATATCGCCACGCCCAACGAAGTCGTCGTGTGTATCACTTTCACGATTGAACTCGGACCCGTCAGCGGTGAAATGCACTTTTGCATACCGTATTCGACGATTGAGCCGATCCGCGACATCCTGACCAGCAGTCTTCAAGGAGAGACTCTTGAAATCGACAAGCGCTGGATTCGCCTCATGACCCAGCAGATCCAGACCGCCGAAGTAGAAATCGTGGCCGATCTGGGGCTGGCTAAAACCAACTTTGGCGCGATCCTGAACATGAAGGTCGGCGACATCATTCCTTTGACGATTCCTGAAACAGTGCTCGCCAAAGTCGACGAAGTCCCCGTGATGGAATGCAGTTACGGCAAGTTCAATGGCCAGTACGCACTGCGCGTCGAGAAACTGCTGGCACCAAGTTCAAACGATGCATTGCAAGGAGAAGAAAATGGCTGACAACGCCGAACAGCAAGCCGCAGAAGACGATTGGGGCGCGGCGATTGCCGAGCAGGAGCAGGCCGAAAAAGCTGCCCTGCAGGCCCAGCAAGCGCAACAGGCCAGCAGCCAGGTATTCAAAGAATTCGCCGGCAGCGCCAAAAGTCAGACCCACAACGATATCGATTTCATTCTGGATATCCCGGTGCAACTGACGGTCGAACTTGGCCGTACCAAGATCGCCATCAAGAATCTGCTGCAACTGGCGCAAGGCTCGGTAGTCGAGCTCGATGGGCTGGCAGGGGAGCCGATGGACGTGCTTGTCAACGGCTGCCTGATCGCACAGGGCGAAGTCGTGGTGGTCAATGACAAATTCGGGATTCGTCTGACCGATATTATTTCGCCTGCTGAACGCATCAAGAAGCTCAACAAATGATGCGTGTGCCGGGACTCGCCATCGGACTGGTGTGCTGCGCCGCCCAAGTACAGGCTGCTGCGCCCGTAGCGGCGGCGGCACCCTCGCCGGCCGGCATGCTGCAAGTGACATTCGGTTTGTTGCTGGTAGTCGGCCTGCTGTTTACGGTGGCCTGGTCGATGAAAAAAATGGGAGCCGGCAAGCACGCCGCCGCCGGGGCAGTCAAGGTCGTAGGCGGCGTCAGTGTGGGTAACCGTGAGCGTATTCTGGTGGTCGAAGTCGCCGACCAGTGGATTGTGGTGGGCGTCGCGGCCGGGTCCATCACCGCACTATCGACCATGCCGAAACAAGTCGGTGTCGAACTTTCGCCGCCGCTGCCGCTGGCCAAAAATTTTTCGGCTTGGCTTAAGCAGACCATCGAACAGCGTCATGCGAGCGCCAGCCTCAAAACAGATCCCGAGAATGCAAATTAAGTCATCACGCCGGCTCTGCCTCGCTCTGCTGATACTGCTCGCTGCGCCATTGTCCGCGTGGGCGCAGCAAGCCGGGCTGCCTGCCCTCACCAGTACGCCGATCGCCGGCGGAGGGCAGAGTTACACGCTGAGCCTGCAAACCTTGTTGCTGCTGACCGGCCTGTCGCTGCTGCCGGCCGCGCTATTGATGATGACCAGCTTCACCCGCATCATCATCGTGCTGTCGCTACTGCGTCAGGCGCTTGGCACACAATCGGCGCCACCGAATCAGGTGATGGTCGGACTGGCACTTTTTTTGACGCTGTTCGTGATGGGACCGGTGTTCGATAAGATTTATGCAGACGCCTATCTGCCGCTACAAGAAAACAAAATCACCATGTCGCAAGCGCTCGACAGAGGTGTCGCGCCGCTCAAAGCTTTCATGATGAAGCAGACTCGCCAGACCGATTTGGCACTATATGTCAAGCTGTCGAATAGCGCGGCGCTGCAGACGCCGGCGGACGTGCCGCTGCGCTTGCTGGTGCCGTCATTTATCACGAGTGAGCTCAAAACCGCCTTCCAGATCAGTTTCGCGATTTTCATTCCGTTTCTAATTATCGATATGGTGGTCGCCAGCGTGCTGATGTCGATGGGGATGATGATGGTCTCGCCATCGATTGTTTCGCTGCCGTTCAAACTGATGCTGTTCGTGCTGGTCGATGGTTGGCAGTTGCTGATCGGGTCACTAGCCCAAAGTTTTTATTAGGAGAATCCGATGACCCCAGAAAGCGTCATGTCGATAGGCCGCCACGCAATGGAGGTCACTCTGATGGTAGCCGCGCCCATGCTCCTGGTGGCCCTGACCATTGGTTTGGTCGTGAGCATTTTCCAGGCCGCCACGCAGATCAATGAACAGACTCTGTCGTTTATTCCGAAGCTGGTCGGCATTTTTGCCGCAATGGTGGTGGCAGGTCCCTGGATGTTATCCGTGATGCTGGATTATATGCGCCAGATGTTTGCCGGAATTCCAGCCATGGTCGGCTGACGCCGCTCTGCTGCGCATGTTGCACTTCACGTCGATTGAATTAAATAACTTCATCACGGCGTTCATATGGCCGCTGACACGCATCCTCGGTCTGATCGCCACTGCACCGTTGTACAGCAATGTGAGTATCCCGCGCCGGGTCAAGATCGGACTGGGTATTTTGCTGGCGATGATCGTGGCGCCTTCTGTGCAGATGCCGACCGGACTAGAACCCATGTCGCTGGAAGGCATGATGATTTTGACGCAGCAACTGCTGATCGGCGCTGCGATGGGATTTTCGATGCGGGTAATTTTTTCGGCAGTCGAACTTGGTGGCGAAGTTGCCAGCATGACGATGGGTCTGGGCTTCGCCACTTTTTTCAATCCGCAGTCGCAGGGCCGCTCCAACGCCGTTAGCCAGATGTTGTCACTGTTGACGCTCATGGTGTATCTGGCTGCCAACGTGCACTTGGCGTTACTGTCAACGCTGGTCGACAGCTTCAGCACGATGCCGATCACGGTCGGGCCGATGCAAGGCAATATCGCCATGCAGGTGGTGCACTGGGCAGGACGGGTCTTCAGCGCCGGATTGCAATTGTCGTTGCCAATTGTCGCAGCGCTACTGGTAACTAATATGGCGCTAGGAATTCTGACGCGTGCAGCGCCGCAGCTGAACTTGTTCGGAATCGGCTTTCCGATTACGCTGACGGTTGGATTTGCGATGATCGGACTGACCTTACCGTATCTGGCGACACCGTTGGGTGGTCTTTTCCAGGAAGCCATCGTGACAATTCGCCAGCTCACTGGTGGCTGAATCCCGTCGCGCTGCAACCACTTTATGCACGGACCGACGCGTCGCCGGTCCGCCGTGCCTTGCGGCACTTCTTTTTCTCCGCCCTGCCCGCTTTTGCGCTCAAGTCTGGCAATAATACTTTCTGAGGGAATCACAAACCTCTTTTGCTAGCTGCTCCTCCAGGCTGATCGTCAGACATCCACCGCGATCAAATTGAGCGCACCAGGCGATGCTGCCAGCGGCGGCATCAACCAACCGAAATGACGCACGGATCTGGTTGTCGTTCATCCGGACACTGCCTTCGAGTATGTGGCTGGCTGCGCCAGCCGTGCGCA
The DNA here is from genome assembly GCA_043748965.1 of Burkholderiales bacterium. GTDB lineage: Bacteria > Pseudomonadota > Gammaproteobacteria > Burkholderiales > Burkholderiaceae_D > Actimicrobium. Next base: position 9,856 of record JAYVEF010000086.1, read on the forward strand.
GACTGGCACCGAAATTGGGCGACACGATCTGGCTGCCGAATTGGCGAAACAGCCGATCGGCTAGTTCTTCGCTGAGTCCGTCGGCGAAACTTTGCGCTGCGAGGCCCGGGTTAATCGAGCGCACGGGCTGCAGTGCAAGAAGGTAGTTTTTCGTCAAATCGACGCCCTTGACAACGTGGCGTTCCACGATTGGCTGATAAGTTCCCACCGGCAATGTAATTCGGAGGGTACGTTCGCTACCTCCGCTCCCATAATGCATTCGAAGTTTTTCACGAAGGCGGCCGGTCTGGACGCGGACGATCGGGTCTTCGCAAGTGTGATAGCCAAGGGGGTCTCGGTCAAAAACATTTAAACCAATAGACTCTTCGCTTAAACTGGTGGTTTCATCCGAGACTGTCTTTTCGACAAGATAACGCAGCAGTCGAATCATCCGAGGTGCTTTGGCAAACTCGGCACTGCGCAGGACTGTTTCCATTTCCACCATAAATTCTTTGGCTGAAATTGCCCGCGCCTCCTGTCCGATGGCAGCGACACTAGGACTGGCAGGGCCGTCGCGCTGTTCAATTAGGGTGTCGATAGTGCTCTCCAGGAGGTGATTCAATACTGCGATAGAGCCACTCTAGAGGTTCATTGCGAAACTAACCTTCCGACAACCTTCCGATTTATAACCCGCTGATTCTAAAAAGAAATTACAATAAACGCAACAGCATAAAATTCAAATAAAAGTAGCAGCATCGGGGATCGCAGGCATGAACGAGGACACCTTCCACTTCGGCGAATGGCAAATCAACCCGCGTACCAACGCGATTTTGAATGGCGTCGAACGTCGTCAAATGGAACCGCGGGCGATGGATGTCCTGGTGGCATTGTGTCGCACGCCGCAGGCGGTGGTCAGCAGTGAAACGTTGCTGGAACAATGCTGGGGCAGTACCGTCTACGGCGACAACCCGGTGCATAAGACGATCACTCAGCTGCGCCGGGTTCTCGGCGACACGGCCGCCGATCCGCGTTACATCGAAACCATCCGCAAACGTGGTTATCGAACCATTGCCGAAGTTATCACGAAGCAAGTTGATGCCGCGCCAGTCGCATGGCTGGACGCATCCCCATTTCGTGGTCTACAGGCTTTTTTCGAAGATCACGCGGCGATTTTTTTTGGCCGCCGCGACGCCACCATGCGGCTTCTGCGCTCGGTCAATACACAGATCGCGTCCGGCTTTGCCCTGCAGCTGGTGCTGGGGCCGAGTGGCTCGGGCAAGACATCGCTGATCCGCGCGGGTCTGTTGCCCGAAATGATGCAGACACGCGCTAACGACATGGTGCCGCGCGTAATCGATGCCGTGGTTCTTGACGCCGGCGAAATTGGCGAGCACACGTTGCTGGTGGCGCTCGGCAGCGCTCTTCTGGACTGGCAGGCCGGCGAAGTCGCCATATTCCCGGGTGCCAGCGGGGTTAGCCTGGGTCAGCGACTGACCCAGGACGTCGATTCGGTAATCAACGACATGCAGCGGGCATTACCGACCGATGGCGATGGCCACACCCCTCGCTTCGCCTTGTTCATCGACCGGCTGGAAGCATTGTTTACCTTAGAACAGGTTGCAGAAGCTGAACGCCAACAGTTTTTGCTGACGCTGGCGGCTCTCGCGCGTAGCCCCTGCGTGATAGTGATCGCGGCCTGCCGCAACGATTTTTATCCGCGACTGGCCGAATATCCATTGCTGATGGAGTCCAAGCAAGCCGGCGGCCATTTTGATCTGACCCCGCCTTCGCAAGCAGAAATCGGTCAGATCATTCGACTGCCGGCCCACGCCGCGGCACTGCGGTTCGACATCGATCCCGAGTCGAACCGGCGGCTCGACGATGTCCTCTGCGAAAACGCGAGCAATAGTCCTGACGCCCTGCCTCTGCTGCAATATACCTTACAGGAACTCTATCGAATGCGCAGCACCGACAATGTCCTCGGTTTTGCCGCGTTCCAGCAACTGGGCGGCGTCGAGGGTGCCATCGGCCACCGCGCCGAAGAAGTTGTTGGTCAACTTAGTGAAGTGCAGCGTGCCGCACTGCCCCGCGTGTTATCCCTGATCGTGACCGTCGCACCGACTGATGACGCCGTTACTGGCCGACGCGCGCCATGGTCGGCCCTGACCGCAGCAGCCGAACGCGAACTGGTGACGACATTGGTCGACACGCGTCTTTTTGTCAGCGAACTGGTCGGCACCGAACCCGGCTTTGGGGTAGCCCACGAAGCCTTGCTGCGGCGCTGGCCACGGGTCACCGAATGGATCGATCGGCATCGCAATGCCTTGCGTATCCGCGCCCGTATCGCGCAACTGACCACACGCTGGGTGGCCGATGGCAAACCAGCCGATCTGCTGCTGCCTCATGGCAAGCAGCTGGACGAAGCACTAACGCTGATGGCCATGCCCGGCTTCACCCTGACGGTTGGCGAGCGTGCGCTGATCCACGCGTCAGGACGACGTGCCCGACTGCGCGAGCGGCTGCGACTGGGCGCGATGGCGACAATTGTGCTGCTTGCCCTGCTGGCTGCGGGACTTGGCGCAACCGCACTGGCGTCGAAAAAAACGGCGCAGCAGCGGCGCCTGCAGGCAGAAGATTTGATGGGAGTGATGCTTGGCGATTTTGCGGACAAATTGCGTCCGCTCGGCAGGTTGGAATTGCTCGATGGGGTGAGCAGCAAGGCGATGCAATATCTAGCCGCGTCCGTCGACGACGACGCCTCGCCAAAAAACTTGACCCAACGTGCCAAGGCACTGCAGGTAATCGGTGAAGTGCGGCGCGAACGTGCCCAGGCCGCCGGTGCCGAAGAAGCCTTCAAGGCAGCGTATGCGACGCTGCTGGTACAAAGTCGGCAGACCCCCGACGATCTGGAGATGCTCAAGAACCTTGGCAGCAGCGCGTTCTGGATTGGGCAAAGCCGCCTAGAACAAAACGACTGGAAAGCTGCACAAGTCTGGTTTGGCAAATACCGCGACTACAGCGACAGCCGAGCGCGTATCGAGCCAGCCAGCGTGGACGGGTGGATCGAGCAGTCGTATGCACATAATTCATTGGGAACCTTGGAACAGCTGCATGGACAATTGCAAACTGCCGCACAGGAGTTTCTCCTGTCGATCCGCCTGAAAACCAAAGCATTGGCAGCGCAGCCCGAAAATCGCACCTTGGCAGCGGAATTGGCAGATAGTCTGTCATGGCAGGGTACAACGCTCGAGGCGTTGGGCCAGTTGGATGCAGCGATGGAGGACTACCAGAGGGAGCGAAAAATCCTTGAGTCGCTCCGCAAAACCCAATCCACCGATTCGGTCTGGACCTATCGCCTTGCCGAAGCCTTGCACCGTACCGGCGTGTTGCAGCGTGCAACGGGAGACAACGCCCTCGCACTGGCAAGTCTGCACAGTGCCGCCGGGCTGATGAAAATAATTGTGTTGCAAGACCCCAGCAATCGTTTGTGGCAAAAGGGTATGGCGTTTGTTGAACTAGATATTGCCCGGCTTGACACGTTGAACGGTAATTCTGACGATACCGTTGTTTCTCTAGAGTCGGTACTGTCAAGACTAAGTTCGGTTGTCGCTGCGGACCCGAATAACGCCGAATGGAATCGCGTACGAGAGTTGGCACGTGGGCAGCTTGGCCGCACCTTGTTTTACCAGCATCGCCAGACAGAAGCTGCACCAATGATCGATCAAGCAGTGCAGAATCTGAGGTTGTTGCTCGCGCAAAATAGCAATAGCCGAGATACGAGGGAGCAACTAGGCCAAACCTTGCTCGTATTCGCCGAAACACAACGTCTGACAGGCGATATCAACGCTTCGATCAAGTCATGCAAAGAAGCACGATCGGTATTAGCGGAATTAGTCGTTGACAGCACTGATTTCAAAATTCTGGATCCATGGGTTCGTGCAAATTATTGCGCGGGAACTGCCACCGCTGTAGCGACGCAAAAACATCAGCTTGATCAAATTCACTACCGTGACACTAATTATCTGAACAGTTTTTCAGCCGCCCCATGAAAGGGAATTACATGCAAAACTCATCAAGCGCTCCAACACTCACAAATACGTTGATCACAGTCACTCGAACGCCGGATGGCAGTGGCAATGTCACCGGCGGAAAATACAATGTTGCCTATGGAACTGCGGCGGTCACTGAACATTCGTCAAACGCAATTTTAAGTTATCAGCTCGCCGAGCCAACCCCGCCAGAGATTCACTTTACTGGCGTGCACATATCTGGTGAAGGCGCGGTGAAGCAAATGAGCGCGCCAACAATCTCGCGAGATGGTCGGATGCTCACATTGGTCGATGCAAATACGGTTGCTGAGACGATGAATTTGACTTTCAAGTGGCGTGACAGTATTGAATTCGAGCATGACCCGCAAGTGAGCAATGTTCCTCATGGCTGACTCAGCACGAAAATTTAGGCCTGCATTGGGGTTGCATCCGCTAGTAAGAACGACGCCAAATTAATGGCTCAGAGCGGCAGCATCCCGCCCCCGGCCAAAGCAGTTGCAAAACACTCGCAGGACGTAACACCCGACACGTTACCGTAACGACACTTCATTACCCTTGCAGCGGCCGCTATCTTGGACAGGTCTTAACCCGTCAAAGAAAGCGCCGCATGCAATCCGCTCCGCACTACGCCGTCGTCAAGCTGAAACCTTGCCTGAGTGCGTCCGACATGAAGTATGTCGAACTGCAGCTGGCCAACTATTTAGGCCCCAAAGCGCGCACTCTGGTCACCCACGTTGCCAGCACTGCGCCGGGGTCGCATACCTTGATTCTGACATTGGCTGATGCCGTGCCGAACCTTGCCGAACGGGACGGGTTTCTGACCAGCTGTAACTTCTATCTTGAGTGACCAGCCCGACAGCGATTACCGGCATTCACGCTTTGCCGCGGTCGAGAGCCCCTTGCAAAAGCGGCTGATCATCGGCATTATCGGTCACCATAATTTGTGCACGGTGCAGCGTGAGACCTACCTTGCCCAGTGTACGGCGTCGCTGCAGGCGTTACAGCAGCGTCATCCGAAACGTACACTGGAAATCATGTCGGCGCTGGCACCGGGGGCCGAGCGGATCGGCGCGCAGGCGGCGTTGCGTCTCGGCCTGCGGCTGATCGTTTTGCTGCCGCCGGATCTGCTGATGCTGGGCGATCCAGACGAATCGTCCGAAAGCACGGCGGAATATCGCGCGTTGCTGGCGCAGATTCCGATTCAAAATTTTCAGATTCCAGCACCCGACACGCATGGTGACAGCAGCGCCTGCTGTGCCGACGACTTGACTCGTCTGATCGTTAGCGAAAGTCAGGTGCTGATTGCCTTGTGGGATGGGCAAGTCAGCGAATGGCCCGGAGACACTGCCGATCTGATCGATACCAAGCTGCAGCCGGGCCGTCACGAGATGCCCGAGACCGATGCTGGCCCGGTACTACATCTGTCGGTGCGCCGCGCAGGTGCGA
>JAYVEF010000087.1:0-5015 GCA_043748965.1 Burkholderiales bacterium
TTATCGATCATGTCACGCAATAGAAACGGGTCCCCCAGCACGCTAACTGGCTGCAATTCAAACCCTAGGTCAATCTTTTTTTGATCTGCCTGCTCCACAAAATACTGGATCGTTTCTTCGATCAATGCGTGCAGTTCGACCGGTTCGAGTCGCTCTTTTTCAAATCGGCTCGGCTCGGCACGTGCCAGCGCCAGCAACTGGTTGGTCTGGCGAATCATGCGCCCGGTCGACGCGCGCATCATGTGTGCCGAGCGAGCGGTGTCAAGATCGCTGCCATGGCGGTTTTGTAACCATTCGATCTGCATTTGCAGTCCGGCCAAAGGAGTGCGCAGCTGATGTGCGACGTTTGCCAGGAAAGCCTGTTGCGCGGCAGCACCCGACTGCACCCGCTGAAGCAGATTATTGATCGCGATAACCACCGGTCGCAATTCGGACGGAATCCCGCCGTGTAGCAGCGGCGCCAAGGCATCGTGGGCACGTGCATTCAGGTCTGACTGCATTTTTTTCAGCGGAGAAAGACCCTTGGTAACGCCAAGCCAGATGATCGCGATCGATGCCACTGTCAGCAGACTTTCGAGAATGAGCATCGTCAGAAAAATTCGCGAGCTGATCCGGGTTCGCTTGCGAAGCGTCTCACCCACCCGAATCGAAACTGGTAGCGTGCCGATGGTGGCTTTCAGTGCGATGATGCGAACAGGTTCGCCGCGCATGATGCCATCGTGAGCGACCGGGTCGTTCAGCTGGGCCGGCGTTGCCACTGGCGGGAAATCCCGGTCGCCGGCGATGACACGACCGTCGAGCGTACGCACTACAAAAAAGATAGCATCGAAATGGTCTAGACGAAGCACCTGTTCGGCCTGTTGCGGCAAATCGATCAGGATTTGACCGTTGCGCTCGCGCAGGCGCGGGATCAGGGCCCAGCCTGCATCGGCGAGACTTTGATCGAACGCAAGTTGCGCTGGCGACCAGGCCAGCCAATATGTCAGAGCGGCACCGACCAGGTTTGTCAACAGCAGCGGGGCAATCAGCCACTTCAGTAAATTTAGTCGAATGCTTGATTTCATGCCGCGGGCTTTTCGAGCATGTAACCGAAGCCGCGAATCGTCCGGATCCCAATATTGGCCGCTGCAATTTTGAGCCGGATTCGGGATACATAGACCTCAACCGCGTTTAACGTAAGTTCTTCGCCCCAGGGCAAAATCGCGTCGATGATTTGCTGCTTCGAGACGACTCGCGCTGCTTGCTGCATCAGATACTCAAGCACCGCCCACTCGCGAACCGACAGCTCGATCGGCCGTTGGTCGATATGTGCCCGCCGCGAAAACATATCCAGCGTAAGACTGCCGATTCGCAGCTCGACCGGTCGCGGGGCGGTGCGTCGAACCAGAGCTTTCAGGCGCGCGACCAGTTCGAGCGACGCAAACGGTTTGACCAAATAATCATCAGCGCCAAGTTCGAGTCCATGGACCCGATCCTGGATGGCATCGCGCGCCGTCAATAGCAACACCGGCAGGTGTGTGCCGTTGCTGCGCAAGCGCCGCAACACCTCGAAGCCATCAATACCCGGCAAACCAATATCCAGCACCAGTACCGCGATGGCGCTTTGGCGCAAGGCTAGTTCCACTTGTTGGCCATTGCTGACGAGGTCGACCACCATCCCGTGCGCTTGCAACAGTCGGACGATGCCGTCGGCCAGAATTGCGTCATCTTCGGCTAGCAATACATGCATGGATCAGAGACCGGGCGAATGGATCGAGGGGCAGATCCACCATGATAGCGACTTGTCAGCGCGACCGGTAGCGGCGCAACGGAACACTTGTGCAGTTGCTGGCGCCTACTAGCGCGGCCATGGTGCGCGCCAAGTTTTTTTCAGTGGTTCGTCAGGTTTTTGTCAGCTTGTTGTCATGTTCGCGACAGCTTGGATGATTAAGCTACAGGCTTCCGGGGTGGCGACGGCGGTTGTACGTTCCTGCAACGCTGAATCCCTTATATATGGGTGTTGTCCCTGGAGAGCTGCATGTTGATCCAAAAACTTGTACTGTACTTATTGAGCGCAGGCTGCTTGATAAATCTGGGCATCGGCAATGCCGCCGATACCCCGGGCACTGACTGGCATCATGGGGCCAGGCGGGGTGTAATTGCGCAGCTGTTCAGCGCTGAGACTCCTGCCGATGCGCTGCCGACTTGTTTGGCGCAGATACCAAAAAATGTGTTTGGCCAACGTCAGTTTATGCGGATCGAATATCGGCATGTGCGACATTTGTTCAGCACGATCGCCGAAGTCCCTGAAGGGCAGACGGCGCAGGCCGGACAACGGGTCGAAGTCTGGCCAGTTGACTGCGCGCCCGGAAAATTCGCCCGTATCGGACAGATTTTCCCCGTTGATGCGAAACCTTGACGTCGCCGACTTTCTCAGGCGCTCTCCCTCTGCTGCTGGTGCAATAGCCGTAATCGCTCCTTTAGAAATGATCCGTATGCATGGTAATTTTTTCTTGGTCTGCGCCGCCAGCGCTGCGCTGCTCGGGCATGCCACTGCGGCAATCGCTCAGGAGGATCTGATCGCGCCGCTGACCTTGGCGCAGGCGCTGACTATGGCGGTCGCGCACAACCACGATCTTCAGTTGTCGCGTTTGACGCTGGAATCGGCTGCGGCAGCAAGACTCAGTGCAGCCGCGTCGCCCAATCCGACGCTGACGGTGCAGAGCTTCAACATCAACCCGGCGGTAGGCATCGGTGCTGGCCCATTGCGCGACAAGACCATCGACTCGACCGTGCGGATCGATCAGCTGATCGAGCGCGGTGGCAAGCGTGCGCTGCGCATGGATAGCGCCGCACATCTCGCAGAGGCGGCGCAGGGGGACCTTTATGAATCGTTACGGCAACTGCGTCTAAATGTCACGCAGGCCTATTACGATGCGCTCGCAGCTGACCAAAAATTCGAGATTGCGCAGCAGACCGCTGACCTGTATCAGGCGACCGTCGGCGCAGCACAAAAGCGTTTGAAGGCTGGCGATATTGCCAGTATCGAGGTAGTGCGTCTGCAAATCGATGCATTGCGCGCGCAAAATGATGTGGTGCAAAGCGCCGCCGATCAGCTCCGGGTCCGCCAAACCTTGCTGATGCTGTTAGGCCCCTCCGGCGCCGGCGGCGTTAGTGCGCTAGCGCTGGTACTGGCGTCGGACTGGACAGTTGCACCTGTCGACGACCAGGCACCAGCAGCCGCGCTGAGCGAAAGACGCCCAGACGTTCTGGCCGCGCAGGCGCGCTTGCACGCAGCGGTAGCAGCGCACCAGCTGGCGCTGTCGCTGCGTACGCGTGACATCTCGATCGGCGTGCAGGCTGAACATTTTCCCGCCAGTGTCTCCAACGCGCAGGGCAGCGGAAACAGCTACGGCATTGCCGTGCAGATTCCGATTTTTGCACGGTACCAGTACGACGGCGAAATCCGCACCGCTCAGACTAACCTTGCAATCGCTCAGGAAAACCTCGACAAGGTGCGCGATCAGGCGCGCAGCGATTTGTTCATCAGCTGGGTAGCCGCACGCGCTGCGTTCGCGCGTCTTCAGCGCTACGATCAAACCCTGCTCTCGCTCGCCCGCCAATCTGCCGACGCTGCGGAGTTTGGATACCGCCATGGCGCCCTCGGCGTGATGGACGTGCTCGACGCCCGGCGTACGTATCGGGCAACACGACTCGAAGCGCTCGCTGCGCATACCGATTACGCAAAAGCTGTGGCCGCATGGCAGGCCACTATTTCTGAAAGAAGCGTCCAATGATTGTACGATCCACCCTCATCAAATTTAGCCTGGGTGCGGTAGCGTTGCTACTGGGGGTTGTGGGCTGGCGTAGCCTTTTACATTCGGTACCCGTGACGACACCGGTGCCAATGCCGGGATCCCCAGTACCAACCGGAATCATTCGGTTTTCAGCTAATGCGCCGCAGCTATCATCGCTTAAAATCGATGTCGTCGCAGCGGCGATCCTGCCGCTGTCGGAACCACTTAATGGGCGCATCACTTACGACGAAAACTTTACTACCCGGGTGACTTCGCCGGTACTTGGACGGGTGCTCGAGCTGCGCGCGGAAATTGGCGACACGGTAAGACGTGGCGCAGTGCTGGCCGATATCGATTCTCCGGATCTGGCCACTGCCGAAGCCGACTGGCGCAAGGCAGAATCTGACGGATATCGCAAGCAACTCGCGCAGCAACGCGCCCGCACGTTATTTGATGCCGGCGTGTTCGCGCGCAAGGATCTCGAGACCGCAGACGCCGATGTTCAGCAAGCGCGGGCGGAGACCCAACGGGCCAGCCTACGCATGAAAAATTTGAACGCAGGTAACCGGCAAGATGGTCGCTTCAGCCTGAAAGCACCGTTGGATGGCGTGGTTGCCGAACGTCAGATCAATCCGGGGATCGAAGTGCGGCCGGAGTTGCCTAATCCGCTGTTTGTGATTACCGACTTGACACGCCTGTGGGTTTTGGTCGACGTGCCGGAGCGCAGCGCCGGTGCACTACGTCAGGGACAGACAGCGATGCTGGAAGCCGACGCGTATCCGGGTCAGCTATTCAACGCTGTCATTGCGCGTATCGGTCTGACGGTCGATCCACTCACGCGTCGCATGCAAGTGCGTTGTTCGGTTCGAAATCCCGACCGTAAATTGAAGCCGGAAATGTTTGTGCGCGTTGCGTTCTTGCCCGCGGACAACGCCGAAAAAGCATTCGTGCTACCCAACACCAGCCTTGTCACCGAGGGCATGTATAGCTATGTGTACGTCGAAACTCAGCCTGCCGCGTTCGAGCGGCGTCGGGTCAATCTCAGGATCAGGGGCCGTGACCGTAGCTGGGTTGACACCGGAATTACCAGTGGTGAGCGGGTCGTGACGGAAGGTGCATTTCTGCTCAATGCTGAGGTTGCTACCGATGTTAGGTAAGCTGATCGATTTTGTAATGGCGCAGCGGGTGTTCGTATTGATCCTGACTGCGGCGCTGGCACTGCTCGGGTATCGCGCCATC
>JAYVEF010000088.1:0-5007 GCA_043748965.1 Burkholderiales bacterium
AGTCCCATCATCCCCATGACGATGGCGATATCCCCGAAAATGATCGCCTGGTGCGGTCCGAGAGCTCTGGGCAGGTGCAGCACGAGGATCTGATACAGGGCGAGCGCAAACGCTGCCACTGCGCCACCACACAGCCCAATCCAGAAGAACAGCGTGCGCGGGCGCGTCAAGACGACCAGCCCGACTGCACTGGTAGCGAGCAACTGGCGCAGAGGATTGTCCAGGAAGTTGAGCGTGGTCCGACCCATTGCCACCGCGCCGATGATTGCGGCAAGGTTGATGGCGAAAGCGATTACAATCCATTTGGCCGGTGCTGGCACCAGCAGATGGCGGCGCCATAGCGGCAGCGCATACCCGAGCAAGGACATCAACAGCGCGAGTTCGATAACGCTGGTGCCTGCGCTTAAAGTGAGCGCAAGTGCCGGTAGCAGAAAAATTATCCACGAAAAAAGTTGTGATCCAAATTTCGGCTTTATGAGACTCTCTGTCATTATTATCACGAAGAATGAGGCGCAAAATATTGCCGCCTGCATTGACAGCGCCCGATTTGCAAACCAATTGATTATAGTGGATTCAGGTAGCACGGACGGCACTGTCGCACTGGCACGCGCGCTCGGTGCCGAAGTCATCGAAACCACCGACTGGCCTGGCTTCGGCCCACAAAAGAATCGTGCACTGGCAGCTGCCGACGGTGATTGGGTACTGTCTCTGGACGCCGATGAGCGCATCCCGGAAGCCTTGCGTAACGAAATCCTCGCCGCCATCGACAGTGCGCAGCATAGCGCCTATGCGCTGCCGCGCCTGTCGAGCTTCTGCGGTGAATTCATCCGCCACTCAGGCTGGTATCCGGATTATGTGGTGCGTCTCTGGCAGCGCGGCAATGCAGTTTTTTCGGACCATCTGGTCCATGAGCAGGTACTGGTTCAACGAGGCACCACCGCAAAATTGCGTACCCCGATCATCCATTACAGCTATCGCGACGACAGCGATTTTCTACGCAAGCTGGAACAATATTCCGAACTCGGCGCGCGTCAGGCTTTCAGCGCCGGCAAACGCGGCACGTTGCGAAAAGCGCTCTTGCACAGCGTCTCTGCTTTCTTGCGCTCGTTCGTGTTCAAGCGCGGGTTTCTCGACGGGCGCGCGGGATTCATCGTGGCGCTGTGCTCGGCGCAAACCACGTACCACAAGTATTTCAAGCTGATGCTGCTATCTGAGGCAGAGTCCGGGCGACAACGCAACAGGCACGACACCGCAGCCCGATAACCCAGTCGCAGGCGCAGCCAGCCATCCCGCCTAAAAATACTCGAACTCGACGCACGCGCCGCCGAGCTTTTCTGCCAGGATCTGTTGCAGTCCATCTACCGGCAGGACCTTCCACTCGGCAGCAAAGCGCAATTCGCAGCCCACGCCCTGATCAGTATACCGCAGCAAAAACGGTAGCCCTGCTTCCGATCGATACGGCGTCAGCCAGTCCCGAATCTGTGCGACATCCCTTCGCCCGCGGGTCGATACAGCAATCTGCTTGCCATATTGAATTCGCGCCGCTGCGATATCCATCACCTTCTCTGCCGTGATCCGCAAGCCGCCGCTGAAGCGGTCTTCCGCGACCTTGCCCGACACTGCCAGAAATTCATCTTCCTTGAAAAGACGTTTATGGGCCTCATAAATTTCGTTGTACACAGTGACGTCCACCGTGCCGCTGGCGTCATCGAGCGTGACGATCATCATCTTGCCGCGCTGGGTCATCTGGACCCGCATCGCGCTGATGATGCCGGCCATCATGCGCGGTTCGCGCGACGGTTCCAGCGCAGACAATTTGGTCCGTGCGAAGCGTCGAACTTCGGCTTCGTAGGCGGTAAACAAATGGCCTGACAAATAAAATCCGAGCGCGGATTTTTCTTCGGTCAGGCGCTGCTTGTCGGTCCACGGGATCGCCTTGACGTAGCCAGGCTGGGTATCCAGATCGCTATCGTCACCACCGAACAGGCTGACCTGGTTGATCGCGGCTTCGTGCTGCTCGGCCGCTTCGAGGGCGAGGCCGACCGAGGCCAGTAGAATCGCCCGATCCACAGCAAAGCAATCCATCGCCCCGGCCTTGATCAAGGAATCGATGGTGCGCCGGTTGATCTGGCGCTTGTCGACCCGTTTGGCAAAATCGAACAAGTTGGAGAACGGCCCGGCGCTACGTGCGGCAACGATCGCTTCGATCGCGCCCTGCCCCGAACCCTTGATCGCGCCAAGGCCGTAGCGAATCTGCGAAGCCCTTTTGCCAGGTTCGCCCACGGGCGTAAAACGGTAGTCGGATAAATTGATATCGGGCGACAGCAGCGTCAACCCGCACACATCGACCGAATCCTCCACCAGAATCTTGATTTTGTCAGTATCGTCCATCGCCAGCGACAAGTTGGCGGCCATAAACGCAGCCGGGTGATGGGCTTTCAGATAGGCGGTGTGATACGCCAGAAGCGCGTAGGCGGCAGCGTGCGACTTGTTGAAACCGTAACCGGCAAACTTCTCCATCAGGTCAAAAATCTCGTCGGCCTTGGCAGTCGACAAACCGTCTTTGGCGGCACCATCGCGGAAAATCTGGCGGTGCTCCGCCATTTCTTCAGCCTTCTTTTTGCCCATCGCGCGGCGCAGCAAGTCGGCGCCGCCGAGCGAATAGCCGCCAACCACCTGCGCCATCTGCATCACCTGCTCCTGATACACCATGATGCCGTAGGTTTCCGACAGAATGCCTTCGGTACGAGGATCGGGATAGTCGAAACGTTCGCCATGCTTGCGCCGACAAAAATCCGGAATCAGATCCATCGGCCCCGGCCGGTACAACGCTACCAGCGCGATGATGTCTTCGAAGCGATCGGGCCGTGCATCTTTCAGCATGCCTTGCATGCCGCGGCTCTCAAGCTGAAACACCGCCACCGTTTTGGCTCTGGTCAGCAAGTCGTAGGACGCTGCATCGTTCAGCGGCAGTCTGTCGAGGCTGAAGTCTGCCATCGCCGGATCGAGCTGCTTGATATAGCGGACCGCCCAGTCCAGAATCGTCAGCGTAGTCAGACCCAGAAAGTCGAACTTGACCAGACCGACCGCTTCGACGTCGTCCTTGTCGTACTGCGACACCACACCCGCATCCCCGCCTTGCGTGTACAGCGGACAAAAGTCCGTCAGCTTGCCGGGCGCAATCAGAACGCCGCCGGCATGCATGCCGATATTGCGCGCGATACCTTCAACTTTTTGGGCGAGCTCCAGCAACTGACGCACTTCATCTTCGTTTTCCTGGCGTTCGGCCAGCAAGGGTTCTTCCTTGATGGCGTCGGCAATCGTGACCAGCTTGCCCGGCTTGAACGGAATCAACTTTGAAATTCCGTCACAAAAGTTATAGCCCATGTCGAGTACCCGGCCAACGTCGCGCACCGCGCCCTTGGCCGCCATGGTGCCGAATGTGGCGATTTGCGAGACTGCCTCTTTACCGTAGCGATCCTTGACATACTGAATTACGCGGTCGCGTCCTTCCTGACAAAAATCGATATCGAAGTCGGGCATCGAAACCCGTTCCGGATTCAAGAAACGCTCGAACAGCAGGTTGTAGGCGAGCGGATCCAGATCGGTGATCCCGAGCGAATAGGCGACTAGCGAACCAGCACCCGAGCCGCGTCCCGGCCCGACCGGCACGCCGTTATTTTTTGCCCACTGGATGAAGTCGGCAACGATCAGAAAATAACCCGGAAAGCCCATCGTGATGATGGTGTCGGTTTCAAACTTCAGACGTTCGGCGTAACGTGGTCGCTCTGTGTCGCGCCTGACTGCATCGGGATACAATTGCGCCAGCCGTCCGTCCAGGCCCCGTTGCGATTCGTGTTCCAGAAAAGTCGCAATCGTGACACCCTCGGGGGTTGGGAAATCCGGCAGCCTTGGCTTACCGAGTTGCAGTGTCAGCGTGCAGCGACGGGCAATCTCCACCGAGTTTTGCAGCGTTCCCGGCAGGTCGGCAAACAGCGTCGCCATCTCGGCTTGCGTGGTGAAGCACTGGCGATCATTGAAGCGCTTCTGGCGGCGCGGATTGGCGAGCATCTCGCCTTCTGAAATACAGGTGCGCGCCTCATGCGCAATGAATTCGCCTTTGGTCAGAAACTGGATCGGATGGGTTGCCACCACCGGCAACTGGAGTCGCGCCGCCAGCGCCACCAGCTGGCGCACCTGCTCCTCCTGATTCGGCTGGCCGGCGCGCTGTATCTCGATATAAAAATGACCCGGAAAAATACCGGCCCAGCGTCGCGCGTGGCGTTCGGCTGCGGCGATGTTGCCGTTTCCCAGCGCAATGCCGACATCGCCGAAGTGGGCACCCGCCAGCGCGATCAAGCCACCCGCGGGTGCCAATGCCGCCAGCCATTCTGCACGGATTTCTGCGCGGCCGCGGTGGAGGTTGCTAAGCCAAGCCTTTGAAATCAATTCACACAACTGCAGATAGCCTGCCGCATTCTTGACCAGTAGCAGCAGACGTGAAGGCTTGTCGCGCTCGTCATCGTTGGTGATCCAGACATCGCAACCGATGATCGGTTTGATGCCTTTTTTGCGCGCGGCTTTGTAGAACTTGACCATGCCAAACAGGTTGGCCAGATCGGTAATCGCCAGCGCCGCCTGGGCGTCGGCGGCAGCGGCGTCCACCACATCGTCGATACGAATCAAACCGTCGACAATGGAGTATTCGGAATGGAGGCGGAGGTGGGTAAATTGAGGTACTGTCATACCCCTATTTTACCGCGCCAGATGCCTGCCGAAGGTTTCAATAGCAGCGCGCAGACGCTTATAATGCGCAATTATTCTCCTGCAAGCGCCCGTCATGCCGTCGCCTTTTGTTAACATCGCCGCCTATAAATTCATCAGCATCGACGATGCGGCTGCGCTGCGTCAACCGGTACTTGCGCACTGCACGGCGCTGGCGCTGAAAGGCACGATACTGCTGGCGCCCGAAGGTATCAATCTATTTCTGGCCGGGACCGTACCTGC